>NZ_CP162129.1:0-2500 GCF_040834005.1 Paenibacillus sp. PL2-23
AAAAGTACATCAATTTCTTATATTTGTTTGCTCAAACGAGGAATTGCTGCGATTATACATCATTTCAAGCACACTTCTACCTTTCACGTCCACACATCGGCTATAATCCTGCATATTCGCATTAATTTGACCCTACACTAACCTTTCGAGCATTAATTACTGCAGGATTTGCAGGATCAACATCCCCTACGTTGCAGCGTGCGAATAATGCTGCAAAAGTGCATCATTTTCTTACATTTGCTTGCTCAAACGAGGAATTGCTGCGATTATACATCATTTCAAGCACACTTCTACCTTTCACGTCCACACATCGGCTATAATCCTGCACATTCGCATCAATTTGACCCTACACTCATCCTCCGAGCATAAGTTACTGCAGATTCGCAGGATTTACATCCCCCTACGTTGCAGCGTGCGAATAATGCTGCAAATGTACATCATATTCTTATATTAGCTTGCTCAAACGAGGAATTGCTGCGATTATACATCATTTCAAACACCGTCCCACCTTACACGACCACACATCATCTATAATCCTGCACATTTGCATCAATTTGACTCTACACAAACTTTTCGAGCATTAATTACTGCAGGATTTGCAGGATTTACTCGTCATCCGCTTTCTACTGTATATAGCGCGCAACATTCATCATCAGGTTACTTAGGTTCGACCACATCAAAAAACTGCCACAGTAATCTGTGAAAGGTCATTCGTGCTTGGCAACGTCCATTCCTCACTGAGCTTAGGCTACTCGTGCTTGGCAACGTCCATTCCGCACCGGCAATGAATCCGCTTCAAAGCCATCACTTCGCCGGTCGGCGTCTGAACCTACCTCTAAATGCCGGGTCACGCTTCATCGAATTGCTTCGATCAAAATGGTTCAGACACTCTCCCAGTAGGGAGAGGAACGTCGCCAAGCACAAAAAGACCTACCGTAAATGAATACGGTAGGTCTTCTGTGCTTGGCGACGTCCTACTCTCCCAGGACCCTGCGGTCCAAGTACCATCGGCGCTGAAGGGCTTAACGGTCGTGTTCGGTATGGGAACGCGTGGTTCCCCTTCGCCGTCATCACCAAACGTCAATGTTTACACATTGAAAACTGGATACGAAAGTTTGCTGAACTTTAGCTGTCATAAGCATATGCTTACGATGTGTGTTTCCTCTCGGAAACACTTTAGGATAAGCCCTCGACCGATTAGTATTCGTCAGCTGCACACGTTGCCGTGCTTCCACCCCGAACCTATCAACCTCGTCGTCTTCAAGGGGTCTTACTAAATTGGGAAATCTCATCTTGAGGGGGGCTTCACGCTTAGATGCTTTCAGCGCTTATCCCGTCCGTACTTGGCTACCCAGCGGTGCTCCTGGCGGAACAACTGGTACACCAGCGGTACGTCCATCCCGGTCCTCTCGTACTAAGGACAGCTCCTCTCAAATTTCCTGCGCCCGCGACAGATAGGGACCGAACTGTCTCACGACGTTCTGAACCCAGCTCGCGTACCGCTTTAATGGGCGAACAGCCCAACCCTTGGGACCTACTTCAGCCCCAGGATGCGATGAGCCGACATCGAGGTGCCAAACCTCCCCGTCGATGTGGACTCTTGGGGGAGATAAGCCTGTTATCCCCAGGGTAGCTTTTATCCGTTGAGCGATGGCCCTTCCATGCGGTACCACCGGATCACTAAGCCCGACTTTCGTCCCTGCTCGACTTGTAGGTCTCGCAGTCAAGCTCCCTTATGCCTTTGCACTCTTCGAATGATTTCCAACCATTCTGAGGGAACCTTTGGGCGCCTCCGTTACATTTTAGGAGGCGACCGCCCCAGTCAAACTGCCCGCCTGACACGGTCCCTGTACCGGATTCACGGTACCAGGTTAGAACTCCGATACGATCAGGGTGGTATCCCAAGGACGCCTCCACCGAAGCTGGCGCTCCGGCTTCATAGGCTCCCACCTATCCTGTACAGATCGTACCAAAGTCCAATATCAAGCTGCAGTAAAGCTCCATGGGGTCTTTCCGTCTTGTCGCGGGTAACCTGCATCTTCACAGGTATTAAAATTTCACCGGATCTCTCGTTGAGACAGCGCCCAAGTCGTTACGCCATTCGTGCGGGTCAGAATTTACCTGACAAGGAATTTCGCTACCTTAGGACCGTTATAGTTACGGCCGCCGTTTACTGGGGCTTCGGTTCACAGCTTCGGGTTACCCCTAACCGCTCCCCTTAACCTTCCAGCACCGGGCAGGCGTCAGCCCGTATACTTCGCCTTACGGCTTCGCACAGACCTGTGTTTTTGCTAAACAGTCGCTTGGGCCTTTTCACTGCGGCCCCCTCGGGCTATTCACCCTACCGAGGCACCCCTTCTCCCGAAGTTACGGGGTCATTTTGCCGAGTTCCTTAACGAGAGTTCTTCCGCGCGCCTTAGCATGCTCTGCTCGCCTACCTGTGTCGGTTTGCGGTACGGGCACCTTGATCTCACTAGAGGCTTTTCTTGACAGCCGGAGT
>NZ_CP162129.1:7500-132500 GCF_040834005.1 Paenibacillus sp. PL2-23
GCCAGCTCCTGGGCTTTGGCAATCGCTTTGTTCGTGCTTGTCCAGCTTACGTTCTGAACCGAATTCAGATAGACAGCCTTCTCATCCTTCAGGTTCAGCTTCACCGAAGCTTGCTTGATCACCTTGTAGGACTTGCCGGACACGTTCTCCAGCACCATGACTTTATAGTCGCCGTTGCCGAGCTGAAGGGGGAACTGCTCCGTCTTCTTGCCGGCCGGGAGGTTGTACGTATAGCTTTCCTTGCCCTTCGTAATCATAACCTTGGTCTTCACATTCGCTTTCACGTCGTAGGATACCGCTACAACCCCTTGCGCAAGCTTCGTGTTATCCAGCCAAGCTGTCGCCGACGCGCTTGCATCAGCCCCAGTTGCATGTACCGGCGCGAACAAGACGAATGCTGCAATCAACATCAGAACGAATTTTCTCATTCGACAAAACTCCCTTCGGTGGCCAGGCTGCCATCTTGTTAGAAGGCCCTATAGCTTTGCGTCCCTACCTTTCGATAGGTTTGCCATTGTCGTGTAAAGTTGTCTAGTCGTTCAATAGGGTACTAGATTTGTTCAATATAGTCCTATAAATAAACAAAAAGCATATCCATTCGGTAGCTGGCTGCCATCAATCGGAAGGCCCTGTAGCTTTGCGTCCCTATCTTTCGACAGGTTTGCCGTTATCGTGCATTGCTTCTATAGGTCTTATATTACCACGTTTTGCTAGTAAAACAAGCCTAAATTCATAGATTCTTAGGAGGTATGGACGATCGTTCACCATATCGAACACCCCATCCCAAAAAAGACCTCCAGCAAGTAAGTCGGATCTCCCCGAACCCACAAGCCGAAGGCCTAATGAGATGATGCTTAGCTAAAAAAACTACATCCCCGCCAGTGCTCTGCCTGCTGCCAGCTCTGCCTCGAACGCTGAACGATACTCCGCAATCACAGCCGTGCTGTAGCCGTTCGCCGTCAGCTTCGCGCTGGTATCCGCGAGGACTGCTTCGAACTGGACCGTGCAGCTTGCCAGCTCCTGCTCCGCCTGCGCCTTCACCGTGACTTTCCCAGCGGCGTCAGCATTCAAATAGCTGACCGCCAGCGACATCAGCGTGCTCTGGCAGCCCGCTTTCAGCGACTGGAGGGAGGCTTCCGCGCTTGCCGTAATCTGCTCGTATGTAGGCTTAACCACCGAGCCACCGCCACCGCCGCCTGCTCCAGGAATCCCGCCGACAACGCCGTTACCCGCATCCGCTTCCTTCTTCTCATCCGTCTTCTCTTCCTTGGCCTTCTCTTGCTCCGCCCGATACACGGCCGACTCTCCCGTCACCGTTCTCGTCAGGGGGTCCCAGCCAATGTCAGTTCCGATCGACTCCGCCAGGAAGCGCAGCGGCACATAGATCGAGCCCTGCAGGATGAACAACGATTGACCAGCCGGAAGCTTCTTCGCCTCCCCGTCGAAGACCAGCGAAGCCGCCTTCACCTTCATCGTCAACGTCTGCTGCTCCTTGGCAATCGCTTTGCCCGTTGCGAGCTTCAGATTCTTCTTCAGCTCCAGCAGCTCGTCCTCCGTCGGCTCCGACACCGTCACTTCATTCTTCTCGCCATTCCACACCACCTGCTTCAGCAGCGCGTAGGACAGATAACGAATCGGCACATACGTGCGGCCCTGGTGGATAAAAGAATGCTGCCCTTCCGGAAGCGACAGCTCCTGCCCGTCAAATACCAGCTTCACCGCCTGCGTCTTCACCTGCACCGTCGTCGCAGTAGTCGTCGTGGCGGCCGCCGCTTGAAGCGGCAGACTCGCAGCCAGAACCATCAACAGCAAGCCGAACATTGCCCAAGATTTCATCTTCATCGCCAATTCTCCTCTTCATCCCGTATAAGCTTGTCTATTGCAAAGCGCCGGCAATCTCCACCAAAGCCTTCGACCGAGCCTGCACCTTGGCGCTCTCGTAGGCGGTGGACCAATCCGGCAGCTCGCTGGCCAACAAGCCCGCTTCCTGATACTGCGCCTTCGCGTCGCTCACCAGCCCGGCGAACTTCGCGTCGCATTCCGCTTCTGCCAGCGCCACCTTGCCTAGAAACTGGCTCGTAATCGTCTCAATCGTCGCATCCGGATTGGAGGCGAGCTCCGCCTTAATGTCCGCGACAAGCCCGGCGCTCTTGGAGCTGCACGCAGCCCGCAGCACCTCCATATCGGCCTGCACGTTCCCGTCGATGGCCGCCTTGCGCTTGCTCGCATCATCCGGCGCGGGCGAAGCTCCCCCGCCGGCTTGGCCGCCGGAGCTTGTTGGCGCAGCCGTCGCCGCCGGAGCCGCAGGCTGCCCGGCAGGCTTGTCAAACGCTGGCGCGGGGCGCGCCGTCTCCACGCTGGCGGGGCGCTTGCTCGCCGCAGGCGCAGTCGTCTCCGCCGGGGCCGACCCCTCCTCCGCTTCGGCGCCGGAGGCTGGCTCCGATGCCGCGGGGACGGGCGAAGCGTCCGGTGCCACGGAGCTGCTCGCTAGATCAGCGGCGGATAACTGACCGTTTAGCTGGTTGACTTGATTTATTTTGGCCAGTAGACCGACCGTGCCATAAGCGGCCAGACCCAGCACAGCCAGTGACGCCACAACAATGATGGATATTCTCTGAGCTCTCGTCATGCTATGATGGCTACCTCCCTACTCTAGCTGTCCCACTATGAAACAAAAAAAGCGGCTATTCGCCAGCAGACCTGCCTCTCATGCGCGCAACCCACTTGTAGAGGCCCATGCCAATAACCGCTCCGGCGCTGTCAATCAGCACATCCTGGACCTGAGCCCCTCTCCCAATCACGAAGAGCTGATGCACCTCATCCGACACAGCGAACAATACACAGAGGAGCAGCGTCACCGCCGCGCACCGCAAGCCCTTCATGCCGAGCTTAGTCAGCGTGCCCATAACCAGAATGCCCAGCACCAGATAGATCAGGAAATGAGCATTCTTCCGCACCATATGATGAAGCTCCACTGCATTCAGCTCCACGCTCGGCACCAGAAGCTCTACGAACGCGACAAGCCGCTCGGTCACGCCGTAGCTCAGCTCGTTCGACGACGTCGCCGTCTGATGCGAGAAGCTGATAATAACAGCCATCCATAGCAGGACGACTGCTCCGTACATCCATTTGCGCATGAGACCAATCCTTCTTATTGAACGCCGTAATAGCTCACGTACCAATCCGCGAACTTCTGCAGGCCTTGCTCAATCGACGTCTCCGGCTTGAAGCCTACCGCTTGCTGCAGCTGATCCGTCGAGGCGTACGTAGCCGGCACATCGCCTGGCTTAATCGGTTCGAACACCTTGTCGAAGACCACCTCTCTGCCGGTGGCTCTGCTCAAGCACCTCTCCAACGTCTCGATGAAGGTTATCAGCTTTCAGCTGGCCTGCCAAATATTTGATTGCAAATCCAAAATACGCCATGTCCGGTTTAGCACCTTTTCTAGCAGGTACCGCGGTTAGGATTTCAAGGCGCTCGCAATTTGTTTTATGGCACTTGAGCGGGCATCCGCTTTAGATTTGGAATACTGTGCATTCCAATTCGGAAGATGGCTTGAGCCAATGCCAGCATCCTGATATTCCATCTTTGCCTGGCTTAACATTAATTGAAAGCTCTGGTCACACTTTGCTTCCGCTTTTGTCACTTTACTCAAATACTCCGCCTGAATAGCTTCAAGTGATGAATCTTTGTTGGCATTTAATTCTGCTACAATTTGACTGACTAACGAGTTGCTACTCGCTTTACAAGAAGCGGCCAGCTCGTCCATTTTGAACTCATAAGCTGTATCAATCATATTTTTTGCCTTTAGTTGATTATCGGTCAATACTTGTGACGGTGAAGGATTTGGTGTCAATTCAGGTCCATCCTCACTACTAGGCGGGGTTGTTGTGTTGGAACCCGTTGCCGTATCCTTAATCCCCGTGCTTCCAGATCTTTTATTGTCCGCCTGTATTCTCGCCCATGCTTCTTCATTCTTCTTTATCTGCTCCGGATCCGTCTCACCTACGAACTCAATCGGATACTCAGGATTCAGAATAACGAGTCCTTTGCCATACTTAATCGTTATACTGCGCAGCAATTCAATCTCTTCTGGACTCAGCTTCTCGAGCAAGAGATTGCGTATCTTTTGCTTTTCTTCATTGGACAATTCATAAGAAGCGTTTCCTTGAAGATAGGATATTTCTTTCAGAGACAATCCAGAATTTAAAAGAATAGCCGCGATATCCACCGCATCTTGACTGTTAATCTCTTGGCCTCCAATTAAATCGCTGGCTTTTTCGACAGGTTTCTTTATTACAGCAGGCAGATCAGCTGATTCAGGCTTCTCCACTTCAGTTTCAGCAGCCTCCGTTGTCTGATGCCTCTCTGCTATTTCGTTCAAGCTAATTGATTTAATATAAGAATATACGTATATTGCAAAAGACAATCCAATTAATAAGACGGCTGCAACGGTGCCGACCACCCACTTCTGCCAACGTTTCCAGCGTTTTCTTTTCTGCGCTTGTCTAACCACACTCTCACCTTCTCTCTCTTAAATTTCTCATACCAAGAATTCACTAGAGTCTACTTAAGCAGTGTTCTTGAATCTGCTTCCAGTCTAATAGCAGTCGCGTAACATCTTCTTCAATTAACTCACTTCCAGATTGGACCTCTATGAACTCCATATCACTAGACGCATAAACAGCATGTTTTGTTCCAACGGGAATATGCCAAACATCTCCTGCCTTAACGGGAATTATACGATCATTAATGACAATCTCACCTGTTCCTTTAATAAATGTCCAAACCTCGGAGCGTTTATAATGAATCTGATAACTGGAGCTTTTCCCTTCTTGCACACAGATTCGTTTGGTTAGTACTTCTTGCCCCTCCTCATACCTTGTATAATCCAGTACCTTATACCAGCCCCAGCGACGTTCTTCGTACATAGGTCTTTCTTCATAAGAACCAATTAACTCCTTAATTCGTGGACTCGCACTTTTATCCGTTACCAATATTCCATCTGGACTCGCAGCGACTACTATATTAGACAGGCCTAGCACAGTCACTGGGACATCGAGCTCATTTACAATATGTGTATTATTCGAATCTGTACTTATTATTCCTTTTCCTAAGACAGTTGTCGCCATTTCCTCAGTTAGTGTATTCCAGGTCCCAAGATCCTTCCAATACCCTTGATATGGTATGGCAATAATATCATTCGCCTTCTCCACTACTTCGTAATCAAAGCTAATCTTAGGCAAACTAGCATATTGTTTGAGAAGTTCTTCGTAATGTATGGGCCAACTCTTTGATTCAAGCAAAGAGATGATATATCCTAATTTAAATGCAAAGACCCCACAGTTCCACATGGCTTGCTGTTCAATTAGTTTCTCTGCCTGGGATTCTGTTGGTTTCTCTTTAAAACTTTTGACTCGAATATAATTATTAATACTTGTTGGATCATCGGGCACAATATAGCCATACTTCGATGACGGATACGTTGGCTTGGCTCCGATTAGAGCAAGCTCAGTATTACTATTTGTTACTAACTGCTCTAAATCCTGAATACGATTAAAGAAGTGAGGTTCGACATATGGGTCGACAGGCAATACTGCTATCACTTCATCTAGGCTTGTGTTTTTTATAGAATAAAGATATGTTGCCGCAAGAGCAATTGCCGGAAATGTATCCCTGCGCTCTGGTTCTACAAGAAGCGGCACATCTGAGGAAAGCTGGTTTTGCATGACGTCGACCTGCGCTTTACCAGTTGCAATAATCGTATGCTGTGCCAGATTGGCTTGATTAATTTGCCTCCAAACTCGCTGGACCATCGACTCATTATGATTTGAATGTGCAAGAACTTTAAGAAACTGCTTCGAACGTGCATCATTGGATAACGGCCATAACCGCTTGCCAGAACCTCCGGACAATAAGATAAGTTTCAATATTAACGACCCCCTTACTAAATTTAATGCAAAATAAAAAGTCACTTAAAAAATAACCCGGATGACTTTAAAATTACATATTATAAATGACTTCCCTTCCAATTGAGTCATAAATAATGCGTGTTTCTCTAGCCTTCTGTAGTTCGTAACAATTCCTTCCATCCAAGACAATGGGTGTTCTCATTAAGTCGCTGTAATAAGTGAGGTTTAACTTCTTTACATCGTCCCATTCCGTAAAAATAAAACAGATATCTGTATCCCTAAGCGTCTCAAATATTGAATCACAATAATTAACACCAACTGGGTATAATTTCTTAAAATTGTCCACTCCAACAGGGTCCCACGCTTTTACATTGGCGCCTTCTTCAAGCATAAATGGTATATTTACGAGAGTGGGCGCCTCTCTTAAGTCATCTGTACCTGGCTTGAAGGTTAATCCTAATACAGCAATATCCAACCCTTTCAAACTGTCAAAATATTTTCTAGACTTTTTAATAAGCTTTAATTTTTGATTTTCATTGACATCTATAGCTGCTTTCACCGTCTTTAGCTCGTAATCATGGAAGCTGGCTAACCAATGCAATGCTTTGGTGTCTTTTGGAAAACAAGAGCCGCCGTAACCTATCCCTGCATTTAAAAACTTATTACCGATTCGACTGTCATATCCCATTCCAATTGCAACATCCTCAATATTAGCCCCGATAACCTCGCATAGATTGGCAATTTCATTGATAAAGGAAATCTTTAACGCGAGAAAATCATTAGATGCATATTTAATCATTTCTGCACTTTTTCTATTTGTAATGACAAGTGGACATTCATAACTTTTATAAACTTCTCTTAACACTTCAGCAGCATAACTGTCCTCTACCCCAATTACAATTCTTGAAGCATGTAACGTATCCTTTACCGCAGAGCCTTGAGCAAGAAATTCGGGATTAGAAACAACATGTACAGTAACGTCATTCTTAAGATTTGATCTAATTAATTGTTCGATTTTATCATTCGTACCTATTGGAACAGTAGACTTGACGACAACTACGCAACTTCGTTCAATACTTTGCGCAATTTGTACAGCTACTTCATATACATAACTTAAATTTGCTGAACCATCCTTCTTTTCGGGCGTTCCGACACCTATAAATATTACCTCCGCATCCTTATATGCGGTGTTATATTCCGTTGTAAAGTGTAATCGGTCCATATTTCTAACCATTAACTCTTCAATGCCAGGTTCAAAAATGGGAGATTTCCCAGCATTCATTGTCGCTACTTTCTGTTCATTTATATCAACACAAGTAACGAAATGACCACGATCTGCCATACATACTCCTGTTACTAAGCCAACATATCCTGTTCCGGCTACTGCAATTTTCATATTTTCAGCACCTTTTAAGTAATTAAATAAACAGTGAAATTTAAATGGACTTTCAATTAATTTTTCTTAATAACAGTTGTGCTCCTGAATTTATATTTAATAATCTGTATACACCTGATTGCATACACATTCCTAAATATTAATAATGATATAAAATAGATTATAAGTCCTCCTAATAAGGAGAAAATTAGGACATATACATCGCTATCGATATAGTAATTTAGAATTTTAAGAAACAAAATTAGAAAAACAGTAGACACAATTGTTTGCCATATGCTTTTGTAATTATTTTTAATATTAATTATTTTGCGGCTATAATATACAACAATTGCACATACCATAAGCTCGGAAAGCACTGTTGTTATTCCTGCGCCGTTTTCTTGTAGCGAGGGTATGAAAAAAAAATTAGCTATTATGTTCGTTGATGCTGCTAATAATGTTGCTTTCAATATCAACGATTCTTTGTTTGCTGGAAGAAGCACAAGCTGCATGAAGAAATAGGCGATAATAGCAAAGAAAATTGCAATGCATTTTATCTTTAAGGTTAAAATTGCATCAGAATAGTGTGGACCGGCTAGTATATTAACGATATTCGTACTTAAGGTAAACATCCCTGCCATTAGCGGAACCGCGAGTATTATAATAATGTTGTATACGTCGTTAGTCATCTTTTCGTATTTTTCTTTTGTTTCATGCATATACATATATGAGAATCTTGGAAGGCATACAATTACGATGGCAAATAAAAGTTGTTTAAATATAGTGTATATTTTACTTGCTGTGCTGTATATCCCAACACTGTAATCGTTAATCATCACACCTAACATTGTTATGTCAGCAGTTGAGTAAAGTGTTGATGCCACGCTCGTAAAAAAAAGAATTAAAATGGGTACTATATGCTTTTTAAAATTACAATTAAATATAAATACTCTCGAACTATATCTCTTTGTATAAAAATAGTTTATAACACCAGCCCCAGCACTTGAAACTACTACACATAATGAATATAATACGTAATCGTTTCTATCCTTAACTAATATAAAAATCATCAATAACGCGATTATTTGAAATGCGATCGTACGAATAGTTATATATAGATAGTCTTCAAATATGGAATTAATCCAATCAGCACCAATCAGTGAAAGCGGGATTGCTAAGCTCAATACCCAAAGAAGCTTATGATAGCCATCAAAGATATCGGTAAACAGAATCAACACTGTCAATAAGCCATAGGCAAACAATGAAGTCAAGACATTGATACTGTAAACTTCTGAAACAAATTTATTAAGCGCCTCCTTATTTCCTCTTAACCGCGAACCTTCACGAACAGCATATATATGAATACCTAAAGCAGCAATCAGTGAAAAATAGGTCATAATTGAAATAGCATAATTCACTTTCCCAACATTCTCTACAAGTAATGTGCGTGAGATATAAGGGAATGTTATTAATGGAAACAACATTCCCATAGTGGTTTTGATAATATTAAGAATTGCATTTACACCAAGAGACTTTTTCATTTCTTAATTCCTTCTCTAATCCACTTTCTAAGTTTAAATAGCTTTACATATAAGTACGTACTTTTTTTAGCTAATAGCCAAATCATAAGTTTGCTATAGCTTAACCAGTTAGTGCTTATTTTATTATTTTGTTCTATCGCTTCTTGGAACACGCTGAATTCAATAAACTTTCTTAATTCCTTTGCCTTTACATAGTCATTTTGATTATTGTCTACATGTAAATAGCAGCATTTAATTCCTACCATGATATGCATATAAATCTGATAGTGTATATTATTCTTATAATCCTCATGAATGCCACTTGATTTCATGTATTCAATGATTCTATTTGAAAAAGTAACTGCATATTCCGGCATTTTAATATTAAATTTTCGTGTTGAAGAATGTGGATTTTCTTGTACCACATACACATCATTTTCATAGATTGCAATCTGATCCACCGAATTAAGCACTTTAAAATAAAACAATAAGTCCTCGCCTAACCCCATATCTGTGTCAAATGAAATGTTATTATCGGTTATTATTTCTTTGCTAAATATCTTCCCGTAAGGTCCGTGGGTTGATAACCGCATGTGCCTATCATACATCTTGTATTCATCTGATATGTGTGCATCATAATCAAGCAGGACTTTAGCAACTACTTTGCTATCAAATATGTGAACAAATTCGTGTGAATTTATTTTTTCAATTTCCTGACCTCGTCTTAAACCTCCTTGTACCACTTTGCATTTAGTTTTTTCTGCGGTCGTTACTAAAGCAAGGATAGCTCCACTATTGTAGTAATCATCAGCATCAGCAAACATAATCCAACTGCCTGTCACATGTTGAAGTCCGATATTACGGGCATTTGATACTCCTGCATTTTCAATGCTAATAACCTTCACATTATTGAAGGTACTATATTTTGATAATATATTAGCAGTTCCATCTGTAGAACCGTCATCTACAATGATAACCTCAATATTCTCATATTGTTGATTAATTAAGGAGTCTATACATTTAGCAATATTCTTTTCTTCATTGTATGCAGCAATAATAACACTTACATTTGGTAACATGACTCCACCTGCCATTACAATATAATTTTTGTTCTATAGGTATCATTCTGCCCCCATAGCAATTACACAGTTTATAATAAAGTAAAATGTCATGATTGCCTCGGTAGTTAGCATAAATCTCTTAAAATTAATAAAGTACATTCCCTACCTTTTTATGCCCAGCATATAAAAAGAAAAGCAATCTTTCTAATCTGTATATTCTTCCCAGTAATCTTGTCAAAATTAGATCTTTTCTAGAATGCAAGGAGGAGATATCACTTCCCTCTGGAGTTATTAAAGATAAATAGCATCTCCATGACAACCACCAGACAAATAGGATTGAGTGACTCTCAAGCAGTTACTTTCAAATTCACTCACAAATTAATTTAGCACTCTCTCTTGAATATTATAGACATAAAAATTCGTAAATATATCCAAATAAAAAAGGGAACTCCTATTATATTATAATTTCTATAATAGAATCGAAATGTAGATTTTATGGGAAGACCTTTTATAGATAGTAATAAAGAAGTTCTTTTTTTTCTTGAGAGTTTACTATCCCTATAAGTATTTGAGATAGGATTCCTTTCGCATGTTCCAACGTAGTTACCTGCAACATAAATTGGAATATCATGTTTTTTCATTCTGCATGAATAGTCATAATCTCCTAAAGCATGTTCATAGTAATTGTCAATCAGTCCCACGCGTTCAATTGTGATCCTATCTATTAGAAAACAGTTCCAGTTAGCAAAATCACATTTTTGAATCTTACCGTTAGGTGTTAGCAACTTTTTTCTATTAATGTTTAGTTTATTTACTAAGATACTACCACCATAAGTAAGTTCATTAGTATCCACTGACCTTGTACTACCAACAATTCCACACCTGCGATTAGCTAATTTATATGCGGTTAGCATTGTTTCAAGCATCTCATCATAGAAATCAACATCATCATTTATCATTAAGTAGAAATCATATTTTTTTGATTTTGCAGATTCCATTCCAAGATACATACCCTTGCTCCAATATAAATCACCCTTACTCTCAATAAGAGTAACATCTGGAAAAGTTCCTTTAATTGTTTCACTGGTAAGATCTGTCGAAGCATCATCACATACATAGATATCAATTTTCTTATATTGTTGTTTTAGTTTTTTAATGCAATTTATAGTCGCATCTCTTCTATTATAACAAGTTAGTATAGCAGCTATTTTCACTATAAATTCTCCCATATTTCATTTTATATTGTAAATTAACATTATATAAATCTTAACCTAAATTTTAAAACATAGTGAATCGTAATTCAATACAAAACATTAAATTCATCATTAGCTTTTACGACGCAAGCTGGAAGTTTCAGATACTTTGCTCATTATTTTATTTATTACTATAAGTATAATATATGAAACAAATAATAATAATATCGGTCTGAATAAACTTAATGGAGTGTATAAATACCACCTTGGAACTGAATATATAAAACACACCGTTGCAATTCTGTTAAATTCTTTTCTAAAGCCTCCTATATTACTGAGTATATAAAGCAAAATTAGAGTTGCTAGTACCACACCCGCCCAATCTAACCAAAAATAAAAATGTGATGGTATTAATCCACCACCTATATTAGAAAAATATAAGTCTGAATAGTAAGTTACATCACCTATATTTCTTTCTGAACCAAGAAATATAAACTTAACAAACTGCAACAATGATTCTGTCTTTTCATTTCTTTCAATTATTTGTGAAGTGGCTATATGAGTAGAAGTTGAGTAATATGCAAATACTGGTGTATTGAAAACAAAATAACTATTGAGCAGCGAGTCAAATATATTGATTATATCTATAGATTTAAAAGAATAATTTTGTCTATAGACATGAACAATAGTATTGATAAATATACCTATACCCGCCCCCATAATAACCTTTTTTATTGTTAGTTTCCTTAAGAAAATTGTTATTAATAAAAAGATTATTATTTGCAAAGATGTAATTCTACCACCATAATAAAAATCTTGTATTATAAACAGTACACAAAGAACGGTTATAATAGTCTTTCTTAACTTTAAACCTCCAGAGACTGAATACGAAAGAAGTAGTAGTAGTGTAGAGTATTCATAGATCGGTGTAATACTAACCTCATAAGAAGTGTAATTACCCCTATTCACACCAAAAAGCAAGACAAGAATCAAAACAAATATTATAAAGTAGAATAGTAATATATTGTTATATTTTTTTATTTCAAAGTTAATTAATTCACGTTTACGACCTACAATAAAGACTGATAATATGCTGGTGAATAGAAGCATGATATTAATTGATAATCCATAAATTTCAGTGGTCTTGGTCTGATTCATTGGAGTTCCTAAATTTCCACCAATTAAATACTCTCCCAAAACAATGCTATAATTGCAGTACAAAATAAATAATGTTATTATAAATAGTGGTATGTTTTTTCTCACTTTAAAACATAGAAGGAGTGAAAACAATAATGTTAGACAGGCTGAAACTTGATTACTCCACACTGTAGGCTTTAAAAGTAGTAAATAACTAACTACTAGTAGAATAACTAAACTTTTTAAAGCAAATATTTTTGAAATTCGCATTTTTCACGACCTACTTATTTTTTTACACTGAAGTATTACCTTGTTTTTAATATATTAGACTTTTTATTTTTTTTACTAGCTTATTCAAAATCATGAAATTGTATTTACAAAATAATTTTACTTTAAATGCTTGCACAGTAAATTTCAGATAACTTTTAAAATGTCTGCTTTTTAGAAGGCAGTATGCAATATAGTTTAGTCTATAATTATAAATACTAGTATTTTCTTTATAATGTTGTTCATACTTATTTAATAAGTATTCAAATCCCTGTACCTTGTTTTCAATATTTGAGGAAATAGAATCCTGGGTAATATAATAATTTACTAACGGTTCATTACAGTAAGCAATTGTATGTTTCTCAGCGATCCGAATCCACAAGTCATGATCCTGCGATGACTTTAATCCAGTATCAAATCCTCCAACAGATCGAACCACCTCTAGTCTTAACAGTGGGTAGGAGGTTGAACCAATAAAGTTTTCTAGCAATAAACGTTCAAAATCATTTGTATGAAGTCCTTCTCGCGCCAATGGCTCTTTTACTAATTTTCGATCGCCATTGGTTTGGATTTCATAGTGATCACAATACACTAAAGCTACATCTTCCTTGCATATTAGCTTATATTGCTTTTCTAGCTTAGTCGTTAGCCACTCATCATCATCATCCAAGAATGCCACATAATTTCCTGTTGCATGTCTAATCGCCGTGTTTCTCGCATGACACGCCCCCATATTTTCTTTATGAACTATATAGGTTAAAGGAAAGTTGGTGTAAGTAGATAACATTATTCGAATTTGTTCGGATAATTCAATTAACTGTGGCGCATCATTTACTATAATTATTTCTAAATTAGAGTAGGTTTGATTAACAATACTCTCAACTGCTCGCCTCAAAGTAACGACTGGACGTTTATAAGTTGTAATTACACAAGAAATTTTATCCATTATCTATACATCCTTAAAAATGCAGCTCATTTTTTTTAAATATTCAATTTCACAGTAATCAGAAATACACGTTGTACGATTTCTTACTCCTATTATTCTAGATTGGTCTTTTAAATCATATAATCTTGTATAGATTGCTCTTGTTTCTTTAAAATCATCCGAAACAATTATTCCATTAATCCCATCCGTGACTATATCAGGAATACCTGCATGATCAGTCGTTACAATAATCATACCATTTCCCATTGCTTCCAATATGGAAATTGGTTGACCTTCATTTGGATATCTAGTAAGTAAGGTGAAGATATCGCATTGTTTCAATAGATCTTTTTTCTGTTGTCCATTAACAACGCCGTGATATGTAATAAATTCCTTGAGTTCATGTTCCCTGATGTAGCTTTCAAAAAAAACTCTTTCCTTATTGTCAAAAAATTGACCGGCAAAGTTAAAATGAAGCTGCTTTTTAGCACCTTTCTCAACCCTGTCTTTCTCCAACGTTGCCATTTCTAAAACTTGCGGGTAACCTTTACTTCTTATAAAGTTACTAAGGTATAGCACTTGTAGGACTTCCTTATGAATTAATGCCTCACTCTTAACTTCAAACTCTTTATCTGACATGAGGTACTGATCATCCACACAGTTTGGAACAATATATATTTTATCTTCATCAATCATCCCTTGAAATATGCTCTTTAGAGATGAACTAAGTACAATAGTGCCTGCAATTTTTTTTATTGCTTTGTAATTTAAACTCTTTTGCCACTTTGGTAACTCATTGTCAACTAGCTCACGGTAGCGGCCACCATGAAGATGCACCAGGCATTTTCTTTTTTTCCACTCCAGCATTTTAAATAAAACTAGATCCCTTAAGTTCCCACCTTTTGTTTGGCTAATAGTGAAATAGAATAGATCAGCACTACTCTTCCATACCTTATATAGATTTTTAACAAATTGATTGTTATCTGTTAGATTCACTTTTTCAAATTCAAATTCATCAGCTAAATTGGAATGGTATAGAGTATCCACAGCCTTAGATAATCCATGAATTGGAGGGGGAAACTGTGCAATAAAGCATATTTTTCTCTTTTTCATTGACCTGCACCTTGTTCATTAATGTCTAGTTTCTTTATTACTCTTGCGGGATTACCAGCAGCCACACAATTAGCGGGAATATCTCCACTCACAACACTTCCTGCACCGATCACGGAGTTGTTTCCTATTCTACTCCCTTTAAGTATGAGACAGTTACATCCAATAAACACATTCTCACCAATTACAATTGGTTGAATACCCATCTTTTCATTTGGTGTATTTCTTCTAACTTTTGGATTAACTGGGTGGAAATCATTATCCATTATTTTTGTATTTGCTCCTATAAGTGTGTAATCACCAATGACTATACTTCTACGAGCATATATTGTTGCTCCTGATATTCCCACATGATTTCCTATCTTAACTACTGCATCAGAAGTTCGAGTTATAATGATTGTTCTCTGATACAATCCCAGTAAATTTGATAGAAACGATGAATTAATAGTAACATGATCTCCAATAGACAGCTTTTCACCAGATTTACTGTAAATAATTGGAGTCCCATTAAGTGTGAGATCTGACCCGTAACGCACTTTAATTATTCGCAGGAAGATCTTAAACCAGTTGCAATTCACTCTATTGCCTCCCGCTGCTCATAATCTCCATCACATATTTTTTTATAGATACGTCTTTCGTAAGATACTTAACTAAGTATTCTCTACCTTGTCTTGCTTTATCCTCTAACTTAATTCTTTCATCTTCCGAAGTAATTTTCTCAATTAGCTCCTTGACCCCTTCATAGTCACCAGGAATTGTGACATATCCACAATTTGCATCCTCGATAATAAGCCGTGCCTCTGAGCCTTTGTCCAGTACTCCTAACACCGGTTTGCCCGCAGCCATTATGCCATAAAGCTTACTTGGTACAGAAACTCCTTTAATTCCTTTGGCATTAATACACCAGTGTACATCACCAGCATTTAGACTATAGATTAGATCCGATTTATTCTGATAAGGTATGAATACTACATTACTTAGCGCGTACTTATTCTTTATCTGAATCAATTCTTTTCGGATTGAGCCTTCACCTACAAAAGCGAATATTATATCCTCTCTATCTCGAAACTCTTTTAATACATACATTAAATTTTCTAAATCATAATAAAGTCCTAAATTGCCCGAATACATGATTACAAACTTCTTTTCTAATCCATACTCCCTTTTAAACGCCCTTATTTTTTCGTCATTATCTGGTACAGGATAGATCTCTTTCTCATCAATCCAATTATTAATAAATACATGATTCGGAATTCTAGAGCCTTTAAATCTAGTATTTAAAGTCTCCACCATATCACGGCCAACAACAATTACCTTATCTGCACGTCTACAGCTGATTTTGTCGAGCCACAGCATCACTTTAAGAATTAGTTTATTCTTGCTATACCCAACAGCCATGGTTTGCTCAGGATTAAAGTCTTGAATGTTGTAGATGTACTTGGCTCTTTTCACCCACTTCCCCCAAAATCCAAGCAGACCTCCCAGAATGGGGGGTTGTGAGATGGAGAAAACAAAATCCATCTTTCCGACTTTCAATGTGACCACCATAGCTCCAATGAAGTAAGCTAAAATATTTTTAATTCTACTAGTTTTATTACTCTTTGAAAATTCGGGGACTCGAATACGAATTATATTTACACCGTTGATTTCTTCTCTGTAGAACAGCTTTGTCCGATATTCCTCAGCCACCTTTCCGGAATACGACGGAACAACGCATACTACAGTTATCTCAAATGCATCAAGCATTCCTTCTGCTAACTCTTTCAGAATCTGACCTGTTGAAGCCACATCAGGAATGTAATAGTGTGCATAAATTAACAGTTTTTTTTTCATATTATCCACTCTCTATCCCTTTCTATTTACAAGGGCGTTCTAATCAAACATTCTTCTTGCTTTATGTTCTTTCTCAACTTTTTTCCTATCCGCTACAACCATGAGACGTACTAACTCATCGAATGAAGTTCTTCTAGGATTCCAACCCAGCAATGTTTTTGCTTTGGTCGGGTTCCCTAACAATTGATCTACTTCTGCTGGTCGGAAGAACTTGGAATCAATCTCAACAATGATCTCACCTGTTGCTTTATTAATTCCTTTCTCATCAGCTCCTTGCCCTACCCATTCAATCTGAATGCTAACATGCTTAAATGCCAGCTCTACAAACTCCCTAACCGTATGCATTTCACCAGTAGCAATTACAAAGTCCTCTGGCCTATCATGCTGTAGAATAAGCCACATACACTCCACATAATCCTTGGCATAGCCCCAATCGCGCAATGAATCGAGATTTCCTAGTGTTAGCTTCTTTTGTTTTCCTGCTGCAATTCGAGCTGCAGCTAGAGAAATTTTACGAGTGACAAAGGTTTCACCACGGCGTTCAGATTCATGATTAAACAAGATGCCATTAACAGCGAACATATTGTAGGATTCGCGATAATTCTTCGTTATCCAGAAGCCATAGATTTTGGCAACGCCATAAGGTGAGCGTGGATAGAAAGGTGTCGTTTCACTTTGGGGAACCTCTTGAACTTTACCGTAAAGCTCCGATGTCGAAGCTTGGTATATACGAGTCTTCTCTGCAAGGCCCAAGATACGAACAGCTTCAAGAATTCGGAGCGTACCAATTCCGTCTACGTCTGCTGTATACTCGGGCATGTCAAACGATACACGCACATGTGATTGAGCAGCTAAATTATAGATCTCATCCGGTCGAATATCGTTAATTAGTCGAATAACATTAGATGTATCGGTTATATCTCCATAATGCAATTGAAAGTGATTATGATTCATCAGAGCATCTGCTTCTTCTTCCGTTAATAGATCTTCTAAACGCTCTTGATTATAAGACGAGCTTCTACGGATAACTCCGTGAACCTCATATCCCTTATCTAGCAGAAACTCCGCCAAGTAGGATCCGTCCTGTCCCGTTACTCCAGTAATAAGCGCCTTCTTCATGTTCTCCTCCATATATATAAGATCGTTCTAAGCTTTAGCCAGGTGCGATTGCAGAAACCATTCATATGCTTGTTTAATACCTACTTCTAATGCAGTGGATGATTTCCACCCAAGATTGTTTAGCTTGGATACATCCACCAGCTTTCTTGGCGTTCCATCGGGTTTGGAGGTGTTAAATGTAATAGCTCCTTCAAAACCAACTGTGCTGCTGACCAACTCTGCCAGCTCTTTTATCGAGATATCTGAACCGACGCCAATGTTTACGATTTCATCACTTTCATAATGATTCATGAGATACACGCACGCATCGGCAAGGTCATCGGAATATAGAAATTCTCGTCTTGGCGTTCCCGTCCCCCATACTTCTACGAATTCTGCATTCGCTTGCTTTGCTTCATGAAACTTACGAATGAGAGCCGGCAGTACATGGGATGACTGTAGGTCAAAGTTATCGTTAGGTCCGTATAAGTTCGTTGGCATTACGGAGATATACTTGGTGCCATATTGACGATTGTAGGATTGACACATCTTTATACCTGCAATTTTGGCGATGGCATAGGGTTCATTCGTCGGCTCTAGCTCGCCTGTAAGCAAATATTCTTCCTTCATCGGCTGTGGTGCAAACTTTGGATAGATGCATGTGCTTCCCAGGAACAATAGCTTTTTGACACCGTTTCTGTAAGCAGCATCGATAATATTATTCTGAATCATGAGATTATCACGAATGAAGTCCGCAGGATATGTGTTATTGGCAACTATGCCACCAACCTTAGCGGCAGCTAAGAACACATACTCGGGTTGCTCCATTGAGAAGAATTTCTCGACTTCTAACTGGTTGCGAAGGTCCAGCTCGGCGCTGGTCCGATAGATGAGATTCGTGTATCCTTCTTGTTCTAATCTTCTATTTATAGCCGAACCCACCAATCCGCGGTGACCGGCAATATATATTTTTGAATGAAATTTCATCCTTTAAATCTCCTTAGTTTTAGTAGGCGTTATTCGACTTCAGCATAACCTTAACAGTTTGTAGTATTAACCTCACATCTAGCGAAATGCTTCTATTTTGTATGTACTCCAAATCTAACTCCACCATTTGTCTAAAACTAAGATCATTACGCCCACTTACTTGCCACAAGCCTGTACAGCCCGGTGTTACACGCAGACGCTGTTTGTCGTAGCTGGTATATTCAGCAACCTCTCTTGGAAGTGGCGGACGCGGTCCAACAAGCGACATCTCTCCAATGAAGACATTCCATAACTGAGGAAGCTCATCTATACTTGTCCGCCGAATAAATCGACCAACCGTTGTAATCCGCGGGTCTTCCTTCATCTTAAACATTGCACCTTCAATTTCGTTCTGATCCAGCAGACTATCAAGCAGCTTCTCTGCGTTCGGAACCATTGATCGAAACTTATACATCTTGAACTGTACTTCCTTCTTACCGACTCTCATCTGATAGAAGAATACAGGAGCTGTCGGATTCTCAAGTTTGATCAGAATTGAAATAATTAAAAAAAGAGGTGACAGTACGATAAGTCCAAGTCCTGCCCCCACAACATCCATTGCTCTTTTAACCATGAGGTATCCACGCCTGCTGCGTTTTTTGATGGCTATAGCATTTTTATTGTATATAGGTTCCCCTTCTAGTACCGCTTCCACTTGATTACGAAGTGGGTTAGGCGCCATATTCCTTCACCTCTACGCTATTTAATAGTATTATTTAATGAGTTCACGTTCTACCAGCTCTTGCATAGCCGAGAGTAAGGGAAGTCTGAGTTCTTCATTATGTAATGCAAAGTCTAATGTTGTTTTGATGAACCCTAGCTTCTCCCCTACATCGTAACGGGTTCCTTCGAATGCATAAGCGTAAGTGCCTTTATGTACGTTTAAATGTTGAATAGCGTCTGTTAGTTGAATCTCACCACCGGCCCCAACCTCTTGACGTTTCAAATACTGGAAGATGTCCGGTGTCAGAATATACCGACCCATAATGGCTAGGTTTGATGGAGCGGTTCCCTGCTTAGGCTTCTCAACTAATCGGTTAATAGTAAATAGAGCACTTTCACTCGGGACCACATCTACTATGCCATATCGCTCAGTTTCTTCTATTGGAACAGGTTTTACACCAATAATAGATTTCTGATGTTGATCGAATTGCTGAATGAGCTGCTTCGTACAAGGAACTTCTGCGCGAACAATATCATCGCCAAGCAGCACTGCGAACGGCTCGTTCCCTATGAAGTTGCGCGCACACCACACGGCATGTCCTAGACCGCGTGCTTCCTTCTGGCGGATATAATGTATATCCACTCGTGAGGATCTCTGCACTTCTTCTAGTAGACCCAGTTTTCCTTTACTCAACAAATTATGTTCCAATTCAAACGCACTATCAAAATGATCTTCAATAGCACGCTTGCCCTTGCCTGTGACAATTATGATATCTTCAATACCCGACTCTATTGCTTCTTCAACAATGTATTGAATGGTCGGCTTATCGACGATAGGCAGCATTTCCTTCGGCATTGCTTTGGTCGCAGGCAGAAAACGAGTGCCTAAACCCGCCGCAGGAATAATGGCTTTTTTCACTTTAATCATCCTCATTACTCCTTTACTATTTTCTAATATATTGATTAATCAAATCCTGTAAATATTGAATGTATAGGTAGATAAAGTATCCACTCTTCCAGAAGACGGAAAAGTGGATAGTTTGTCCATCTATTAATATAAATAATATGGGGCATTTAACCCCACCTCACATCACACTAACGGCAATAAATGCCTAAGGTTACCATAACCCACAGCGTGACCGAGTGTCTGGAATGATAAAGGTACACCAGACATTACCTACTTGAGCAGAGATCAACTGCTGTCTATTATTCCTGTGATCCATAATAATAGTAATAGGCTTCTTCGCTTGCCTTCCGCTTGACGTTATTAAGCACCACACCCAGAATACGAGCGTTGACGTGCTCCAGGTGTTGGATCGCCTTCTTGGCGAGATCCCTCTTCACTCTGCCTTGATCAACGACTAGAATGGCCCCGTCGCATTTGGTTGCAATAATCTGAGCATCCGTAACCGCCAGCAATGGTGGAGTATCTATTAGAATGAGATCATACCAGCCCTTAAGCTCCTCCAGCAGCTCAACCATTCTCTTCGATCCTACCATCTCTGCTGGATTGGGAGGAATGACGCCTGCTGTCAGAATGTCCATATTCGATAGGCTCGAGTTTTGAATGGCATCCTCAATCTTACACTGCTTAGATAAGACAGAGGAGAGACCGAATCGATTGCTCAAGGAGAAGGTATGATGCGCCGTTGGCTTGCGCAGGTCCGCATCGATGAGCAGTACCTTCCGGTCTGTCTGCGCATAAGTGATGGCAAGGTTGGTAATTGTCGTAGATTTGCCTTCGCCGGGTCCGGCAGAGGTTACCATAATGACCTGAAGCTGCTCATCAATGGAGGAGTACTCAATATTGGTTCTGAGTGCCCTGAAGGATTCCGATATCGGCGATTTGGGATTCGTTAGCGTAATCAGCTGGCGTTTATTTTTCAATCGAGACACGCTCTATTTCTCCCCCTTTGTAAGTGTGAACTGCTTTCTTGGGTTGGTATTCGCCGGAACGAGCCTCCTCTGGGGATATCTTAGAGATCATGGCCAGTGTGGGCTGGCCTAAGTATTCCAATACATCTGCTTCTGTCTTAATGGTGTCGTCCAAGTATTCCATCAGGAATACGACGCCGACTGCTACCATCAGTGACACTACAAAAGCAATGGCAATGTTAAGCGGCACATTCGGTGATATAGGACTAGGCGATGCCTCGACGTCCGCCAAGTTCAATATGGTGACATTCTCCACCTTGAATATGTGCTGGATCTCTTCTTGGAATACAATCGACACCGCGTTAACTGTCTCCGCTGCTTTGCGATAATCTACATCCTGTACCTGCAGAGTCATGACCTGCGTGTTATTAACTGAGCTTACACCGATCTTGCGGGCTAGCTGCTCTGCCGTAAAGCCTAGCTCTGGATATCTTGAAGCTACCTGATCCAGAATCGCCGGCGTTTTCATAATCTCTTTGTACGTATCAATCATGCGAATATTGGTGTTAATCTGATTCAGGTCGAGCTGGCCTGTGGCAAGCTGGTTCGAGGTTTGATTCACGATTATTTTGGTAGAGGCTTCATACAACTTATCCTTCAGGAATAGACTGAATGCCGCTGCTGCTGCTGAACAAATAAGTACAAATACGAGAATCAGAGCCAATCTCTTACGAAGTATAATCATATACTGACGCAAATCCAGTTCGTTAGTCACCCTGCTATTCCTCCAATGGACATAGTCTCTTATCTGATACACATGCCTTATGCACTACGCCCTTCTTACATAATAACCGAAAATTCTCCCGATTACGACAGTTGTTTAAAAATCTTCCTCCCATCTACATGAGAGGAAGATTCTTGCAATGCTATAACTAAGTTTTAAAGAGCCTGAAATGCACGATGGATAATAACGGCCGCTTGCGCGCGTGTCGCGTTGTCATTCGGCGCGAACTTGCCGTCGTAGCCTTGCACAATCTTGTAAGCCGCCGCGAATGCTACGCCTGCTTGCAGCGAAGCGTTGATGTCGGAGGCGTCGGAGAATGCTGCCAGCGCGCCCTCCACATCGGAGACATCCTTCAGGCCTTGCACCTTCAGCGCGCGAGCGATCATGGTCGCCATCTCGGCGCGTGTAATAGAAGCGTTCGGATCGAACTTCGTTGCGGAACGTCCGTTAATAATACCTTGCTCAGCTGCAGCCGCCACATAAGGAGCGAACCAGTCGCCAGCCTTCACGTCAGCGAAGGATTCCTTCGCGCTGCCGTTCTCCAGATCAAGAGCGCGTATCAGCATCTTCGCGAATTCCGCGCGCGTCACGTTAGCGCTTGGGTCGAATACGCCCTCAGCCTTGCCGTTGATTGCGCCCTTGGCTGCTACCACATCAATGGAGCGGCCCGCCCATGCTTCCACGCTTGCTACGTCCCCGAACTCCACTTTGTTCTCCACAACAACGTAGGAGGAGAAGGTGTCGCGGGATTCCGTGATAAAGCCGCCGCCTACGCGTCCGCCATGGATTTCGAGCTTGCCATCAATGATCTTGGCCAGGGTCAATAGCTCCTCATCAAGGCCGTTGGTGTCACCAAGAGGAATCTGCAAGACAACCGACTTGTCGAAGCTTGTAGTGGACTTGCCGTCAATGGCCAGGTTGAAATCATAGACATCGGACGCTGCTGGCAATCCGCCAGTCGTCTCTTCTGACGCCTTGGACGTGTCGATCGTGAAGTCGATTGTGCCCGAGAATGTGCCGCCAACCGGCAGGTCTACTGTCAGCTCGCCGACTTTCAGCGATACCGCGTCCAGACCGGCAGCGATCGCTTGGTCGACAATCTTGGCCGACAGACCGATTGCGACGCTATTCACTGTTACGTTGCCCAGATTGATGGTCACCTTCACCTTGGCGCCCATGTCGCCGCCAAGCTCCTTAAGCGCTTTAACCGCTTCGCCAATACCCGCGATTGCAGATACGGCCGCGTTCTCGTCCAGCTGCAGAGTCGCTTTGCCGTTCGCTACCGCTACCGTATTCTGCAATACGGACAGCTTGCTCACAACAGCCTTCGTCTCCTTCACGGCTTCAGCGATCAATGCCGCTTTCTCTTCGCCGGATGCGTTCGCCAGCTTGTCCTTCAACGCGTTCAGCTTGCCTTGAAGCTCCTTTACTTCTGCAGGGATGGTTACAGTAACATCAGGGGACGATCCTCCGCCAATTGGAGGAGGCGTTGTCGGTGTCATAGACAAATATGCGCTGTACAGAGCAAGTGCTGCATTTTCGAATTTCAAATTGTCATTTACTTCTGTCTTAAGAGCGGACAATGCGCCGGCTACATCCTCTGTTGTCACATCGTAGTTCAGAAACACCGTCTCCAGTGGGTTGCTGTTATCTGGGATAGCAGCTAATGCGTCCTCCATAAGCGTATTAAAGCCTTCAGCATTCGTAAGCAATGCTTTCAGCTCCAGCAGCGTCTTGGACTTCAGAATATTCATCGCTTCCTCTTGAACAAGCAGGAAGTAGTCTACGATATGATCGATAGTAAGAGTGCTTACTCCAACAGCCGCAGCATATTCATTAAGCTCTTCGCCGTAGGCAGCTCGAAGCGCTTCGAGATCTGTCAGGTTAGGATCATAAGCCATGCCCATGGCATCAATAAAAAGCTCCTGCAGTCTTTGCTCTTTCTCCTCTTGCTCTCCCGGTTCCACGTTGGTCATAAGCTTATCGACAAAAGGCTGTGCGATTGCAGCTTTCTGCGAATTCGACAGGTTATTGATCACTGTACGAAGAGCTTGAACCTCGTCTAGTCCCCCTGTGGCAATTAGCGCATTACGAAGTTGAGTAACTTTAGTGGTTACTGTGGTATTCGGGAATGAAGCAGTCGCATAAGCGACTCCACTTATGCCCAGCTTCTCGCCAAGGCCTTTGCTGCTGAGCGGAATGCCTGCGAATGCGGACATCGCTACGCTTGCAGCAACAGTTGTTACAGCTAGCTTCTTAGATAATTTCACTTTCTCTCACCTCTAATGAATATTTGATAGGTCACTCATTGCTAGAATGAATGCCAGAAAACCCTTGATCGTATGTAAAATATAATGTCGTTCGTCATGATGCCTCATCGGTCACTTCCTCAGTAAGCCGGAGAACAGCTTCCGGAGCACGCCGCCGCCCGGTACCGGCAGACTGGGCATCGCGCCTAACGCCCGATTCGCGAGAATGGCTTCAGCGTTGCCCTTCAGGTATCCGCTCCACTCTGCTCCCATCGACTGCTCGATGGACGCGTAAGCCTCGCTTAGGCGAAACCCCCGGCGATCGGGATGATGGGCGTCCGAGGAAACGATGTGAATGCTGCCCTGCCGCAGCAGCTTCCATGCGGATTGCTCGATGCGCTTGCCGAAGCCGCCCAGCAAGGAGTGAGTCGTCACCTGGCCAATCGCGCCAAGCTCTACCAGCTCCGCCAGCCTCTCCGGGTGCTGCACGACCTCCGCATTACGCTCGGGATGGGCGATAACCGGCACAAGCCCCAGTACAGCCAGCTCATGCATCAGCTCCTCCATACCTTGCGGTATGCTGGAGGATGGCATCTCCAGCAGGATGTAACGGGAGCCTGCCAGCGTCAGCAGCTCCTCACGCCGCCAGGCGTCCAGCAAATCGTCATGAACACGAATTTCCTGGCCTGCAGCTACAGCAACTTCAATCCCTGCCAGCTCCAGCTTGCGGTTCATCTCTTCGACAAGCCTGCGGACATCGCTGGCTGGATTCAGATATCGGCCGTTGGCGTGATGGGGCGTGGCCATAAGGGTTCGGATGCCGTCCGCGGCGGCGGCGCGAGCCAGCGCCAGCGCTTCGTCGTCATGGGCTGAGCCATCATCTATGCCTGGCAGAATATGCGTATGAATATCGATCATGGCTGCCTTCTCCCCCTGTCCAATCGCCTAGCAGAATCGCTGCGGATATGCTCGTATGCCTACGACTCGAAACTCTATTAAATACGATAGATAACGAGACTATGAGACTTTCATAGCTTTTTCATTATATCCCACTATTTCCTTGGTGGTAAAGCCATTTCCTGTAAATTGTAGCAAATTTCAAATCTTTTCGTCGAACTTGTTCAGATTTTGTTCAGTATTATCGAATGGTTGCGCTTTCTACTATATAGACCTTTCTAAAGCTCTAATGGTTGCACCCTTAACAGAAAATTAATATAGAGTGCCATTAGGCAAAAATAAAGCACCCGACCCCCAAATCCGGGATCGGATGCCTGTGTCTGAAAGGCTTGTGCCGCCTCTATTCGCCTGAACGAAGCTCGCGCATATGAGGGAACAGCAGCACGTCGCGGATCGACGGGGCGTCGGTGAGCAGCATGACCAGACGGTCGATGCCGATACCGAGTCCACCGGTTGGCGGCATGCCGTATTCCAGCGCGCGGATGAAGTCGTCGTCCATCTCATGCGCCTCGTCGTTGCCCTGCTCCTTCTCCTCCAGCTGCGCTTCGAAGCGCTCGCGCTGGTCGATCGGGTCGTTCAGCTCCGTGAACGCGTTCGCGTGCTCGCGAGCGACGATGAACAGCTCGAAGCGGTCCGTGAAGCGAGGGTCGACCTCGCTCTTCTTCGCCAGCGGCGAGATGGCAACAGGATGGCCAGTGACGAATGTCGGCTGGATCAGCGTCGCTTCGCACTTCTCTTCGAAGAAGGCGTTCAGGATATGGCCGAAGGTCATATGCGGCTCCACCGGAATCCTGTGCTCCTTGGCCAGGGCATGCGCTTCCTCGTCCGTCATCTGGACGCCGAAGTCGACACCTGTCACTTCCTTGACCAGGTCCACCATGCTGACGCGGCGCCACTGCGGCGTCAGGTCGACATCATGGCCTTGATACTTGATCTTGGTCGTGCCGAGCACTTCCTGCGCGATATGCGCGATCACATTCTCGGTCAGCGCCATAATATCCTTGTAATCGGCGTACGCCTCGTACAGCTCGATCATTGTGAACTCCGGGTTGTGGCGCGTCGAGATGCCTTCGTTGCGGTAGACGCGGCCGATCTCGTAGACCTTCTCCATGCCGCCTACGATCAGGCGCTTCAGATGAAGCTCAATCGCGATCCGCATGTACAGCTGCATGTCCAGCGCGTTATGATGCGTGATGAACGGACGCGCCGCGGCGCCGCCCGCGATGGAGTGCAAGGTCGGCGTCTCCACCTCCAGGTAGCCGAGCGAATCCAGGTAACGGCGCATGGATTGAATAATGCGGGAACGTGTAATGAACGTCTGCTGCACGTCCGGATTGACGATGAGATCGACGTAGCGCTGGCGGTAGCGAAGCTCGACGTCCTTCAGTCCGTGATGCTTGTCCGGCAGCGGAAGCAGCGACTTGGTCAATACGTCGACGTCAAGCGCCTTGACGGACACCTCGCCTGTGTTTGTTTTGAACACAACGCCCTGCACACCTACAATATCGCCGATATCGAGCATGTCGAACGCCGCGAATTTGTTGGGGTCGACGGTGTCCTTGCGCACGTAGATCTGAATGCGGCCCGTCAGGTCCTGGATATGCGCGAAGCCGGCTTTGCCCATCCCGCGCTTCTGCATAATGCGGCCAGCGATGCTGACCTTGACGCCCTCGGCCTCCAGCTCCTCCTTCGTGCTGCCCTCATAAGCTTCGAGGATCGCCTTCGCGTTATGCGTTCTCTCGAACTTGCGGCCGAAAGGATCGACACCCAATTCCCGCAGCTGATCCAGCTTGTCTCTGCGAATCTTCAGAAGCTCGCTAAGCTCCTGCTCGTTGTTCTGGTTCTCGTGTTCCACTCTCGTTCATCTCCTTGACGCTGCTCACGCAATGCTTCAATAACGTTCAAAAAGCTTCCCGCAAGGAAGCTTCTGAACACGTGAATAGCGAACCTTATTTTTTGATATCGACAATCTTATATTGAATAATGCCGGCCGGAACGTTCACTTCCACTGTCGCGCCCTTCTTCTTGCCTAGAATGGCCTTGCCGACGGGGCTTTCATTCGAAATCTTGTTCTGCAGCGGATCGGATTCCGCTGTGCCGACGATCGCGTATTCCATCGTGTCGCCGAACTCCAGATCCTCGACGGTTACAATGGAGCCGATGCTGACGGTGTCCACGTCAATCTCGTCATTGTTAATAATGCGCGCATTGCGAAGCATCTTCTCGAGCGTAATGATGCGGCCCTCGATGAACGCCTGCTCGTTCTTCGCGTCCTCATATTCAGAGTTTTCGCTAATATCGCCATATCCGATGGCTACCTTAATCCGCTCGGCGACTTCACGACGTTTGACCGACTTGAGATTCTCCAGCTCCTCCTCGAGCTTCTTCAAACCCTCTTGAGTCAGAATGATTTGTTTATCGTTCATCTTACCGATTCTCCTGTCGTGTGACTAATTTTCATACGTTGTATGAATTCACTGGTAATTAATATATTACGCATGAAGACCTTCATACCTGTCTGTGCATGGTTGCTGTTGATGTGCTGTTAGATTATATTGCACGATTATATTGCAAGGTATCCCGATTGTCAATCAAAGCCAAGCCCCCGCATGTAACCGTTATAAGTCCTCTATATAAAAGGAAAGACAGCGGCAGGCGGTTATTGTCGACCACTGTCGAATAACCGCGCGCGTGTCTTGTTGGCATCGTTAATGTACAACTTCCTCGGACTGGGATGCCGCTGCTGGGGCGGTGGATGGCTTGGCATCCGCCTCCTGCTCCAAGGTGTTGATATAATTCTCGAGGATCGCCACCATGCGGTCGCGCCCCGTCTCTTCCATAATGACGTCCTTCACGCGAGCTCCGCCCGGCAGGCCCTTGAGGTACCACGCCAGATGCTTGCGCATCTCGCGCACCGCAACGGCTTCGTTCTTGAGCGCGATAAGACGATCCAGATGAAGGATCGCGACCTCCATCTTCTCGCGCGGAGAGGGATCGCCGAGCAGCTCGCCCGACTCCAGATACTGAATCGTACGGTACAGCATCCACGGATTGCCGAGGGCGCCGCGGCCGATCATAACGCCGTCCACGCCGGTATGCTCCAGCATACGCTTCGCATCCTCCGGCGCGAATACGTCCCCGTTGCCGATGACGGGAATGGAGACGGCGTTCTTGACGTCTCTTATAATGTCCCAGTTGGCTTTGCCAGTATACAATTGCTCCCGTGTGCGGCCATGGACGCTGACGGCGCTGCCGCCCGCGCGCTCGACCGCCTGGGCGTTCTCCACGGCGAAGACGTGCTCATCGTCCCAGCCTATTCTCATTTTGACAGTGACGGGCTTATCGACGGCATCCACGACAGAGGACACCATCTCATATATCTTGTTAGGGTCCAGCAGCCATCTTGCGCCCGCGTCGCACTTGGTCACCTTCGGCACCGGACAACCCATGTTAATATCAATAATATCGGCGTTGGTCCCTTTGTCGACGACCTTGGCCGCCTCCACCAGGGACTCGCGATCTCCTCCGAAGATTTGCAGGCTGAGCGGCTTCTCCCTCTCGTCTACGAATAACATCTCCATCGTCCGCTTGTTCCCGTGCAGGATGGCTTTGTCGCTGACCATCTCAGCGCACACCAAGCCTGTGCCGAATTCCTTCGCGATTAGTCGGAAAGCCGGATTGCACACGCCTGCCATCGGCGCCAGCACGACTCTGTTCTTCATCTTGATGTCTCCGATTTTCAGCATGCCGTTCCTTACTCCTCCTTCGTCGTCATTAACTCTTCATAGCTGATCCCCAGCGTCTTCGCAATGTGGTTCAGCAGCTTGGGGTCGTTCTTCCTTGTGCCGCGCTCCAGTGATCCCAGTACAGCAACCGATACGCCAAGCTCCTTGGCCAGCTCTAGCTGTGTGTAGCCCTTCAGCTTCCGAAAGGCTCTGACGCGCTGCGCCAATTGATTGTTTTCCATAACGTGATGCCATCCTCTCTCCCCCGGAGAGACGCTTCTGCCGATTCGCGCACCTGACCCGCCAGAGGATGCTCCTCCTCCAGCACATCGTTTAATGGCACAAGCACGAACGCCCGCTCCAGCATGCGCGGATGCGGCAGCGTCAGCTCCACGTGATCCATTCTGACATTATCGTATAGGAGCAGATCGAGGTCAATGGTTCTTGGTCCCCAACGTTCATGTCGAATTCTCCCGAGACGGCGCTCCAGCTCCAGCTGCTCCCGCAGCAGCTCCAGCGGCTGAAGCGATGTCGTGACGTCAATCACCATGTTGAGAAAAGCCGGCTGGTCGGTGTAGCCGACGGGGTCCGTCTCGTAGAGGGCGGATACGCGCTCCACCCCAATATGCGGATGCTCGTCGATGAGGACGATCGCCTGCCGGAGCAGCTCCTCCCGGTCGCCCATATTGGAGCCCAGGGCTATATAAGCCTTATGCTGTTCATGCTCGTACGATTCGCCCATCCGTATCCCGCTTTCTCTTCAGCTCGATAATCACGCCGTCGAAGTGAATGTCGAACGGCGGATTCGGCTTCGTGACGCGCACCGTCACATCGTTGATCCTAGTATAAGCCTCCAGCACGCTCGATGCAATGCGGCCCGCCAGCGCTTCGATCAGCTTGAACGGCGGTCCTTCCACAATCCCCTTGGTCAGCTCATGCAGCTCCGCATAGTTGATCGTCTCATTCAGATCGTCGGTGTCCGCCGCTTGAGCGAGGTCTAGCGTCAGCTCCAAATCCACATAAAACTTCTGTCCCAGCTTATTCTCCTCGGGAAACACGCCATGATAGCCGTAAAAGCGCATTCCCCGCACAATCATGCGGTCCATCGTATCGCTCCTTCCAGCGGGCCGGCAGCCACATGGCTCGCCGCTCGCGGTGGTGTGTTGGCAGTGCGGGCACTAACGCCGCAGGATGGCGTCCGCCATGAGGGCGGTGCGCTTGATCGCGCGGACGTCGTGGACGCGCACGATCTGCGCGCCGCGCGCGATGCCGAGGGCAACGGTCGCTGCCGTGCCCTCTACGACATCATCAGCCGGCAAGCCCAGCGTCTGCTGGATGAATCGCTTGCGCGAGGTGCCGAGCAGCACCGGGTAGCCGAGCGCATGCACTTCGTTCAGACGATCGAGCAGCTCGAGATTGTCGTTGTAGGTTTTGGCGAACCCGATGCCCGGGTCGAGCCAGATGTTGTGCTCGGCGACGCCCGCGCTTGCAGCAAGGTTCACGCTGCCGCGCAGGTCGGCGAGCACGTCCGGGACAAAGTCATTGTAGTCCCGGGCGTGTCGGTTATGGCTGATGATGACGGGACAGCCATATTCCGCCGCTGCGGCGGCCATGTCGGGGTCGTGCCGGAGACCCCAGATGTCGTTGATGATATGCGCGCCCGCTTCGAGCGCTTGGCGCGCTGTCGCCGCTTTGTACGTGTCGATGGACAGCGGCACGCGGGGAAGCTCCTTGCGAAGCGCATGAATCACGGGCAGCACCCGCCGAAGCTCCTCCTCTGCGCTCACTGCCTGGAAGCCCGGTCTGGTCGACTCTCCGCCAATATCCAGAATATCCGCTCCCGCCTCGACCATCTCCATCGCATGCTTCACAGCCTGCTCGACGTGGAGATACCTGCCGCCGTCCGAGAAGGAATCCGGGGTTGCGTTCAGGATGCCCATTATCAAGGTGCGCTCCCCGAGCTTCAGCTCCACGCCTCCCCCGAGATTATAGGAACGTTCATAGTTTGTTGGGTTTGTATGTATCATGCCCAGCGCCTCCCTCCTGTCGTATAACCCTGTAACTTCCGCGCTCGCCCATCTACTCATGCCTAGTATTTATTGTGCGCTCCGAATCCATAAGCAATCCTCGCACACTTATTACCCCGCAGAGGGCTATTCCACTCATTAAGCTTGCCTGGCCACTCTATTTTCCTGCATAACCCCCAAACGAGCAATGAAGTGTGTTCTGGCACACTTGTTCCGCGACAAACACCCTTTTGCCCGCTCATTAGGCGTGCTTGGCACGATAATTCCGCCTCAGACACTCGCCCAACTTCCAAACGAACTAGCCTAGCGTGTCCTCCCGGTAGAGGGCGAGCAACTGGCGGACGATGGGACCAGCCTGGCCAGCGCCAACCGCCCGGCATGCGCCCGAGGAGTCGCTTAACGTCGTGATGGGCACCAGCTCCTGAATGGAGTTCGTCATCCAGACCTCTTCCGCCTGCAGAAGCTCCTCCCACCGGTAAAACCCTTCCTGGACCTGATAGCCCGCTCCGGCTGCAAGCTCCAGCACCCGCTCGCGCGTCACGCCGGGCAGAATGCCTGTATCTATAGAAGGCGTGCAGATGACGCCCTCCTTCACCATAAACAAATTACTGACAATTCCCTCCGCCAGCCAGCCCTCCTGGGTCAGCTGCAGCCCTTCTGCGCCGGGCGAGGGGGGAGGCGTCAGCTCGCGCTTGGCGAGAATGCTGTTCATATAATGCAGCGACTTGAAGCGCACGGTGCCCTCCGGCGTATTGCGCCGGGTCCGCAGCAGACGCAGCTCGCGACCGCGCAGCAGCGCTTCGTCGTTCGCTGGAGGCAGCTCCTTCACCAGCAGCAGTGCGTTAGGCCGCACGTAGTCGCCGGTCGGCAGACCCAGCGCCCCCTCGCCAGCGCTGACGGTCAGGCGCACGTACCCGTCGTGAAGTCCATTCGCCTTCTGCAGCTCCCTCGTCCACTCAGCGACGAGCTCGGCGCTCATGTCGAACCGAATGCCGAGCTCCGCACAGCCCCCCATCAACCTCTGCATATGACGCTCCAGCAGATACGGCTTGCCGCCATACGTGCGGAACGTCTCGAACAAGCCCAAACCGTACAAAAAGCCGTGATCATATACCGAGATCACAGCTTCTTGTGCTTCCAGGAGCTTGCCGTTCCATCCAACCCAGGCAGCCGTCATTGCAGAACGCCGGACCGATGACGCAGGAAATTGCGGAGCATCGTATGCCCGTGCTGAGTAATAATGGATTCCGGGTGGAACTGCACACCTTCAATCGCATATTCCTTGTGGCGAAGCGCCATAATCTCGCCCTCAGCCGTCTCCGCGCTGATCTCCAGACAATCCGGCAGCGTCTCGCGGCGGACGATCAAGGAATGGTAGCGTGTTGCTGTGAACGGCGACTCCATCCCTTCAAAGATAGACTTGCCATCATGCACGATCGGCGATGTTTTGCCGTGCATCAGCTTCTCTGCGCGTATAACCTCTCCGCCGAATGCTTGCCCAATGGATTGATGCCCCAGGCACACGCCGAAGATCGGAATTTTGCCCTTGAAGTGGTCGATCAGCGACAGGCTGATGCCCGCTTCGTTCGGGGAGCACGGACCAGGCGAGATCAGAATATGGTCAGGCTTCAGCGCTTCGATGCCGGCCAGATCAATCTCATCATTCCGCTTGACGACAATCTCTTGCCCAAGCTCTCCCAAATATTGAACCAAGTTGTACGTAAACGAATCATAGTTGTCGATGACGAGTATCATGCTCCGCATCCCCTATCCATAACCTGAATTTGTGGCTCATCCAACATACATATTCCTGCGATTATACATGATTTTACACGATATTCGTATGCCAAGAGGGACAATTGCTGCAAAAATACATCATTCGACGCCATTCCGCCCAATTTCCGACCATCGCGAGGACATTTCCTGCACATTTGCAGCATTTTGTCTCGATTCCACCTACCGCGCTTAAAATACTGCAGATTTGCAGCAAATGGTGCACCCGCTGGAGCTATAGCAACATGTGAGATCGTTGCTGCCACGTAAAAGTAGCTAGTTTGTTCCGTAGCGACACGAGGTGTCGCTATCACAGCAAATGGTGCACCTGCTCGCGCTATTGCGACACGCGAGATCGTTGCTGCCACGTAAGACCAGCTAGTTGGCTCAGCAGCGACACGAGATGTCGCTATCGCAGCAAATGGTGCACCAACTCGCGCTATAGCGACACGCGAGATCGTTGCTGCCACGTTAGAGTAGCTAGTTGGCGCAGCAGCGACACGAGGTGTCGCTATCGCAGCAAATGGTGCACCTGTTCGCGCTTCAGCGACACGCGAGATCGTTACTGCGGCCGCTCACCCAGCCGAGCAGAGGGAGCCCCGCTACAGGGCCGCCTCCGTCTGGCGCTCGCTGTATTCGATGGCCTTCCACAGCGCCTTCGCCTTGCTGAGCGACTCCGTGTATTCCCTCTCGGGGTCCGAGTCGATGACGATGCCGGCACCCGCTTGGATATGAACTTGTCCATCCTTCAGGGCCATCGTTCTAATAATAATATTAAATTCCATATCCCCATTATAGTCAATCCATCCAAGCGAGCCTGTATACGGCCCTCTGCGGACCGGCTCCAGCTCCTCGATAATTTCCATCGTGCGAATCTTCGGCGCCCCTGTGATGGTGCCGCCAGGGAAGGTGGCCGCGATAACGTCGTAAGCGTCCTTGCCCTTCGCCAGCTCTCCCTCCACCTGAGAGACGAGATGCATGACATGGGAATAATATTCGATCACCATCAGCTCTTTCACCTGGACGGTGCCATACGTCGATATGCGTCCGAGGTCGTTGCGCTCCAGGTCAACGAGCATAATATGCTCCGCCCGCTCCTTCTCGTTCGTGCGCAGCTCCTCCGCGAAGCGCAGCTCCTCCTCCTCCGTCCGCCCACGGCGGCGGGTGCCCGCGATTGGGCGCGTCGCCAGCTTGCGGTCCCGCAGCTCTACCAGCAGCTCAGGGGAAGCCGACACCAGCTGGAAGTCGGGGCAGCGCAGGAAGCCCATGTATGGCGACGGATTCACCAGGCGCAGCCACTCATACAGCTCCTCCGGCGAGGATGCCACTTCCCGGGTCTGCCGCTGCGACAGGTTCACCTGGAACACGTCACCCTGGCCGATATAGCGCTGGATCGCCTCCACGGCGCTCATGTAGCGCTCCTTGGTCGTTGGCGATGTGATGCCCGCGAACGCCTCCAGATCCATCTGCAGCGATTCGCCCTCCATCAGCGAGAGCCGGGCGGCGCGCTTCTTCTCCGCGCGCTCCAGCGCCTTGCCCTCCTCGAACCAGGTGAGCCAATAATCCGCCATGCCCTCCGCACGCGACGCGGCGCGTTCATACACCGCCTGCAGCTCACTCTCCGACTGGCCCAACGAGACGGGGCTATGCACGACGCAATACACCACGGCTCGCTTCGCATCTACGATCCAGATTTCATTCATCCGCAGGAACAAATAGTCCGGCAAAGCCAAGTCATCCTCCGCGATAGACGGCAGCCGCTCGATGCTGCGAATGACATCGTAGCTCCAGTAGCCTGCGCAGCCTCCCAGCCATTTCGGCGCGTCCTCGCCGATGAGACGCGGACCGCAGCCGTCGCTCATCCAGGCGCGTACGACATCCAGCGGCTTGCCCTTCCATGTCTTGCGCTCCGGTGTATGCTCGTCCAGCTCATGGAAGCGAATTGACTCCGCCTGCTCGCCCTTGCCACGGATGACGCCCTCCGGATGGAGGCCCAGATACGTATAACGGCCATCCTTGCCGCTCTCCAGCACGAATGCGTACGGCGAGGCGTCCTGCCAAGCCTCCTCCCATGACACGATGCCGCCCGCCCCCTGACGGAGCGTCAGCTCCTTCACGAGCGGCAGCGTCGTATATTTCTCTTCGGCGCGCCACCGAAGCCACTGTTCCCAAGGGGTGACCATGGTCCCCGCCCTCCGATCTTCTTGCTTTATTTTCGCTCAGTATACAGAATCACGGGACAAAAGAAAAGTGCCCTCCATTCCGAAGAATGGAAGGCCCTCGATCCGCGAACCGATAGGATTCGCGAGGATATGAATTAGTTCTCGAAGTTGAACAGCGGTGTGGACAGGTAACGTTCGCCGTTGCTTGGTACGATCGCAACAACGCGCTTGCCCTTGCCCAGCTCCTTGGCTACCTTCAGAGCGGCGAAGATCGCTGCGCCGGAGGAAATACCGCACAGAATGCCCTCTTCCTTGGCCGCGCGGCGAGCGTGCTCGAACGCATCGTCGTTCTCGACGGTGATGACGCCGTCATAGATTTCGCGGTTCAGGATGTCCGGCACGAAGTTGGCGCCGATGCCTTGAATTTTGTGCGGGCCAGGGTTGCCGCCAGACAGCAGCGGGGAAGCCGCCGGCTCAACCGCGTATACCTTAACGCCAGGGAAGTTCTGCTTCAGCACTTCGCCTGCGCCGGAGATTGTGCCGCCAGTGCCGATGCCCGCGATGAACGCGTCCAGCTTGCCGTCCAGGGAATTGATTGCTTCCACGATTTCAGGGCCAGTCGTCTCGCGGTGAATCTTCACGTTCGCTTGGTTCTTGAACTGCTGCGGCATGAAGTAGGAAGCGTTCTCCTTCACCAGCTCCTCCGCCTTGCGGACAGCGCCGTTCATACCCTCGGAGCCTGGCGTCAGCACCAGCTCAGCGCCGTAAGCGCGAAGCAGGTTGCGGCGCTCGATGCTCATCGTCTCAGGCATAACAAGAACAGCCTTGTAGCCCTTGGCTGCTGCGACCATAGCAAGACCGATGCCTGTGTTGCCGCTTGTCGGCTCCACAATTGTTGTTTCTCCAGCCTTAATCAGGCCTTCCTGCTCTGCCACCTCGATCATGCTGATAGCGATGCGGTCCTTCACGCTGGCACCCGGGTTCTGGTACTCCAGCTTCACATAAATCTCTGCGCTGTCTTCAGGCACGAGACGGTTCAAACGTACGAGGGGTGTATCTCCGATCAATTCAGTTACGCTTTGCACAATTTTCGCCATGGGAAGAAAGGCCTCCTTATTCCGACTAAAATAGTTGGTTTTGATTACTACCATCTTAACAATGTGAAGCTTCGATTGTCAATAGCATCTTTCTGTGCGCCGTGTCAAGCGACGTGCTATGCTCTATGCCAAGCACAACGCCAAGCCCGTGCCTTGCGCCGCGTCAAGCCCCGTGCCATACCAAACGCTGTGCCTTGCGCCGCGTCAAGCACCGTCCCATACATCATGCCAAGCCCAGCCATCGCAGAAGCCTCCTTGCGGCCAAGCCTTCTTGCAGCCGTTACTTCATAATGACCGCATCATGCTTGGCCAGAAGCTCTTCCTCCAGCTCTTGCTGCGGCTTGGCCAGCTCCAGCACCAGGTCCCTGCGCGCCAGCTCGTACAGCCGCTCGCCCGTCGGCGCGGACGTGGCCTCCATGCCCGCCAGCTCCAGAATGGCATAGCCCTGCTCCAGCTCGATGGGGCCCGCGATCTCCGCCAGCTCCATATTGGCAGCCGCCTCCAGCACTGCGGCGTCGTAGAAGGGATCGTCCGCGTCGATCAGACCCAGGTCTCCACCGTTCTGCGAGGTGAATTCATCTATAGAATATTGGCTGGCCAGCTCCGCGAATACTTCGCCATTCTCCAGCCTGCTCATGATCCCATTCGCTTGCACCCACGTTGTTGTGACAATCCACCGCAGATGATATCGCCGCTTCTCGCCATACCGCTCCGGGTGCTCCGCTATGTATTGGTCGATCTCCTCGTCCGAGACGGGAATATCCCGCATGGCGATCCTCTCAAGCAGCAGACGGTAGCGGATTTCCTCCCACACCTGCTCCTTGGACATGCCAAGCTGCTCCTTCATGAACGTGTAGAACTGCTCCACGCTCTCATAGCCCTCCGCCGAGCGCTGCAGCTCGCGGTCGATATCCCCTTGGCCGACCGATAGTCCAGCAGACTCGGCCTCCGCATCAATCGCGTGCCTGACCATGAGCTGACGAAGCGCGGCGTCGCCGTATTGCCGGATCAGCTCCTCGGTCAGCCGCTCCTTCGTGATGCTACGGCCAGCCACCTGCGCGACGACGCCTTCCTCCTGATTCTCGATCCCCGGCCCGGCAGGCTTGTCCACGTCCCGGGCAGGACCGGCCGCTCCGGGCACCGGCCAGAGCTTAACCATCACGAAGCCGGCCAGCGCGATCATGCAGACGGCTTGCACAATAACGACCGTCTTCAGAATCTCATTACTCTTCATAGCCTGGACTGCCCTTCTCTCCTTGCTTGGTATTTCACTTCGCCTGCTCCAGAAGCCGCTCCAGCTGCTCCCGCCCGAAGACGTACGCCTCGTTGCAGAACGGGCAGACCACCTCTGCTTGCCCATCCTCCTCGATGATGGCGGCCAGCTCGGCCTCTCCAAGGCTGATCAGCGTCTGCTCCACCTTCTCCGCTGTGCACTTGCACTTGAACGTAAGCGGCATGGAATCGTGGATAACCAGATCCTCGTCGCCGACAACCCGCTTCAGCAGATCCTCCGGCCCAGCACCCTCCGCCATAAGGGTCGTAACCGTCGGCATACCGGCAATCGCTTCCTCCAGCCTCGTAATCTCCGCGTCCGTCAAGCCCGGCAGCAGCTGTACGATGAAGCCTCCCGCGTGGAGGACGCTGTTGTCATTCTCCACCAGCACGCCTACTCCGACAGCCGACGGCGTCTGCTCGGACACCGCGAAGTAATACGTGAAGTCTTCGCCAAGCTCGCCCGATACGATCGGCACGCTGCCCCGGTAAGGCTCCTTCAGCCCCAGATCCTTGGTGATATAAATATTGCCCGACGTGCCCACCGCTCCGGCCACATCCAGCTTGCCCTTGTCGTTGCTGCCGTGATGCGCCTGCGGATGGTCCACATAGCCTCGCAGCTCGCCGGCGGCATTCGCGTCGACGACAATTCCCCCAATAGGGCCGTTGCCCTTCACTTGAATGGTCAGCCGCTCGCGCCCCTTCAGCATCGCGCCCATCATCGCGCCAACCGACAGCGTGCGGCCCAGCGCCGCCGTAGCGGTCGGGAAGCTGTCATGCCGGCGGCGAAGCTCTTCTACAATATTCGTCGTGCGAACGGCGAACACGCGAATCTTGCCCTTCCACGCCGTACCCCGGACAAGCACGTCCTGAAGCTGCTCTGCCATATGATTAACCCTCCTGATTGCGTTCGTATATAATGCGAAGCCCTTCCAATGTAAGCAGCGGGTCCACTTCCTCGATCGTCTCCGACTCCGCAGCGATCAGCTCGGCCAAGCCGCCCGTCGCCACCACGCGAGGCGTGACGCCGAACTCGGCCTTGATCCGATTGACGATACCGTCCACCTGTCCCGCATAGCCAAAAATAATACCCGCCTGCATCGACGTCACCGGATTCCGGCCAATGACGCTCTTCGGCTTCGCCAGCTCGATTCGCGGCAGCTTGGCTGCGCGCTGGTACAGCGCCTCCGTCGAGATGCCGATGCCCGGCACAATCGCGCCGCCCAGGTAGCTTCCGCTGGCGTCGACGTAATCGAACGTTGTCGCCGTTCCGAAGTCCACCACGATGAGCGGAGCGCCATATTTCTCAATGCCTGCTACCGAATTGACGATCCGGTCCGCTCCGACCTCGCGCGGATTCTCGTAACGGATATTGAGGCCCGTCTTGACGCCCGGACCTACAACTACGGGATTCCTGCGCACATATTTCAGACACAGCTGCTCCAGCGTACGCATCAGCGGCGGCACTACGGAGGAGATAATGACGCCTTCGATCTGCTCCATCCGCACGCCCGCATAGCTGAACAGGTTGTGTATATTCATGCCGTATTCATCTACCGTAGCGGACCTGTTCGTGCTGAGCCGCCAATGGTAGAGCAGCTCCTTGCCGCGATAGATGCCGAGCACAATATTCGTATTGCCTACGTCAATGACCAATATCATCCCCGGCCGACCTCCTTCTTCTCGTTCAGGTCGAGACTGATGTCCAGCGCCTGGAACGAATACGTCAAGCCGCCGACAGAGATGACGTCAACGCCGCACGCCGCGATGCCGTGAATGGTATCCAGCGTCACGCCGCCTGAAGCCTCCACAATGACATGGGGCGAGCCGGCCTTGATCCGCTTCACCGCTTCCTTCATCATGTCATGCGGCATGTTGTCCAGCATAATGATGTCGGCGCCGCAAGCGAGCGCTTCCTCCACCTGCGCCAGCGACTCCGTCTCCACCTCGATCTTCATCGTATGCGGAATCTGGCCACGCGCCGCGCCCACCGCTTCGGTTATTCCGCCAGCGCCCTTGATATGATTATCCTTGATCATGACGGCGTCGTACAGACCGAACCGATGATTGGCTCCGCCGCCAACCCGCACCGCGTATTTCTCCAGCATGCGATGCCCCGGCGTCGTCTTGCGCGTATCCACCAGCCGCACCGGCAGGCCCTGCAGCGCGTCGACAAAAGCCTTCGTCTTGGTCGCGATGCCCGACAGCCTCTGCATCAGGTTCAGCGCAAGCCGCTCTCCCGTCAGAATGCTGTGCGTGCTGCCTTCCACTTCTATTATAACCGTGCCTCTCGATACGGCGTCGCCATCCTGCGCCAGAGCCCGGAACGTCAGCTCCGGATCTACGACGTCGAATACCAGCTTCGCAACGGGAATTCCCGCGATGATGCCCGTATCCTTCACATGGATAACGGCCTTCGACCTTGAGCCGCGCTTGATGGTTGTCTCCGTCGTAATATCTCCGCTGCCGATATCCTCCGCCAGCCATCTTCCAATTTGCTCGCGCAGCGCAGCATCATAGCCTCCTGCTGTCCACTCAAACATCTTCAATCCGCTCCTCGGTTATGCCTTGCGTCCGGTGCAGCACCGTATGCTTGCGCCAGACAAGATCGTCCCGTGTCGGGAAGTCCTCTCTATAATGCGCGCCCCGGCTTTCCTCGCGCTGCATCGCCGCCTCCGTCGTCAGCAAGGCGCAGGTAAGCAGGTTCGCGAATTCAAATTCCTCCGGCTGCGTCAGAATCGACTGGAAGATCGGCAGCTGACGCTTCAGCTCCTCATGCCCCTTCTTCAGCCCGTTCTCATTCCGTCTCAGCCCCGCATAGCGAACCATAATCTTCTGCAGCTTGAGCCGACGCTCCACTACAGCCTGAATAGGAGCGCTGATGCGCTCTTGCTCGTTGTGGATGCGCGGCTTCGCCTCCAGCTTCGGCAGCGACTCGATCCGCTTCACGATGCGGCGGCCGAACACAATCGCTTCGGACAGCGAGTTGCTGGCCAAGCGATTCGCCCCGTGCACGCCCGTCGAGGACACCTCGCCGCAGGCGAACAGACGCTTGATGTTCGTCTCGCCATTCAGATCGGTACGAACACCGCCCATCATATAGTGCATCGCGGGTGCAACCGGAATCCAATCCGTTGTGAGGTCGAGGCCATATTTGAGACAATATTCGTAAATCGTGGGAAAACGGTGCTTCACCATATCCGCCGATTCATGCGTAATGTCAATGTAGACGAAGGTCGACTTCGTCTCCTCCATCTCGCTGACGATGGCTCTTGCGACAACGTCGCGCGGAGCCAGCTCCAGCTGCTCGTGGTAGCGCTCCATGAACCGCTCGCCCTTCATATTCCGCAGCACCGCCCCTTCGCCGCGCACGGCCTCGGAGATCAGGAATCTCGGCGCTCCCGGGTAACAGAGCGAGGTGGGATGGAATTGTATGAACTCCATATCCCGTATGTATGCGCCCGCGCGGTACGCCATGGCCACGCCGTCCCCCGTCGCCACCTCCGGATTCGTCGTGTAGCGATAGAGCTGGCCGGAGCCGCCTGAGCACAGAATGGTCGCCTTGCCCCGCACAAATATACGCTCGCCGCCCGGCTTCTGCACGATCGCGCCGCAGCATTCTCCGTCCTCGGTCACAAGGTCAATGACAAAATGCTCGTCCCACACCTCGATGTTCGGATTCGCTACCGCCGTCTCCGACAAGGCCCGTACAATCTCGAAGCCCGTTGCATCGCCGTTAGCATGCAGGATGCGGCGCTGGCTGTGGGCGCCTTCCTTGGTCAAGGCGAACTCGCCATTCTCCTGATCGAACTGGGTGCCCATATTAATGAGGCTTTGTACGCCGCGCGGTCCCTCATGAACCAGCACGTTAACCGCCTCGTGATCGCATAGGCCCGCTCCTGCAATGAGCGTGTCCTGGCGGTGGTAGGCCGGTGAATCCTCATCGGAGAAGACGGCCGCAATGCCGCCCTGAGCGTAACGGGTATTGCTGTCGAGCAAGGATTTTTTGGTGATCATGAGCACATGATGGCGATTACTTGCCCGTATAGCGGTAAAAAGACCGGCAATGCCGGCCCCGATGACGATGACGTCTGTCTCCAGCACAGGCAGCTGGTCCAGCTCCACGTCGACCAAATATCTTGGAATCATGCTTCGGAATCCTCCAGAATGGAATAATGAGTGAGTTTGCGGGCATGAAGCAGCGCATGCTACTTCACCAGCAGCATGCGCTCCAATGACAACCGGGCTTTGTCCGCAACGGCAGGCGGCACATAAATTTGAGGCTGCATCGTCTCCAGACATTTGACCAGCTTCTTCAGGTTGTTCACCTTCATGTTGGGGCAGACCAGATATTTGGACGCGAAGTGGAATGTCTTGTCCGGGCTGTCCAGGCGCAGCTGGTATCCCGTTCCGTCCTCCGTGCCGACGATAAATTCCTTGCAGTCGGATTCCTTGCAATATTTGAGAATCGCGGTCGTGCTGCCTACGAAATCTCCCAGCTCCACAACCTCAGGACGGCATTCCGGATGCACAACGAATTGCGCGTTCGGATACTTCGCCTTCATCTCCTCGACGTCCTTGACCGTCAGCATGTCATGCGTATTGCAGTAGCCTTCCCAGATGATCATCTTCTTATCGGTATGCTGCTGCACGTAGTGGCCCAGGTTCTTGTCCGGCACCCAGATTACCTCGTCGCCCTCCACCGAATTGACGACCTTCACCGCATTGGCCGACGTACAGCAAATATCGGTCTCCGCCTTGATCTCGGCCGACGAGTTGATATACGTAACCACCTTCGCGTTGGGATGCTGCGCCTTCAGCTTGCGAAGACCGTCCACATTCACCATGTCCGCCATAGGGCAGCCCGCGCGTTCGTCAGGAATAATAACCGTCTTGTTCGGAGCCAGAATCTTCGCGCTCTCTCCCATAAAGTGCACGCCGCAGAACACGATCGTCTCCGCGTCCGTCTCAGCAGCCTTCTGCGCCAGCAGGAAGGAATCGCCGCGGAAATCCGCCACCTCCTGAATTTCGTCGCGCTGATAGTAATGAGCAAGAATAATGGCGTTGCGTTCCTTCTTCAATTGCATCAGCCGTTCACGCAGCTCGCGGTTCTGCTCCGCCTTGCGTTCCAGTGCCAGTGCTTCCACGATGACCCACTCCTCTTATAGGAAAAAAATTCTCGGTGCCAAATAAAAATATCGTTTAAGGCAATCGTTCGACCGACTTTGTGAAATGATGCACAAACTTAGGAAGCCGCTTACCTATAGTTTAAACCAAAAGGGATAAATTCATTTGATTAAGATTTAATTTACTCCTGTTAGATAGGTCTGTCAATGGATGATTGCTGATTTGGAGCAAACAAAGGGATATGGCTTACAAAAAGAAGCTTGTCCGTGGCGGACAAGCTCCTCATGGCTGGGTAAGCTCCTGGCTAGGCGAGGTTCAACTGCCAGCTCACGCCAAAGCGGTCGGATACCCAGGCGAACTTCTGGCTGAAGCCATAGCTGCCGAGCGGCATCAGCACACTGCCATCTTGGCTGAGCTTGGCGTACAGCGTATCCAGCTCCTCCTCGCTGTCGCAGGTAACGTACAGGGAGATAGCAGCTGTAAAAGTAAGTCAATGACCCCCACTTAACTAACGTTTGAAGTGGGAGCTTGTAACGACCCGATCGTACGAACGTCTTGCGACTCCGATCTTTTGGCGTTCCGAAGAACGTGGTGTTACATCCTCGAGTAAGCCTTCGCCTACCAATGGGCAGATTGACAGCTGCCCTGCAAGCCTAGTCATGCTAAGCCTGCACCTTCAAGAAGGTACTCTTTTCCCTTCAAACAGAGATTCATGGCGCCGATCCGGTCATCATTGCTTGCATATCCGCATGCCTGGCAACGAAAGCGATGCCTGCGTTTATCCCGGTTTTCTTTGGCCGTGTGGCGGCATAGGGGACACGCTTGCGAAGTGTGCTTCGGATCCACGGCTATCACCATCGATCCTGCAAGCTTCGCCTTATACGTCACCATCTGACGCAGCTGATAGAACGCCCACGATACCGTCACATACCGATACTTCAGCTTTGCCTTTTCCGCCCTGCGGCGGATCCCTGTCAAATCCTCCAGCACAAACAGCGTATTCGCCCCATATCGGGTAACGAGTGCCTTACTTACCTGATGGTTCACATCGGTCATCCAGCGGTTTTCTCGTTCTCCGATTTGCTTCAGCCTGCGGCGGGACGAAGCCGTTTGTTTGCGTTGCAGCTCGGAACGCAATCGTTGGTAGTTGGCTCGTTTGTGTTTGAGCTCCCTTCCTCGAAAAAACAGCGTTCTCCCCTCGGTGTCATACACCGTAGCTACAAAGTTGATGCCCAGATCAATCCCTGCAACGTGTTCAATCTCCTTAAGCTCAGGAGAGGCCATTTCCTTAGACACTGGAATATGCAAAAACCACTTCTGTTTTTTGCATACCAGCTTGGCTGTACCGAATGTCCATGTGCCGTCGAAATAGGTCTCCATTCCTTTGGCTTCGAAGGGAATCTTAATGCGGCCTTGCAGCGTATTGACGGAGAATAGCTTTGCGCTTAGCGAGTAATCCCGTCTCCAGACGAGATCGTATTCCGGCTTCTTAAATTGTATGCGTGTCCAAGCATGTCCGCTGCTCAAGATGGTCTTGTATTTAGCCCGTACCGTTTTCAATACCGACTGAGCCATTTGAGAGCGCAGGCCCATCGTGCTGCGCAGGGTTCGATACGTCATTCGGTGCAGGGCAGACTGCCGGCGCTCGCTCGTCTCAAACACAAGGGCAGAGACAAAATTACAGCCTTGACGATAAGCGATCATCGTTTGTTGCAGGGCCATCATTTGACTTTCTGACGGTTTGATTTTGATTTTCGCCGTCACGGTAACGATCATATGTTCGCCTCCTCGCTATGCTAATTTTAGCATAGTAGGGAGAACAAGAACACACCAAATATCATTCCGGCTAATGCCGGACGCCCATTCCTCCCCCGCTTATAGAAGACGGGAGTATCCTGGGCGATATTGATGAATGCTTCACATTGCTGTCAATGCACATATATTCCTGCCCCTTCAGCGTAAAGGTAGCCGCGATGACCGAGCCTTCTGCACCGGGGCCCTCTGGACCGTAGTACGCGACGTTTAACACCTCGGAATTCGGAAACAGCGAGACGTAGAAGTTCATCGCTTCTTCAGCCTGTCCCTCGAACATGAGGAACGTGTGGATTTTTTGCATGCTGCATACACTCCAATCATCATTTATTTGTTATGCGTTTGTCTGTCCGTCAATGGGCTTGCCTTAATTGCTGTTTGGCATAACGGGCGTAATCCCTTGCTCCACAAGCATCTGAAGGCCAAGGAACATATAATGCCAGCCATGCTGCGACTGATCGTGGAACTCCTCCATCGCTTTGCGTGTATCGGCCTCGGTCCAGCCTTCCTCCACAGGCACGTGAATGTGCTGGGTGAACACCATTTTGCACCCTTCCTCAGTCGGCTTGATCTCTACGATAATGGTATCCTCGTTCTGGCTGAACTGCGGCATCTGGAACGTAAACACCAGCTTCGTCGGCCGCTCCACGGTCACATACCGGCCAATCGCGCGATACTCCACTCCGTCCCTCTCATCGACAATCTCCCATTCCCCGCCGACACGAGGATCGCTGACCGCCGATTTGTTCGTCGCATCCATGGTCATCAGCCACTTACGCATCATAACGGGATTGATCCAAGCGTCGAACAGCTTCTCAGCCGGTACCTTGAACTCTCTTACCATGATCAGATCTGTACGAGCATTCGTTTGCTTAACCATTAGAACCTCGCTCATCCTCTCTTATTCATCTCGTTCCTTCATCTCATTAGAAGCTTCTCCGACAACTGCCCTACAAATTCAGCTGTCCTCCTCTCCTTCAAGCAGCGCTTTCTCCAGCGCATCGAACCTTGACGACCAGTAACGTTCGTAGAAGCTAAGCCACTTCATCGCCTGCGCCATCGTAGCCGACTCCAGGCTGCAGTAGTGCGTCCGGCCTTGCACAGATCGTCGGAGCAGCCCAGCATGCTCCAGCACCTTCACATGCTTGGACGCCGCCGCAAGCGACATGTCGAACGGCTCGGCAAGCTCGGATACCGTTCGGTTCCCCTGTGTCATCAGCCGCAGCATCCCCCTGCGAGTCGAATCCGACAAAGCGTGGAAGATCTGATCCAGCTTCTCTTCATTTTGCTCATCCATATATTCAACCATATGGTTAACTATACCCCGCGAGCAGGCAAAAGTCAACCGTTTGGTTGAATATCGTGCGTATGGGGCTGTTACGATCCCACGGAGAGTGTCGATTTAATGTGGACATTGAATCTTCTTGCCTCATTTGCGCCCCTCAGATGGATTTTTAATGACAGTTGAATCTAATGATTAAAAGAAAATCGATCTGAGGGCAGTTGAGAAACAAGATGAAAAGCTGTCCACAATTAATAGACACTCTCCCTCGTGTCGCTATTGCGCGTGCAGGTGCCTCATTGGCTGCAACAACGACATCCCGTGTCGTTGTTGGTCAAACTAGCTGCTCGTTCGGCCCAACTACGATCCCTCGTGTCGCTATTGCGCGTACAGGTGCCCCAGTTACTGCAACAACGACATCTCGTGTCGTTGTTGGTCAAACTAGCTACTCTTTCGGAACAACTACGATTCCTCGTGTCGCTATTGCGCGTGCAGGTGCCTCATTTGCTGCAACAACGACATCTCGTGTCGTTGTTGGTCAAACTAGCTACTCTTTCGGACCAGCTACGATCTCTCGTGTCGCTATTGTGCGTACAGGTGCCTCAGTTGCTGGAACAACGACATCCCGTGTCGTTGTTTAACAAACAAGCTACTCTTTCGGAACAACTACGATCCCTCGTTCGTGTCACCACAAAAAAAGCAGAAGCGAAGGCGACACCCTGCCTTTCACTTCTGCTTTCCCCATCCCTGCATATCCTCTACCTGCAGCAATTCCTGCCTGGCCTGCATATCCTCTACCCGCAGCATTTCCTGCTTGGCCTGCATATCCTCTACCCTCAGCATTCCCTGCTTGGCCTGCATATCCTGCATGCCAACACACAGACACCCAACAGCCTACCGCCGAGCTGGATCATAAGGCTGGCCGAGCGCCGAGGGGGCGCTGGACTTGCCGACTGCGGCAGCCAGGACGATCAGCGTCAGGACGTACGGCAGCATGTAGAATACCTCTGTCGGCAGATCCTTGGACCAATCGAACAGCTGCGCGAAGTTTTTGAGCGCCTGGGCGAATCCGAAGAATACAGCCGCACCGGCAAGCCCGTACGGATTCCACTTGCCGAAGATCAGCGCGGCCAGAGCGATGAAGCCTTGGCCGGATATCGTATTGTGGGCGAAGCTGCTTGTTGTGGTCAGCGTAATCGTCGCCCCGCCGAGACCCGCGAGGGCTCCGCTGAGCATGACGCCGATGTAGCGGTACTTCGTCACGCTGATGCCCACCGTGTCGGCTGAGCTGGGATGCTCGCCGACCGCTCGCAGACGAAGGCCGAACGGCGTCTTGAACAGCACAAAAGCGCTGATCAGCACAAGAATAATAACGATATACGTCGTCGGATACGAATGGAATACGCCTTCCCCGATGATCGGAATTTCCGATAGGAACGGGATCGTCACCTTCGAGAACACTTCGGTCAACTGGCTTGTCTGAGCGGAGCCTTCATACAGGCTGCGAGTGAAATACACCGCGCCGCCCAGCGCCAGAATATTGATGACGACGCCCACAACCGTCTGATCGGACTTGAACGTAATCGTCGCTACCGCATGGAGAAGCGATACCAGCACGCCGAATACGATCGCTGCCAGCAGTCCCATCCATGGAGAGCCGCTGCCCATGCCCGCTTGCGTCGCGTAGTCCGTGCCTACCGCTGCGGCGAATGCGCCCGTTACCATCAAGCCCTCCAGGCCAATGTTCACAACGCCCGATCGTTCCGAATACATGCCGCCCAACGCAGCGAAGATGAGAGCGGTCGAGAACACAAGCGTATTGTTAAGCAGATTGCCCAGCACATCCAATAAGTTCATGCTTACGCCGCCTCCTTCCGCTTCGCCCTGAACGGCTTAATGATATATTTCACAATGCCGTTCGCCGCTACAAAGAAGATGACGGAGCCGATGACGATCCGTATAATCTCCGAAGGCACGCCCGTGAAGTTCATACCGCCTGAGCCGTAGCTGAGGCCGCCGAACAATATCGCGCCCAGCAGCACGCCAATCGGCGTATTGCCGCCAAGCAGCGCAACCGCGATACCGTCGAAGCCATAGCCGGGAGAGCCCGCCATAATAGTCTGGTTGCCGAATACGCCGAGCACCTCGAATACGCCGGCCAAGCCCGCGAACACACCGCTGATGAACATGGACTTCACGACCGTCCGGTTCACGTTAATGCCCGCATACAGCGCCGCATCCGGGTTGTGGCCAACCGCGCGCAGCTCATAGCCTTGCTTCGTTCTCCACAGCAGCAGGTAGAAGATGAGAACGCAGGCCAGCGCGACGAAGGTGCCCCAATGCATTCTTGCCTTGTCCATCAGCTCCACCAGCCAGTCTATCGACATCGAAGCCGAATCCGGAATGGCCTTGGATTTCATCTGTCCCTTCTCCAGCAGGTAGGTCGAAACAATGTAATTCGACAGATACAAGGCTGTCCAGTTCAACATGATGGAGGAAATAACCTCGTTCACGCCCCGCGCCGCCTTCAAGTAGCCGACGATGCCGGCCCAGATCCCGCCGAACAGCGCGCCTGCGAGAATGGCGAGAGGGCCGTGAATGAACCACGGCAGATCGAAGGACACGCCCACGATCGTCGCGCCGGTCATACCCATGATGAACTGGCCTTCCACCCCGATATTAAACAAGCCCGTCCGGAAGGCGAACGCAACGGCCAGACCGGTCAGAATTAACGGAGATATCGCCCGAATCGTCTCTCCCAAATGATACGGGCTGCCCACAACACGATCGACTAGCGCTCCGTACGCCTCGATGGGATCATAGCCGCCCGCAAGCATGGCGATGGCGCCAATCAGGAGACCGAGCAGGATGGACACCAGAGGAACGATAAGCGAGGTGTTGAATATTTTTTTGAACGTATCCATAGCCGCCTATAACCCCTTCCCTGCATGCTCGACGTTGCCGGCCATCATGAGACCCAGCTGCTCGTCATTGCGGTGATCCGCATCCACTTCTCCAACCAGCCTGCCCTCGTACATCACGGCAATCCGGTCAGACAACGCGTACAGCTCGTCCAGCTCGAACGAAATCACCAGCACCGCCTTGCCCTCGTTGCGCGCCTCCACCAGCCGCTTGTGCACGAACTCAATAGCGCCGATATCCAGACCGCGAGTCGGCTGCACCGCGATGATCAGATCGGGGTCCTTGTGCATTTCCCGCGCAATAATGGCCTTCTGCTGATTGCCGCCGGACAACGCGCGCGCATACGTATGGATGCCGGACGTCCGCACGTCGAACTCCTGCACCAGCTTCTCCGTCAGGCTGTCCATTGCCTTGAAATCGATAAAACCCGCCTTGCCGTATTCCGGTTCAAAATAAGTCCCAAGAATCATATTCTCGCTGAGCGAGAAATCAAGCACCAAACCATGCTTATGGCGGTCCTCCGGAATATGGCCGACGCCTGCCGTAGATACCGCGCGCGGTGAGGCATTCGTCAAGTCGCGGCCATTCAGCTTCACGCTGCCGCCCTGCAGCTTGCGCATGCCCGTAATCGCATAGATCAGCTCGCTTTGTCCGTTGCCATCCACGCCCGCAATACCGAATATTTCCCCTGCCCGCACTTGGAAGCTGGCACCGTCGAGCGCCATATTGCCTTGCTCGCCCTTCATTTGAAGGTTCTCTACGGACAACACAACCTCGCCCGGCTCCTTCTTCGTCTTCTCGACCTTGAAGTTCACATCGCGGCCGACCATAAGCTCAGCCAGCTGGCGCTCGTTCGTCTCGCTGGTCTTCACCGTGCGGATGACCTTGCCTCTGCGGATAACCGTAACGGAATCCGATAGCGCCATAACTTCCTTGAGCTTGTGAGTAATAATGATAATGGACTTGCCCTCGGCCGCCAGGTTGCGAATAATGACGAGCAGCTCCTCGATCTCCTGTACCGTCAGCACGGCAGTCGGCTCATCGAAGATCACGATCTCGGCGCCGCGGTATAACGTTTTCAGAATTTCGACCCGTTGCTGCATGCCTACCGTAATATCTTGAATCCGCATCTGCGGACTTACTTTCAGACCATAGCGCTCGGAGATGGTTCTCACCTTCTCGTTCGCGAGCTTATAATCGATTGTCATACCCTTCTTGGGCTCGCTGCCAAGCACAATATTCTCCGAAACCGTGAAGGGCTGGACAAGCTTGAAATGCTGATGCACCATGCCGATGCCCAGCTCAATTGCCTTAGAGGCGCCGTCGATGACGGTTTTGTTGCCGTTAATCCAAATTTCGCCTTCATCCGGCTGATACAAGCCGAACAGGATATTCATAAGCGTCGATTTGCCTGCGCCGTTCTCTCCGAGCAGCGCGTGAATCTCGCCCTTCTTCAGCTCGAAGTCGATGGAATCGTTGGCCACCAAGCCAGGAAATCGCTTCGTTATGCCTTTCAGCTGTACGACAGCCCCGCTCTGATTCATGCTTTGATCATCTCCCGGGTTATCATCAGAGTTCAATATCAGAGAAACAGGACAAGACCGGCTCATGCCGGTCTTGCCTCTTGGACCCATGCCTTGCTTAGCGTGATGTCAGCCTATTCAGCAGGTACTGTAATTTCACCGCTGACGATCTTCGTTTTGTACTCTTCAACCTTCTCCAGTACATCGGCAGGCACATTCTTCGTGGATGTCTCAGGCAACCCAACCGCATTGTCCTTCAGACCCAGCTCCTGTGTCTTGCCGCCTTCCCACTTGCCGTCGATGAGATCCTTCGACACCTTATATACCGCTGTCTCTACGCCCTTCATCATCGACGTCAGCGTCACTTCGTCGCCGAATTCCAGCGATTGGTCCTTATCTACGCCGATGACCCATACATCCTTGCCACTCTTCTTGCGCTCAGTCGCCTCATTGAACACGCCGTTGCCCGTACCGCCGGAAGCGTGGAAAATGATATCTACGCCATCGTCATACATAGTAGCCGCGATGCTCTTGCCTTGGTCCGGCTTGTCAAAATTACCCGAGTATGTAACGGTAACCTTCGCGTCTGGGTTAACAGCTTCAACGCCCGCCAGGAAGCCCTTCTCGAAGCGAGTAATAACAGGGATCTCCATGCCGCCTACGAAGCCAATCTTGTTGGTTTTGGTCATTAGACCGGCAACCACACCTACCAGATAGGAGCCTTCATGCTCCGCGAATGTAACGGAGGTTACGTTCGGCGCTTCAATAACGGCGTCGATAACCGCCAGCTTCGCGTCTGGATTATCAGCCGCAACCTTCGTCAGAGCGTCGGTGAACAGGAAGCCGATACCCCAAGTCAGATTGTACCCATCACGAACGAAGCTGTTCAGGTTCGGCTCCATGTCGGCTTCGCCCTTACTCTCCAAGAACTGTGTTTTTGCTCCTGTGTCAGCGTTCAGATTCTTCAGTGCTTCCCACGCGCTTTGGTTGAACGACTTATCGTTAACCCCGCCTACGTCTGTAACCATACCAATCTTGAAGTCCTTGCCGCTTCCGTCGGATACGGCACCTCCTTCATTGTTTGTTCCGCCGTTTGTGTCTTGTCCGCAAGCGGATAGGACGAGAGAAATCGCTACGACGAGCATAAGCATAAAGCTTAACGATTTTTTCATGCTTCTGGTCTCCCCTTCATCTTATAGAATGTGTTGCAGCATAAATCGGCTTCGATATAGCCTTACCCTTACAGTATTGCTTATCCAAGCCGCTATTATTTCATTATAATGACAAAAATATTTCCGTCAACAACATTGTGTCAACTACAATAACACTTACATACCACCGCTGTGTCACGTTTATGTAATAAAGTAAATTGTTATTCACACACAAACGTCCCGCTGCTCCTCTGTGGAACACCGGGACGATGCTGTTGCTATTTCTTGTCGGGATCTTCTGGCTCGCCAGGCGCGTTATCCTGCGGCGGAGCCGCTTCGTCGCGTGGCTGGATGCGAACCTTCACATCGCCAATCTCGTCGATAATCGGAGTCGCTGCGTTCTCTGCCGGCGCGGAGCCTTCTGGATCCGAGGATCCGCTCTCGCCGATCGAGCCGTTCTCGATCAGATTCTTGATCTGATCCATCTCCAGCGTCTCTTCCGTCAGTAGCGTCTGAGCAATCAAATGCATCTCCTTGCTCTTCTCCGTCAGAAGCTTCTTCGCTCTGTCGTAGCACGCGTTAATAATCGACTGCATCTCCTGATCGATCTCATACGCGATCGCGTCGGAGTAGTTCTGCTCATGGCCAATGTCGCGGCCCAGGAATACCTGGCCCTGCGAGCTGCCGAACTGCATAGGGCCGAGCCTGTCGCTCATGCCGTATTCCATAATCATGCTGCGGACGATACCCGTCGCGGACTTGAAGTCGCTGTAAGCGCCGGTGCCGATCTCGCCAATGTATACTTCCTCCGCTACGCGTCCTGCCAGAAGCCCCGTCACCTTGTCGAGAAGCTCCTGCTTCGTGACCAGCATGCGGTCTTCCTTCGGCAGCATAATAACGTAGCCGCCCGCGCGTCCGCGAGGAATAATCGTAACCTTGTGAACCTGATCGGCATGCTCCAGGAAGAAGCCCGCGATCGTATGGCCCGCCTCGTGATAAGCGACGATCCGCTTCTCGCGGTCGCTGATGACTCGGCTCTTCTTCTCGGTGCCCACGATGACGCGGTCAATCGCGTCGTCGATGTCGACCATGTTAATTTCCTTCTTGTTGCGTCTTGCGGCGAGCAACGCCGCTTCATTCAGCAGGTTCTCCAGATCCGCTCCGCTGAAGCCTGTCGTGCGGCGGGCGATTACGTCCAGCTTCACGTCGCCAGTCAGCGGTTTGTTGCGGGCATGAACCTTCAATACCGCTTCGCGGCCCTTCACGTCCGGACGGTCAACGGTAATCTGACGGTCGAAGCGTCCTGGACGAAGCAGCGCAGGGTCAAGAATATCCGCGCGGTTCGTCGCGGCGATAATGATAATGCCTTCATTGGAGCCGAAGCCGTCCATCTCGACCAGCATCTGGTTGAGCGTCTGCTCGCGCTCGTCGTGACCGCCGCCAAGTCCGGCGCCGCGCTGGCGGCCCACTGCGTCGATCTCATCGATAAAGATAATACAAGGCGCGTTCTTCTTGGCGTTCTCGAACAAGTCCCGCACGCGGGATGCGCCGACACCGACGAACATCTCCACGAAGTCAGAGCCGGAGATGCTGAAGAACGGCACGCCTGCTTCCCCTGCAACGGCTCGGGCAAGCAAGGTTTTACCGGTACCCGGAGGACCGACAAGCAATACGCCCTTCGGAATGCGAGCGCCTACGAGGTTGAACTTGCGAGGATCCTTCAGGAAGTCGACGACCTCCACCAGCTCCTGCTTCTCCTCGTCCGCGCCGGCCACGTCCTCGAACGTAACCTTCTTCTTCTCTTCATTGTACAGACGCGCGCGGCTCTTGCCGAAGTTCATCACTTTGCCGCCGCCGCCCTGCGCCTGATTCATCAGGAAGAAGAACAGCACGATCAGCAAGATGAACGGAATAATCGACGTCAGGAACGTGACCCAGAAGCTAGGGGTATCCATCGGCTCGGCTGTATACTCGAATCCGTATTGTTCCTCCCAATCCGTCAGCTTCTCAGCCGCGTCTACGCTGATGCGGGTTGTAAAGCTCTCGTTCTCCGCATCCTCAGGCTTCTCTTTATATTCACCCTTGATGTAATACGTTTCTTTGTCGTACTTTGCAGCAATTGAGGCTACATTCCCCGATTCCATGACGGTACGAAATTCATCGTATCTGAGTTCTTTGGCGTTGTCCCCTTGACCGCTAATATATTGGAATACACCAACGGTTACCAAAAAGATGATTAAATAAAATCCAGTGTTTCGGATGATCCGATTCATCCCCTACCTCCTCTCAGACGCTTTAAATATTTTACCATAGCATGACTTTCCATCACAATAGAGGCTGCTGGAGGGGACATGTACGGCACTTGCGCGACTTATTTCTCGTAAACCTGGGGCTTCAGGATTCCAATGTATGGAAGATTGCGGTATTTCTCGGCAAAATCCAGGCCATAGCCCACAACAAACTCGTCAGGCAGCGTAAAGCCCTTGTAATGCGGCTTCAGGTCAACCGTGCGGCGAGCCGGCTTGTCGAACAGCGTGACGACCGTGACGGACCCCGCGCCTCTATGCTCCAGCACGTCGATCAGGTAGCTCAGCGTCAGGCCGCTGTCGATAATATCCTCGACGATCAGGACATCTCGTCCCTCAACCGAAACGTCGAGATCCTTAATAATCTTGACGACGCCGGAGGATTTGGTGGAGGCGCCGTAGCTCGATACCGCCATGAAGTCGATTTCCAGCGGTACCGTAATGGTCTTCACCAGGTCGGACATAAAAATAAACGCGCCTTTGAGGACGCAAATAACGAGCGGGTTGCGCCCCTCGAAATCCGCGCTCAGCAAAGCGCCAAGCTCCCTTACCTTTGCACCTATCTGCTCTTCGCTGTATAGAACTTCTTTAATGTCGTTCTGCAAAGTAGAATCCTCCCACACTTACCTATGTTTATGTGAATACCTGTGTTACTTATTCGTTGCGCGCCGCAATACGCAGCACTCTTCTGCTGTCGCTGCCAGCAAGCGCATGAGAGGACCTGCGAATGCCCGGTATCCAGAGCAGCCTGCCGTCCGCATCGCACAGCAGCGGATACTGCTCTCTTCGAGAGGGCGGTATCTTCTCGTCAACGAACATATCTTGCACTTTTTTCGAGCCATTTAATCCTAAAACCTGAATCCGGTCTCCCGGCAGCCTGCTTCGCACATGAAGCGGATAGCTGAGCCCGTCTGCATCGAAGCACGCCTCCATGCGGGAATGCGGCTTCTCGCCCGCGCCGTCCAGCCAATCCAGCCGGAAGCTCCAGCCCCCGGGCAGTCCGCAGAGCGCCTCGGTTCCCTCCGGCACAAGCAGATCGAACGGCTTCCCGGCGCTCCAGCTCGCAGAGATATCGAACCAGCGCATCGTCTCATATTCCCTGACGCACCGGACACCTCCGGACGCGTCCATCCGCCAAGTAGCGGGCGCCTCCTGGGATGCCGCCAGCCGCATCGTCTCGACGCTGCTGTAGGATACATTTTCCGTTTCCTGCGAAAGATAACTTAATATTAGTTTAATCAATCTCCTTTGTAAAGCGACGTGCAAGCCCCGCAGCTCCGCGCAGCTTATGGCGAATTGCCCGTCCTTCCGGGTCACGAGCCGATCGAACAATTCCGATGCCTGCCGCGCCATGAAGTCATCCTCCGCTCCCGCCACCTCCGCCAGCCGCTGCAGGGTAACCGGCAGCTGCGGATTGAATTGCGAGAGATAGGGAATGACATCGAGTCGTATCGTATTGCGGAGGTAGTAACGCTCCTGATTACTGCTGTCCGCGCAATAAGGTATAGCTTGCTCTTCGCAATAGCGAAGAAGGTCTGACTTGTTCATACGCAGCAGCGGTCGAATGAGTTGCACATTTTTTTGGCTGCGGATACTGCTCATGCCAGATAGACCCGTCAAGCCCGAGCCGCGAAGCAGCCGCATAAGCACCGTCTCGGCCTGATCGTCCGCGTGATGCGCCAGAGCGATTCGCTCGGCGCCGTGCAGCGCCGCCGTCTCCAGCAGGAACCTGTACCTCTCCTCCCGCGCAGTCGACTGCAGGTTCAGCCGGTTCTCTACTATATAAGCAGCCAGCTCCAGCGTAACGGTCTCGCACGCCAGTCCCAGCGCTTCCGAGTAGGCGCGCACAAGCTCCAGCTCGCGGGCGGACTCCTCCACTCGGAAGCCATGATTGACGTGGCCTACAACCAGCGTCAGCCGCTGCTCGCGCGAGAGCGAGTGAAGCATGTGCAGCAAGGCCATGGAGTCGGGACCTCCAGACACAGCGACAACGACCCGGTCTCCGGGCCGCCACAGCCTTCTGGAAGCCGCCTCCCGGGCCAGCTCCTGTACAAGCGGATGTAATAACATGATGCGCTGCCCTCCTCTAACGCTGCTTTGCTTTGCCATGACGCTATCCTGACGCTGCATGCCATTCCGGCTCGTCCACCTTCCTCTATCTCTACAGGAAGATGTTCACGACCAGCCAGAAGATCGACGCGGCCAGCAGGAAGCCTGATGTAGCGGCTAGTCCCTTGAGCCATCCCGGCAGCGACGAGCTCCGGCGCGTATCCCGCCGGTGCAGCAGGATGCGCCACGCCTCCGCGCCCTCCACGGCGTCCCCAAACTGCCCGTCCAAGGCCCGGCGCAGCCAGCCCATGACCGGCTTAAGCGCGGGATTCGCCTGAGCAACCGCCATCAGCTCGTCGATGGAGCGGTTCTGTGGAAGCAGCTCCTTCGTCAACGCATGGAGGCGCTTCGGCTCATGCAGCTGTATGCAGAGCACGGCGAAGGAGAACAGATCGTACTTCGCGTCCGCGGCTCGCGAGCCGCCATTCCAATAGCCGCGATCGTAGATTTCCGTGAACTGCCGGATGCTTTTGCCCGCTGCCGTAACGCCGCCGTAATCGACCAGCTCCACATGTCCGTAGTCCGCCACCATCACATTCTCGACCTTGAGGTCTCCGAACACCCAGCCGGCCCGGTGCAGCTTCGCCAGCTTCCCCAGCAGATTGAGGGCGACCAGCGGGAACCATTCCGCTCCCTGCTCCTTCAGGTAGCTGGCCAGCGTGGAGCCTCTGACATAGCGCATGATGTAGAATGAATATTCCCGCCCGTCCGGCCCGTACAAGTCGTCGACATCATACAGGAACGGCTCCGAGCCGGCGCCGCGCTGCTTGTCCAGCGACTTCATCACGTTAATCTCCGACTGCAGATCGACGGCATCCGCTCCAACCTTCATGGCGAACCATTCCCGTTCTCTCTGCACGAGATACACCTTGCCATTTGCCCCTTCGCCCAGCAGCCGCTCCACGCGGTATTTGCCCAGCTTCCACTTGCCAACGACGATCGCGCCGCGGCGCAGCTCCAGCTTAAACGACGTAGTCACCTAACATCCCATCCGTTTCTTCTCTTCCTCTTCGAGCGTGATCACCCGGCATGCCGTAGCTGCTGCCTCGCTCCCCGGCTTGTCCAGCCTGTCCGCCGCGGTAATACTCCACTACCTGCATAATCGCGGGACCCGTCGGCGTCGTCCCCCCCATCTGCAGCTTGGGGAAGATCGAGTGCACGCCGTTCAAGTGGCTGGTCCACGAGAGGTCCATCACACAATCATCCCCATGCCTGGAGCCGGGAAAATGGAACACCGCTATCTCACTCTTACCCTGCCTGGCCTGCAGGCTAAGCATCAAATCGCGAATAGCCTCCTCCACTGCGGCCAGCTTCGGCTTCATGCTTGCGCTGGCGTCGATGAGCAGCGCCACCTGCAGCCCGGAAGTCTCGCCCAGCTCGTCTATGACGCGTACAACCTCGCCTCGCTTCTCCGGCGGCAGCGCCTCGATGGAGCCGTTGCCGAGCACATGCTTCAGCTCCTTCTGGACAGCAAGCTGAATCGTCTGCACGACCGTCTTCCTCGTCATCATCTGCACCGTCTGCGACAGCTGCCGCATGTTCACCAATCGGCTCAAGCCGCCGCCCGCGCGCGCAATCTCCTCGATCTCCGCCGCACCTAGCTCGCCTACGTCGCCATGATCCAGCACGCCTACTACGTTGACGTTAATGCCCTCCGACTTGGCATGCGCCGCCGCCACCACGGGACTGAGGCCCACATTGGAGCAGCCGTCTGTAATGAGCAATATTTGTTTCATAACCGTTATCCCTCCGTCACAATGGAATGCTGAATATTATGTCTCTCTATCAGCTTTGCCCGTTTGGTGAGAGATAAACGCTTCTAGTCTATCAATTATGGTTCATTATAGCACAGCGCCTTCCAACTCTCACCAGCTTTTACATGCAGGGTGTACAGTTGCATTCTCGCCATAGACGCAAGAAAACCCCGAATTTGCCGCCCAGGGCGTCCGAGGTTTTCTATAAAACCAGATACAAAATGCTTAGTATTACTGTGCGTAATCACCTGAATAATTAATGAGCGACACGTCGTGCACGCCCTCGATCTGGCTCAATCGCTGGACAAACGCCGTGTTGTCGTCCCGCAGCATAATCTCGACTGTTATTTCTACAAAATCTTTACGGACGGTCTTCGACTTCAGCTTGGTGTTCAACTTGCGCATCTGCACGCGAAGCTCTCCTGTAGCTTCATCCGTATGTCTGACGATAAGCAGATACGCTTGCTCGCGAACCTTCCGTTTGGACAACCAGAAGAGAGTTAAACCAAGAATCAGGGATCCGCCAAGCGCGAGCGGATACATCTTGGCGCCGCTCGCGATACCTGCCGAGATAGCCCAGAACATATAGACAATGTCGAGCGGATCTTTCACGGCAGTACGGAACCTGACGATACTGAGCGCTCCTACCATACCTAGAGACAAGACAATATTCGTGCTAATCGTCATAATGATTAGGGAAGTAATCATCGTCATTAATACGAACGACACGTTATAGTTGTAACTGTACACCACACCCCTGAACGTCTTACGGTATACCCAATAAATAAATAAGCCGATTATAAACGCGCAGAGCAGACCAAGAAACATATCCACATACGAAATGCTTCGGAAGGACTCCAGATGCAATACGCTCTTTTTTATGACATCTTGAAAATTAATGGCATCTCCCATAACAGCTAAGCCCCTATTCTTTAAAATGCTTCAAGTTAACTTCCTTGCAAATGACGTATTTCGAGATAGAGGAACGAACATGATGATCGGGTTTTACAACCTGTCGCACATGATCCGCCAAAAATGAATCGAACTTCACTTCCAGTATGGTTCTGGGCGCATCTATTGCTTCCTCCAGAACTAGATGGGGGTCAAATATATCAAATGTGTTCGTCCCCGCCGACAACTTCTTGTCAAATGTTATACGCACATTTCCAAACTCGTAAATGTAGGCTGCCCGCCAATAATCAACGATAGCTGCAGGCCGGAAACTCCTGTGAGCAAGCGCGGAATAAAATTCCACCAGCAGCATTTCGTCTTTACGCAAGAGGCAGTCATAGTCGCCGTTCAAAATGTCGTCGTACTCGCTGCGAGTGATGCGCGCTGATTCCTTACGCACATAATCTCCGAATTTGCTTTTCCTCTCAACACTGATGTAATCATCGCTGCCGTTGTACGCCCTAATCCGGTACTTATCCCGCTTAAATTCACCATTATTCTTATCATGCAGCGCATGACGGTGCGGACTGTCAAAGTACAGGCTTCGAATATTATAGCCTTCGCTGCTTACCGAATGCGGGTCCAATGCGAGCAACGACGACACTCTATGATGCAGAGCCACGTAATCATGAAGATGCAAATAATATTTATGCTCCGTCCGAAACTTGCCTGCGGATCTAACCATGATTAGTACACCTCGAACTCTCTTATCCCATAGTAGTGGTTATCGTCGGAATCGATGTACATGTCGAATGAAGACTGCTCATGCCCTTGAGTATCACGCACTTTGACCGACCAATAATACAAGCCAGGCTGTAATGCATTCACTTCAAATCTAGTTTCTTGGATGCCTGTTGCAGAGGCCACGATTTGGCTTAGCTGTGGATCCCGCGCTACCTTCACATCATAGACGAGATCATCTCCCTGCAAATCATAGGAGACCCCCCACTGGAAGATATGCTTTCCATCCTCAACCACGACGACATCTTGATAGAATGGCTTGGGCTTCTCCAGGTCATCCAGGAAACGCTGCACCGCCCTCTCCGGAGTCTTCTTCAAAATACGCAATTCCGCTTCAAAATCGGAATTGCGACCAGGCAGGAATTGAATATCCGGATTCCGGAACAAATAAGGCTTAACGACAGGCGAATAACTATCCAAGAGCTTGCCTATCCGCTGCTCATTCACAATAGCTGAAAGCTCCTCTATCTTCGCTTTTAGCTCCTCCACATGCTGCGCGCTTCTGAAATAACGATTGTGCAGAATGGATCCCCAATAATTGCTGATACCAGCTTGATGGGGATGTATTGTATTCTGCCGCCTTTGCAGCTCCCATCCTCCGTCATAGTCCCAAGGCAAGATATACCATGTTTCCGAATTAAGCGGGGAATATAAGTAGAAGTTGTTGGCATCCGTGTCCATGTTATCGGTCAATATATTGAACGCGGTCCAGGTCAAGAAATTTTCCTTGTCGAAATGCTTCGCGATGATATCATCAATTGATATTTGATAATTGTTAACATCGTCCAGCATGCGAATGAGCTTATCGTGGTCCTCTCGTCCCTTGATTTCCAGAATCGTCTCGAAGCTTGATCTATCGTACTTCGGATCATTCTGCGATCGGATTTGCTCCGGGTATCGATTAAATTCAAAAAAAGTAACCTTGTACAAATATCCGTTCGAATCCAGCAAATGTGATTGCAGAAATTTTTTGTTTGGCTGCTCGACATGTGTATATAAACCATAATCGATAAACGAAGCCTCTTTCCTTTCCGACTGATCTTTCACATACACCCGAACAAATTGCGTCCGCAGGCTTGTTATATTGTCGATCTCTTCAAGCAGATCAAAACTAAGCTTATTGCGGACTCTGCTTAAATCCAGACTATGCTTGTTTAAATTGAATGTTCTCTGATCAAGCCAGGTCCCAGCCTCATCCTTCAGCTTAATCCGATATGACTTCTGCGGGGTTCCCCAGGCTGTCTTGCCCCGCAATGTAATCGTGCCGTTGGCCCGATCCTCTCCGTAACCGAACAGCCCCGAAGCAGGACCTTCACCATCCGGCTTTCCTTCTTGAACGATTACTTCAAGCTGGCCCTGGCTCGTATAATCAGGCAATCGATTCAAGCCATACCATGTCAAAGGCGCAGCGTCTGAGGAATAGTCCGGAAGAATCGTGACATACAATGTCTTAAGAGAGTGATCCGTATCTCTCTCATATATTCGTTTATCTTCGGACAACTTCGAGGAGTTTAGCAGAGATGACTGCTCAGGCAAAATCTCCGCGGGAATGGAACGGCCTTCTGTGGCGTTAGTACATCCCGAGAGTGTAATCGCGGCCACAAGCGTTAACGTTGCTGTTGTCCGCGTTTTGGAGAAAAACGATCTGTTTTTTGTCCTTCTAGCCTGCTCCTTGACGTGTAGCGGCTGCGAACAGAACGTATAGTAGTCAATATTACGTAATATATGCAGCAGTCTGGCAATGACGGCCACAAGCGACAAGAAGGATGCTGCGAACATGCCCATACCATCCAGCTCCAGCCTCATCATGCCATACGATAAACCTATGTTTAAGAAAAAGAATAAAGCTCCCAAATAAAGTACGCCTTTCCGATCGTCGAAATATAATAAAATATGACAGAGCACAAAAAATAAAATAAATAAAAAATAAGCCAGTGCAAGAATATTGAATAAGTCAAGCTGCGCCATGGTAAAGCCAATATTCGGCAGGAACTTAATGCCGAGGGCAATCGCCAGGATGGTAAATACCAGTTGAACCTCCATGACAAAGCTTATTTCGCGTACTAACGTTTTTTGCATTTTCTGCTTTGCCCGCTGTATATCCCGAATCGTTCCGCCATTCAATATATCGGCATAATACTTCTTGAACGATTCATAGAAAGAAGTTTCTACCGACACGACGAAGGTAACCAATGTAGGCAAAACAGACAAGTATGCGAAGAATACCGGCAAATCGTAATAGGGCATGACGAAATATCGATTAGCAATCTCATCTCCGCCAGGACCGAACCAATAGACAAAATTATGAACATAGACGCCGGAATATAGAGCGCATCCAATGAAGAACAGCGAGCGGTATTTCTTGAAGTAAGTCAGAAATTCAAAGAAATGCGTTGTTGACGCTTTCGGCAGCTTATGCCTGAAATGATGAAAGGACAGGCAAATAATGAGAAGAAAACCTGCATCGATAGCTAGAATGGCAGCTGTTGTTGGCCGCATGTCCGTGAGGGCACGAAGCAGCCATCCGCATAACAAGGCAACGGCTACGCCAAACGCGTAGCTTCGCACGATTCTCATATAATCCTTCAGCGCCGACAGGAAGACGCTTTGCAGCCAAACAACGGTCATGGTGACAAAAAACAGATAAGACGCCGCTTTATAATCCCAGCTGGCTTCCACCTTCCACAAGAAAACGCCGGCCGTAACCGCAGCAAGCGGCAGCATAAGAATGAGTACCCCGTTTAGAGAAGAAAGCAGCCGATCGTATTTTCTTTCGTAGATCATGTCGGCAATATAACGGGTCAGCACAATGGATATGCCGCAAGTCATAACAATAGAAAAGATAAAGCAATAGGACACCGTAGCAATATACAACTCCCATTCCAGGTAGTTGTTCATGCCTGCCGACATCATTCTCTGTAAAGCCAACACAAGCACCATGCTTAATATCATGGGACCCACGGTTGTTATAGAGGAGTAAGCGTATGCTTTGACGTTATTGATTAATCCTTGCTGTCGGAAGAGCTTCCTAAGCTCGAATCCTATCCCGGCCACTACTGCTCACCCCCCACTTTCTGATATAGTCTACGATAGTTTTTGATTACATCTTCCTGACGATAGAATCTCTTGACTCGTTCATAAGCATTACGGCCCATCTTCTCGCGAAGCTGCCGATCCTTGCCCAATTGAATGGCTGCCATAGCGAGCTTCTCATAATGCATAACAGGAGCAATTAGTCCCGCTTCTCCTAATCCATCGTCCATTCCACTGAGGAGTTCCTTGCAGCTGCCAACGTTTGTCGCTACGAATGGCTTGGCTCCGGCCATACCTTCCAATATAGCCAGGGGTTGTCCTTCGCTTATGCTCGTTAGCATAAATAGATCCATCATACCCATATAATCGAGAATCCGAACAGCTCCCGTAAAGTGAACATCCTTTAGTTCAAGCGCAGCTTGCAGCTGCAAACATTCTTCGTAGTATTGCTTGTCCTCTTCATAAGGCCCCATTACATAAAATTCTGTTTCAGGGAGCTCCCGCTTAATGACTGCAAAGCTTTGAAGCATGGTTTTAATGTCCTTAATCGGCACAACCCGTATAATGGCCCCGATTCGCAGTTTTCCATCGGTTGTCTGCGCGCGAATACTCATATAATCATCCACATTTACACCGTTTGGTATAATATCGATTTTGCCTGCATCACAGCCAAGCTCGATTTGAATTTCCTTGTTGCGGCGGAACAGTGTCACTACTTGATCAGCCGCTTCGTAAGCGCAGCTGGAGAGCCGATAGAAATATTCAATCCATAAATCCTTGAAATAGCCCTTTACCCAGTCAGCCTTAATAATTTCTTCCTCACGTTCACGGGAATAAATACCGTGCTCAGTTAGAATAAAGGGTTTGTTATACAAATGCTTCGCCAGTGAGCCGACTACTCCCGCATAGCCTGTCGATACACTGTGATACATATCGGCTTCCGGAATATCCTCACGTATCGTTAACAATAAAGGCAGTATCATGGATCGAACCGTCCAGAACATCTCCGTAAACGGAACAAGCGGATAATGTTTGGCGCAAAGCTCCTCCAGCAGGTCGAAGAAATCCTTGCTCGTTAAAAAATCAGCCGCATTGCGGAACTTTGGGCTTCGCAGCATATCGAACAAGCCACTCCAGTCCATGTCGAGCTTCTCGCCCAGCAAAGCCTGCAGGCTTTGTTTTTGAACATCTGTTAATCGAAATCTCTTGCCCCAGATGCCTTCTTCCTCCAGATAGGAATCGAGAAACATCTCCTTCACTTCCTTCACATTAGCCGGCAGCTTGTATTTAAACTGGCCTTTCTGCGATCTGGAAGCTCCTATTGCGAATATAATAAATTCATGCTCGGGCATCTGGTTAACAATAGCATGTATCCAGCTGGAAACCCCGCCAGTAATGTAAGGATAAGAACCTTCTGCAATCAAGCAAATCTTCATACGTTCACCCGCCTAATTCAATAGCAAATTGAGCCTTCTGTATCTCGACCAAATACGTCTGCTCATCTATCTTCCGAATTTTGCAATGCTCAAGTCTTCCAATGCTGCGATCTGTCCGCAGCACATAATATAGCTCGCCGCTAAAAGACTGGACGGTGCCTGCAATACGATTCGGCTCTCGCTCAATCTTTACGTTTGAACGCAGAGCTTGCGCCACCGATAAACCAGCTTCCGTCGAGGTCATATCCCGAAGCCATGGATAGGTTTGATTCAACCGGCCAAGCAGCTCTGTAAAATCCTTGAAAAGATCGTCCCAATTCTGGTTATTGCTTCTTTCTTTGTCGAGAAGGTCGTCCGGGTGAATAAAGTGTGAAAACACACCAATACTGGTAATCGCATTTACTTCCAGCCATTGCATGTAAGGCTCCTCGAAGTAGCCGGAAGTGACTCTCGGCATTTCGATAATGCCATCTTCCGCCACCTCGAACTCCTGAATATAGGAACGGTTGTAGTAATCCGTGTCATATAAGGACGCAATCACTGTAAGGTCCGGCCATCCTGCCTTCAGCGCCTCTCTGCCCGCTTCACTCAGCGCGTTGGAAGGCGGCACGTAAGACATTGCGGTGTAGCTGGGAAATGCTGTGCCTAGATAACGGACAACCTCTTCAACAGCCTCCTCCATATAAGCTTGACTTGTCCATGGATGATATTCGTAATAATCGGCAATTGACTTGTCCGTAATGAGCGACTGATGGTTGTAACCGTGAATGGATATTTCCCCCCCGCTCTTAATGACCTCTCGTCCGTATGCAATTAGATTATGCCGCTCTTGGTCAACAGGGTCTCTGAAAGGCGGCGTTACGCTATCATTGTAGGATTGGATAATAGCCGCGGTGTATTTTACATTGTAATTCCTTGCAGCCTTCAGCATATCCGGCCACCAAATCTTCCGATAGAATTCAGGCATCTCCATTCTGTATTCATCGTAAACCTTATCTCTTATCCCCTTCTCAACCGGAGAAGGGAAATCATCAATATAGAACAACTTGGCGTTAAACAAAGGGTAGAACCCGTTGGGCTTCATGAGACTAACAGCGCCCGCAATAAGCCCCCTGTTGGATTTATACTCCAGCATCTCTCCGTTAAACACCGTAAAGCTGCCGTCCCCGTATTGCCGATTCCATAGCAGCGGAACACCTTCCAGGCTCTCTGCCATCAGCCTTGAGCGCTCGTCCAGCTCTACGCTAATTGCCGTATTATTTATAAACTCTTCTCCCGTACGAAGACCCTTCTGACCTATCAGCACATTGGAAGTTAAATGAATGCCGTTTGTCGAATAAGCGTAATCAAATGATATAACCCCAAATTTACGATACAGCCTGTAATAATATTGTGAAATTTCGAGGTTCTTCATAAAAAACACTGAACCTCCATTGGCAACATACTGCTCCAGCTTGTCGCTGTCTCCCGCAAGCTCCAATTGGCCGGTTGCAAATAGAACATATGGACATTTCTCGTAATTAAGCTGCTTTTCATCAAGATTAATGGACAAAACCGGAAACTTCATGTACTTTAACGTCTGCTCCGCGTTATCTTTAATACGAATGCTGATAGGCTCTTTTTCCGAATACGCTATACATGCCGTCTGGTCATAGTTGACGGCTTGTGCTTGGGGCCATTCTTCGTTCAACAATTTATCTCGTTCGACGGACCACTGCTCATTATAGTTGGATTGCAAGACAAACTCCGAGCGGGCAACCTGAATGAGAATAGCAAGCAGCAGGACGCCTAACAAGATGACATAGACATTCCTTCTGAATCGAACATCCTGTTTCATAATCTATGCACCCTCCGACCAGAACCGAACCATCGTCAGAGCATGATTAGAAAGCTTAACCGGCGATTGTTTAAGCTGCTCCAGCGTCTGCTCCAGCTTGATTGCCGACTTTGTCGTGTAATGAACCTTGAGTTTACTCAGGTAAGCCTGCTCGCTTGCCGGATGCTGATTCAGATAGTGTATGCAGGTAGCCTCAGCAACCGCGTAAAGCTGGAGCTCAAGCTCAACCTCCACCTTCTCGCGAAATGCCCACTCTTCCATTGGGGACAGCTGGGTGTACTGCGTAAGGAGCTCCAGATAAGCATACTGGTATTTGGTATAAGTCCGCTGATCCAGAAACCCACTGCGAAGAAAGCTCTTGAGCACCTCGGCATAAGTCTGAATAACATATACATCCTTTTTATTGGCTTCATATTGCACCGATAATTCCTGAATCGCAATCAGCAGCTTGCGTTTCACTTCCATAATGGCGCTAACAGCATAATGGGATGTTTCCGTGTCTTCATTACTCACAGCGGTTTGCAATATTTCCAAATACTGAACAGAGTCGCGTTTCAGTACATCTATCATAATTCGGCGCCGGGTCTGGTGCTCGCTTATGAGCAGGGCCTCCTCAATAGGAATAACATTCCGCTCCTTGTCCGCTTCTGCTACGGAATACATGCTAATATGCCTAACCTTGTCCTTGTGCTCCATTTGCTGCTGAGTTATATATTCATGGAAGCCCTCGCCCGCATTCCTATACAGATTCTTCGGCCATAAGATTGGGAATAGCCACCCTATTGCCGGAAAGACCGTTACAATAACAAGCCTCATTAAGCCTTCCTGCCAGGAACGGCTATACACCAGGGCAAGAGCCAGTGCCGACAATACGACATATATCAGATAAAATTTAATGAACATATTAGGCTCCCTCTTGAACAACTTCCAGTGTAATTCCCTTTAGTGAAAATCTTCTTAGGACATGCACGGCATCCTCCTGAGTCGTATTCGACAACAGTACCAGTAATTCGCGTCGTTCATTCAGACCGGTATAATCCGTTTCTCGCAGCATACCCGTCATGGTATTGCTCACTTCCGGAAGGCTGATATTCTGCACTATTCCTTTAAGCAGCAAATAAGGCGTCTGATGGTTTTCCCATGCTGTTCTCTTGGCATCCAGCACTGACCGGAAAAACTCTGGCCGCATAATCGACGTACCTTCCACATAACGCTGGTTCTCCGTTGCTTCAAAGTAAGCAATAGCTTTGGTTAGCGAAGACGCAACAAGATCCACGGTTGTTTTGAACAGGTTCTGATGATAGAGAGTAAATTTTTCGAATGAGATGCCATCAATCGCCACTACAGCCACAACATTGTTTTTATAAAAAATCGGAGCGCACATAAGCGGGGCTTGTTCGCTTAACTGTTTGTTTATAAACACCTTGCCTTCGGTAAGCATCTCCTGCAGATACTCGTAGTCCGCAACCTTTAACGATTTATCTGCGGCCTCCTTACTGCTGGTAGATCGGGCAACCAAACGCAGATAGCTCTGGGCTCGGTTCACCGTATAGATGGAAACCTCGGATGCATTCATAATGGTTCCCACCACATTGACCGTGGCATTAAATACATCCTCTGGCTCCAGGCTTTCCAGCTCTTTGGTCACGGAATATATTTTGCCGTAACTGTCCCCCGCATTTAGAATGCGAAGCTGGAGCTCATCTTTCACATCTCTCACTTCCTGATAGATGGTGCTCAGGAAGTCATATTTGTTCTCAAGCTCTTCGTTCCTCTGCTCTTGGACCGCGAGCTGTGCATTTTTTCGTTCAATGGAATAACCAACCACCAAGCCAATGAAAACATAAATAGCTATCTGAAAGAAAAAGTCGGGAATGTACATGAGCGATACGAGCTCGCTGCCGGCCGAGATCTTCTGATACCCGAACAGCCCAATAGACAGCAGCACCGCCAGCATGGATTGCCTGTTACCGTACATGATGCCAATTATGACGATATAGAACAGTTTGACGTCAATTACACCGAAATCGCTGTACTGCTGGCTCAAGGTCAACCAGGCTGTCAAAGCAAACGCCAATCCATTCTCTATATAAGGCATAAACTTCTTTAATTTCTTGCGAACCGGCGACTGAGCCTTGAGAACCGGCGCGGCAGCAGCCTCTTTCCTGGACTGCTCGCTCTCAAAATAAGCATACGTACGCTGGATACCTTCTTCTATGGAATAGAGGGGTGACCAGTCCAAGTCCCTCTTCACTCTTTCATTGCATAGGACAGACCGGTCAATGTCTCCATGACGTCGCTCCGTATGTACAATACTTAGGGAACCGCGCAATGCTGACAGGGTTTCGGCTAGCTGGTTGACACTGCATTCGGTATTGGTGGATAAATTGTATACGCCTATTAAATCAGAATTTGAAGCGCGATATATGGCATCAGCCACATCTTCAACATAGATGAAATCCCTTGTCTGATTTCCGTCGCCATGAATTATAAGGTTTTCTCCATCAAGCAAACGGCTCATAAAGACGGAGACGACACCGCCCTCGCCCCGCGCATCCTGTCTTGGACCATAAACATTGGAGAAGCGAAAGCTCACCGTCTCCAGACCATAAAGCTCTTGCCACTTGGCGCAATAGGATTCGCCTACCCACTTGCTAATACCATAAGGAGAAATAGGGGAACACGTTGCTTCTTCTTTAATAGGCAATTCTTTTTTCTCCCCATATACAGCAGCGGAGGAAGCATAAATGAACTTTTTAACCCGGTGCTTCTTAGCTAGATGGAGTAGATTCGCAAGACCGAGAACGTTTGATTCCGTATCGAGCCTTGGATTTGCAATGGAGGCTGCGACGCTTATCTGCGCTGCCAAGTGAACAACCACATCGAACATGTTAGCTTGGAATATTTCCTCACATTTCGTATCTTCAACAGACATGACATAGGATTTATGCTTAATAGACACATTCTCTTTTTTTCCCGTAGAGAGATTGTCTATAATAAAGACTTCGTATCCTTCCTTCTTAAATCGGTCTGCAATATGCGAACCTATAAACCCGTAACCGCCTGTAATTAATACCTTCAACCTCATCACTTCCTTGCGATAAGTATATTATAGTCATATCGAACTAGTTCTTTGGTAGTATAAAGGATAAACTTTTATTAATCATAGCATACAGAATAGCAATCTACTACATAGGATTCAACAATTACCCATTATTCGACGAAATGCCATAAATATTCACTAGACTTTCTTCGGGAGCGCCCAGCTAAAAATCCTCCAGCAGTTAAGCGCGATAGAAGCCGCTCTTTGTTTGCTAGAGGATTTTCCCAAAATAACTCCTGTTTTATTTCACGGTATATACCGCCATCTGGCCTTTGGCTGGCAGCTGGGTGGACTTATTATCATGAAGCAGCACGCCTACTTTTAGCTCGGCTCCAGCCTTAATTTTGAGCTTTGATAATGGAATGGAGACCTCAATTGCTCTTTTCTGAACGACGTACTGCGTTTTGGTATTCAAGGTAGACATGGACTGCCACGACCAATTGCTACCTTTTCCTGTATACTGATACAATCTTCCATTTTCCATTAGAATGTTAGAAATACCTGACTCCCACCCTGATAACTTGTAGTCCGCTCTCCCCGAACCGCTTAGGAAATACACTTGCGTCTTCGTAGCAAGATCGCTGCCCTCAATTAACAGATATAGATTCTCCTTGTCGTTATGCAGTTTAAGACCGGTTGGATTGGAATTGCCGGAGCTTGTATAGGGGTAAGTGGACCAGTCCTCCGCGTACCCGTCAATCTGTATGCTTCCAGTCAGTACGGGATGGACTGTTGGAGCAGGCGCCTGTGTATTGGCCACTTTCGCTAACTCGCTGGAAACAGGCAGCTTATCCGCATGCGAATCCTTCCACACATAGCCAATTTGAACATCAACCATTCCAACTATACCCAGGTCAACTAGTGGAATGGCCGCCTCCACAACAGAAGAGCTTGCTACAAAGCTGGAGGTTTTTTTGTAAGATTGCAGCTTCGTCCAAGACCAATCGGTACCGCCCTTACCGTTATACGAGTACAACGTTCCGTTCTCCAGCAGATAATCGGCTCCCGCTCCATCCCAGAACGGCGCTTGGAAGCCGGACTTTGTGTTGCCATCTGTATTTAGGTACAGCTGCCCCTTCTCATGAAGCAGATTCCCCTTTACAAGGATATACAGATTATGATCTCTCACGACCGCTTTTAGAGATTTGACATGGTTGTCGCCCATCGCCAGTTCTTCAATAGAGACCCAATCCTGAAAGTTCCCATCAACAGCCATATTGCCGCTTCCAGGCACGGAAGTCGGTACTGCGTTCGGCGGGGTCGAGCTCGCAGCAGAAGACGTTGGCGCTGGCACCGGGGTTGGAGAAGCGTTCGGCGAAGGAGCAGCCAGCTCCGACGCCGATTGCGTCGGGATTGGCGCAGGACTCGCTGTAAACTCCGCTGCCCCGATATCCAGTGCGCCGCCATAGGGCCGTAATACTCCATAATAATCCAGCCGTCCAGCGCCTACGGCTCCATTCGCCCCGTCTATTGCAGGCGATTTCTCTGTAAGTGTAACCAGATTATTCGCAAGATTCGTAAACAATGGGTCAGCAAATACGGAATGCGCATCAAACCCTGTTGCCTTCTGGTATACTGTCCATTCAGTGTAAGCGACGCCATTCCATCTCCATGGATTGCCGCTCTGTCCACCCTGTTGGAAATATAAATTATAGTCAATTGTATTCCCTGAACCGCTCGTATTCCATTTAACAAGTAACGGCTTGGCGGATCGTCCAAACAATATGTTATTGGAAATCGTATTGTTAACCACATTCTCCTGAATCGAGATTTCTCCAAAGCCTTGATTCAACCGATCATTCAGCACAAGCGTATTATTGGCTATTATATTATTCGAGGCCCCTCCATTACTTGCATTGGAGCCACCCATTATAATGCCGGCGCCATCGTTATGATGCACGAAATTATTGGCAACTGTTATCTCGCTTGTCATCTTGCTCTTATTCTCGCTCGCAATTTCAATACCGAAGTCGCTATTATACACATGGTTTCGCTCAATCTGTACATTCGTCGCACCGTCTGCATAAATGCCCCCCGCGCTATTCGATCCTTCGCCGTAGGCAGGGTTAATGGATGAGTCAATGTTGAAGACAAGATTATCTGCAATGACGCCGTTTCTAGCTTGATCCACGCATGGAGCTGAGCATGCTCCGTAATGCCCTGCCACATCAATTCCAATATTGTTGTTATCATGAACAATGTTCCGCTCTATTGAGAAGCCGTCGACATTACCGCTCACCGTTATTGACTCACTTGAACCAAGTGTTAAATGATGAACCTCATTGCCGCTAATCTGAATAGCAGTCAGAGGAAGCAACGTATCGCCATAAATATGAATACCATGCGCATTCCCATCCGCGGACAAATTCTGAATATGATGAACATTGTTATTAAGAATATGAATATTTGAGCCCCCCGCTTGAACGCGAATGCCAGCGGGATATTGCGAGCTGCTGTAGGACTTTAAGCTGCGAAGCTCAAAGCCGTCTATAATAATGTAATTCGCTTTTCTAATATGAATCAGACTGTTTTTCCCGCTTGAAATGACTAAATTAGAACCGTCTATAACAGGCTTCTCTCCAGGATATGCCTGGAATGTAATATAGCCCTCCGGCTTAGAGCCAGATGAAGTAATAGACACGAACTCCTCGTAGGTTCCACCACGAACAAATACAGTATCCCCGCCATTTAGTGTATTAGCAGCCTTCTGAATGGTACGCCACGGGGCTTGGAGCGTGCCCGGGTTGCTGTCGTCTCCCGTGACCGACACATAATACACGGCTCCGAGCCCTCCACCCGCCGAGTATGCTTTAATGGGGGATTGATGAATGACAAGCATAATTCCGAGGAGCAGAATGAAACCGATCTTGGCATATTTCAATACAACGGCCTGTCTATTCCGATATACCGAATGCAGCAACAAATCTGCTCCTTCCTTGACTCCTGTTATTAGTAGCCATATTATAGCAGATAATATATACGAAACCTATAGAAGGATTATCCAATACCAAGCGTAATCGTCTGCTCCGTCTATTGGCGGGCAGCATATGTTTCGCGTTGAATGATGAGCCCAGTATAGAGATAACTTATACTTCCTTATATTTTAATAAAGGGACGAACCCCAGGCTTGACGCCTTCGGTTCGTCCCTTCTGCTTGCTATTCCGCTGAGAGCGCCAGCCAGATCATCTTCGCCAGCTCGGCACGCTTGACGTCCGCGTGAGGATCGAACATGCCGTCGCCCTTGCCGCTTACCAGTCCCAGCGCGGCTGCCGCTTCAATCGCGTCTTGCGCCCAATCGGAGGCAACGGCCAGATCCGCGAACATGAAGCTTCCCTGTCCATCCGCTTCAGCTGCCGCCTCTCCTTGCAGAAGCGCATACAGCCTCATCAGAATAACGGCCGCTTCCTCGCGGGAGATCGCGTCCTCCGGACGGAAGTGGTTCTGATAGCCTGTTACCAGACCCAGCTCGTAAGCCTTCTCTACATAAGCCGCATAATAGCTGCCCGCTGCAACATCCGCGAACGAAGCGCCCGCCGCTTCCAGCTCGAGATGTCCAAGCGCCTTCACAGCCATGACTGCGAAGTCCGCGCGCTTCACGGCGCGCTCCGGAGCGAACATGGACGCGGCCACGCCCGTCACTACATGCTTCGCTGCCAGCTTGCCCACAAACGGCTGCGCCCAGTGGCCGACTATGTCATCGAACGGCCTGCGATATTCCATAACCGCGAAGTCCGAGAAGTGATCCGTCTCGAACGCCACCTCGCCGTTCTCGAAGGTACCGCCCATGTAGATGGCGCGCCCTCCATCCAGATAGTAGACTCCGGCATAATCGGGATCAATCAGTCGCCGCTCATCCTCGCTCAGCATTCTCGATACCCGAACCTTGCCGCCAAGCTCATGCACCTTGGTGGAGGTTCCGTCCCCACTCGTGACAACCAGCTCCAGAGTGAATACAATATCGCTCCCGCTTAATCCCGCAGCTCCCTGCTGGGATTGCTGCATGGCTTGCTTCACGGCAGCTGTCAGCTCCGATCCAATCCTCCAAGCCACAGTCGCATCGCCAGCTTGCTCAAGCACCTCCGCAGGCAGTGCCTGGACGGGATATTGGACCGTCAAGCCAGACGCCGCCAGCTGCAGCCCCTTGCCGCTCTTCCGCAGATCAGCTATAGCGGCAGCCGGCAGCCTTACCTCAGCCGCTTGATTCGACGAGGCTTCATTCTGCCCCAGCTTAATTTCAATAAACGTCTCGCCCTCAGCCCCTGCAATCGCTTCCTGCAGGGCAGCCGCGCCCAGCTCATATTGGCCGCTGGCGTTCGGCTGCAAGGAGATTACGCCGCCCGTCACTTCCGGCTGCGGCTTCGGGTCAACAGGTAACGAAGGCAATGGAAGGACAGGAGCCTCGCCTTCACCTGTGTAGAAACGCCATACGTTCGAGCGTCCCATCCCCTTATATGGATCCTCAGCCACTGCATACCACTCATAGCTGGCATTCCCTGCAAGACCAGTCCACCGCACAACGGCTGTTCCGCCGCTCTCTGTCGTCTGGGTCTCGCCAATCTGCGCATCCGTGAACACCTGTACGCCGAAATAATCCGTCGCGACCCGCTTCGTCTGCGCGTCCAGCTCCAGGTCGAGCGAGAACTCGTCCTTGCCCGGGTAAAGCACGGGATCGTAATAGTTGTAATCGTCGAGCGTCGGTGAGTAGGTCTTGATATGCAGCTTGTCATTGGCCATATCGAACTGCATAAGCCGGATGTAGCCAAGACCGCCTCTCTCGGCGCCCTGATAATCCGCCAGCATCTGATATACCTTGCGGTCCATGATGCCGTCTTGATTATCGTCGATTGCATCCGTCTTCAGCTCAGCGTCATGGTAATGTCCGGACAGTGTCGCGAACACATTGGGATTCGGCAGCACAACCTCCTCATACACCTTGTCCGCGATCGGCGCACGGTTGCCCGACACGAGCAAATACTCATGAAGCGCTAGTATCGCCTTGCGGTTGGGGTGCGCCTTCACGACCTGGTTCATCCATTCAATCTCTCGATCAGCCAGTCCCCAGCCCATATACACGATAATAAAATCATTCCCGCCCGCAGATATGAGGTCATAGTGGCCCATATTATTATTGTAGGAGCCGCCGAACGTCGGTTGATCCACGAACCGCTGCTCACCGAACCACTTCCAATATTCATCATACGTGCCCTTGGCATGATCGACGTCATGGTTGCCGGCCAATACGCCGTATGGAATGCCCGCATCGTCGAGCACCTTCATATTCATATCGGCTTCCCGCCATTGATACTCCTCGTCTGATTCATCTACAAGATCTCCCGTATGAATCACGTACCTGATTTTATGCGAATCCAGATTTTCCTTGATCCATCTCACATTGTCGCGGAAATACTCCGGATACGATTCAGAATAATATTGCGTATCTGACATCCATACGAAGGAGAAATCGTAAGGATCATTGGATACGGGAAGCTCGTCCTGCACCATCAGATTCATCTGATTGGTGTCCCCGTTGCGGTACTCGCCCGCCAACACTTCGGCCCCCAGCTCGAAATCCTCGTTCCCTGCAATATGGGTATCCAGCTGATCCCACTTCATGGAACCCGGGTTCCATGCGTACAGACTAACCTTGCGTCCCTCCAGCGAGTGGCCCTGCCAGCTCACAGCAACACGGTCCGTATCCTTCACCGAGGGATCAAGCCTAATCTCGAAGCGGTGATACGGAAACTGCTCCGTTGCATCGTTCACCAAATACTGCTTGTCCGCCTCACGAATTCGCTCATAGTCTTCAGCGCTGTAGCCAGTCTCTCCGCCCGGAACCTCTTGCTTCGGAGGCTCTGTATCGGCCGCTCCGCTATACGCGGCAAACCCGGCAGAAGCGCTTGTTGCGTCGAAGCTGTAGCCACGGAAGAAGGAGACGCGCAGCAGATCATTCAGAGGGTCCTGGACGTTCACCGACAGCGTCGCTTGGCTTCCTACGTTCGCAGTGCCCGGAAGCGGAGCCACAACAGTCGGAGCATTGGGATTCTCGTCCGGCACGCTGAACGTCACGACAACAGCGGCTTCATTCCCTGCCGCATCCCCGGCCTTCACCTCAAACGTATGGCTGCCTGGATGAAGCGTCGCAGAAGAGGTGGCATATGGCAGCTCTATCGGTTCACCGTCCAGCAGCGCCTCCACGACTTCAACGCCAGCGATGGCATCCGTCACGACAGCATCAATGACAAACTCTCCACGATATTCCTCGCCATCTTCAATCATGGACTGTATAACAGGCGCAGTATTGTCCACCCTGACGATGCGGTCCAGCGTACCATGACTCTCGTGCTCAAGCGTAATGGTATGCTCGCCGTCCTCTTCGTTGCGCGTATCCCATGCATATGCCTTGGCAGCCAGCTTGTCTGCCGTCAGTGTAAATGCAAAGTCAATATGCTCATGTTTGCCGGCGCTGTCGCCCATCTTCAGCGAGGTCATCGGGCTGGCATAGCTTGGGTCGTACAGCTCCGTGCCATCTGCCAGCACGAGCCGTACATTGCGAATCTCGAAGTCGTCCTTGTTCTCCTCCGGCCGGTCATCGAATGGACCCGACTTGGAGCCGGCGTAGATGGAGATGACGTTGCTGCCTTCCTGCAGCTCATCCGCAGAGATTGGAATGGACAAGGTCGACCAGCTTTCAATGGGATCAAGGAAGGTATGAATAATTTCTCCATCCATGACTACCGCATTTTTAAAATAATAATTGACCCCCATCGTCTCGAACGCAAAGTACGCGCCGCTCTCCAGTGCCGCATAGGTGCCCGTCGTCAGCGCTTCGCCGTCCAGAGACAGATCAAGCTCGCTCCATGGCACGTCGGCCCCCGCGCCTCGAATAATGGAGGTGCCAGACAGAACCTCGTTCTCCTCGACATTCAGTCTCAGCTCCGCTTGCTCCGGCCCGCCTGTTATCGTGACACGCTTCGGCATAGTCGTGACGGAGTTGGTGCCATCGGATACCTCAAAATAATATTCCATATAGCTCCGCGCAATAAGCTGCGGGCTGAATATCGTCTGACGGAACAACGTGTCGCTGTAGCTCTGCGTCAGATAACGCTGGTTGTATTCGCTCTCCCTGTCATCCTTGTAATAGAGGAGCACGGTCTTCACTTGCTTATCATCGCTTGCTGCGGCTACAATGTCGAAGCTTGCGGATTGATCCGCCGTCGTTACCGCAGTCAGATCTGTAATGACTGGATGAACGGTGTCTGCCGTAACCGTAACCCGGCTTACAGGCACCTGACCTGGAGCGATGGCACCGGGCGTAGCCGCCTCAATGCCTGCGCTGTATTTGATCATATTCGGCGTGCCATCCAGTGGATATCGGTAGAAAATACCCATGTTTGCCTTCGTCTCGTCATCATTCTCATAATAGGCAGCCGAAACCTCAATGCCGCTGTTCGTCGCCAGCACCATGCCGCGCTTGCCGCCATTAGCCATGCCATCGCTATACATCCGGAACAGATTCACGTCCTCTTGCAGCGATGTGCCATAATTCGTATTGAAATCAGCGGCTGTAGCAGCCGTATTATGCGAATTGATGACCCAGAACACAACGGCTTGCCCGGAAGGAATCACAATGTCCTCCCTCGAGGTCGGCCAGATGACATCGGTGGACGGTCCGTAGTCCGTATAACGGTATCTGATCCGGTAGTCCTTCAAGCTTAAGGGCTGATCCGTATTGTTATACACCTCAACAAACTCGTACCCGTCGCCGGAGCCGATATTCGCGGAATCCGGAACCAGCTCTGTAATAAGCAGCGGCGAAGCAGACTGCGGATCGAACTCGCCCAGCACAATATCCGCTCTCATCTCATCGGAGACGGTCTGGCTGCTGGCATCTTTTGCTTCAATATAATAATAGATCGTTTCTTCTGCCAGGACCGAATTCGGAATCCATGCCGAATAGGCGCTTCCTTCTTCTCCCCTCAGCATCGCTACAGCGGTATATTCCGACTGCGAGGCCATACGGTAATGCAAGGTAGCCGCAGGCACTTCAAGGTCCGCATCGGTAATGGTCGCGGATACCTCAAGACCGCTCTCTGCTTGTACATGCTGAATGTCACCAATCGCCGGTGGAACATTAAGAATTGGGTCCGGCGCTTGCACCGGCTCCTCCGGCACTTGATCTGTCGTTACACTGCCTGGTGTAGCCGCTTCGGTGCCGGGGTTGTCCAGCATTCGCATGTTATTGCTGCCGTCATTCGGATAAGCATAGAAGATGCCCTTGTCCGGCTTCGTCTGCTCATCGTTCTGATAAGAAGCAATTACAATGTCATTGCCCAGCACATTCTTGACGACCAGGTCCCGAGCGGCACCGTTCGCCATGCCTCCGCTCTCCCGCAGACGGAAGAGGTTCTCGCCTTCCGTGAGATGAACACCGAAGTTTGTATTGAAGTCCGACTCCGTCAATGCTTTATTCGCAGCGTTTATGACCCATAGGACAATGGTTCCGCCAACCGGAATCATGACGCTGCCCGTCGCCGCAGTTGGCCATTCCACATCATCGGCCGGGCCCTTGTCCGGATAACGATAGAACAGCTTGTACTGCGAGAGGTCCAGCTCCTTGTCCGTGTTATTATAGATTTCAATAAATTCGTAGGCATCCGAGCTGACTCCGCTGACATTTGTCGTATCCGGAACAAGCTCTGTAATGAGGATAGGCGGTACTGCGCTTACAGCCTCGCCCGCTGCCTCTTCTGCATAGCTTGCTTGCGGAGCCATAGCTCCGAGCAGAATTGCCGAGGCGGTTACGGCTGATAGCCACTGCTTCCATGTTTTCCTTCTCCATGCTGCTGTCACCGTTCGCACACTCTCCTGTGGAAAAAAAGATTTGGTCGCCTGACGACGTCAGCGCGTCCAAACCTTATGCTACACGGCGCGGCGCGACAGCGTTATTGCCGTTTTTTATGATGCTTTCCCTTTCTTGCGAAACACCCTTCATAATTTCTACACATGACGTTAACATTGCATCAACCTTAAGCCTGTACCATGGTAGGTAAAGTAATGGTAAACAAAGGAGATGATTCAGATGAGCCGACAACCACTCTTCCGATTCAACACCCTCTCCGGTAACATCGCGTTGTGCACATTCACCATACTTCTATTCGTCGCTGGCTGCGGCTGGATTCTGCTGTCAATGATGCAGAGCCAGGTGCAGCAACAAACCATGGATTCCCGTTACGCGGAAGCGAAGCAGACAGCCGAGCAGTTCGATCGGCATATCGAGCAGCTCCGCACCATGCTCTATCGCTTGTACGACGAGCCCAGCATTCGCGAATTCGGACAACAGTCAGTCCGGCCTGGGGACGACGCCTATAATTCTGCCGCAGGCACCTATCGGATATCGGATGAGCTTCGTCCATACGCATATGATTCACAGCTTCATCTGGAGGGCATCATCGCCCATTATGTCGAGCGGGAGATTGCGGTTGACCAGAATGGCGCCGACATCTACAGCGATTTCTTCCAGCGCGCATATGCCAGCTCCTCCTACCCCGCTTCCTTCTGGCCGACTCACCATGCAAGGGAGCCATTAACCTCCCTTCTGCCCGCAGCGGCGTTCCATAACACCCTGTGGCCGAACCATGCCAAGATGCTGCTTCCTCTTACGTTCAGACTGCCGGATGATTCCTATCAGCTCATTGCCCTATGGAATGTGGAGCGTTCCATGGCAGCGTATCGGAGTGAAACCGACAATGCGGACTGGTCCTGGTATATGGAGGATGAGGAGGGCAGGCCGTTGTATGAGTCGAGTGAGGAATGGAGCGAGCTGAGAGAGCTCCATCTCACCGAGCATCAGCCCTATACCCTGCATCATGATCAGCTGCTCGTGCGTGTGGAGGGAGATTTCGGCATGACCTACTACGCCTATGCGCCATTCCATTCCGGCGCTGCGGAGCTTCAAGCTTGGCGCGAGAGAGCAGCGATTGTATTTGCGGCTGTCATTCTGCTTGCTTCCGCATCCTCTTACTGGTTCGGCAGACGGCTGAAGCGGCCTGTGGAGCAGCTGGCTCAGATCGCACGACAGCGGGTCGCTACGGTGGACCGCTTCAACGGCATTCACGAATTGATGGGGATTGATCGCGATGTCAGAAGCCTTCTGAGCGAACGGCAAGCTGCTCATGAGCAACTGGAGCGGCAGCGCAGCGCCTTGACCAGCCTAGGCTACATAGGACTCCTCAAAAACATTGCCGGACTGGCTCAGCTCTGGGAGGAGTGGCAGCTTGAAGAGGGCACCTACGACATTGTCCTGTATGATATTCGTCTTCGCCAGGATCCGCTTCCCGATGAAGCGGTCGAACGTCCCGAGCAGGCTGCTCGAATGCTTCAGCAGCTCATAGAGAAGACCGTCTCCTCCTGCTTCCCGGATGCACACACCTTCCCTATGGAGCGGCAGCAGGTGCTGAGCGTCATACGGAATGGCGACCGAGCCAGGCTGACTGCCATGCTGCAGCAGCTAAAAACGTCGCTGGACCAGAAAACGCACTACGGCTACGTAACCATTGCGGTCAGCTCGCAATTCCAGCACGCCTCGCAGTGCCATTATGCTTATGAGCAGGTGCAGGCTATAGCCCGGCAAGCTATGCTGCTGGAGGAGACGCAAATCATGACGCAGCTCCGAAGCCTTCCGGAGCAGCCTGAGCTCTCTCGCGACGACATACAGCTGCTCAAGTCCCATCTGCAATCGGGCCAGGACGCGGAAGCCATTCATATGCTGGAGTCTGCGTTGAACCGCATGCAGACGGACGGCGCTTCTGCCAGCCAGATTCGTGTATTCACGGAGCAGGTTACGACGATGATCTCCACTCACCTTGACGCCATGCGCGGGAATCCGGATTCCGGGGCGTTATGGACCTACCGTTCCCTGCGCCGCAAGCTAACGTCCGCTTGCTCGCTCCGGGAGTACAAGGAGTGGCTGATCCAATTTGTCCACCTGGCCAGCTCGCTGTTCGCCCAGGCTGACGCCGAGCCGCAGGACCCCACAGTTATTCGTCTACTAGATATACTGGAGACCAAATACGACGAGGATCTGTCTCTCGATTATGTAGCCGCCGAGCTGAATATGTCGCCCACCTATCTCTCGACCTATATGAAGGAGAAGACGGGCGTTAACTTTGCTGAGCATCTAAGCGGCATTCGGATGGCCAAGGCGACGGAGCTGCTGACCGATACCTCGCTGAACATTAACGAGATTGGCCGCATGGTGGGCTATTCGAACACCACCTCCTTCAACCGCGCCTTCAAAAAATGGCACGGCATCGCTCCCGGCGAATACCGCAAGCGGAACGAGTCCATGGTGCAGACGGGATAACCGAACCCGCCTGGGGCAGCTGGGAGCCAAGCGGGCTGCTCACCTGCCGCTATAACCACACCTCGTGTCGCTGTTGCGCCAACTAGCTACTCTGCTGCCGCTATAGCGACACCTCGTGTCGCTGTTACGCCAACTTGCTACTCTTCTAGCGCTATAACGACACCTCGTGTCGCTGTTGCACCAACTTGCTGCTACTTCGGCACTATAGCGACACCTCGTGTCGTTGTTGCGCCAACTTGCTGCTACTTAGCCGCTATAACGACACCTCGTGTCGCTGTTGCACCAATTTGCTGCTACTCTGCCGCTATAACGACACCTCGTGTCGTTGTTGCGCCAACTTGCTGCTACTTAGCCGCTATAACGACACCTCGTGTCGTTGTTCGTTGCGCCAACTAGCTACTCTTCTGGTGCTATAACGACACCTCGTGTCGCTGTTGCACCAACTTGCTGCTACTTAGGCGCTATAACCACACCTCGTGTCGTTGTCGCCACCAACTTGCTGCTCCAACTAACCGCTCCTGAGGAGCGAACACAACAAAAAAAACCGTGCGGGCCCCCACTCCGCACGGTTTTCCTGTTTCAAATGCTCCCTCCCGGTGTAAGAATGACTAGGATTGCTAAAAATGTATGATACTTGAATCTCATCAACCTCCCGCTGATCAGCTCACCGTCCTTGGCCGTTCCATGCGCGTGACGCCAGGCCAGCGGAAGGACGCCCACTCCGGCTGGTGCTTGTCCACGCGTGCAACGAGCACGGTCATATCGTCCACGATCTCGCCATCGTGGTGGCGAACGACACGCTCCAGCAGCGCATCGGCCAGCTCCTGCGGATCGTCGGTCTGCATTTCGCCAATAATGCGCTTCATCCACATTTCCTTGTTCACCGCGTGGCCGGGCGCGTCATAGATGCCGTCGCTCATCATGACGAGTGTGTCGCCTGGCTGCAGCTGCATGGATACAAAATCAACGTCAATATCTTGAATAATGCCGATGGGCAGATTATTCGCCGTAATCGGAATGACGTCCTTGCCGCGTTTAATGAAGCTTGGTGTCGAGCCGATCTTCATAAACGTCGTGTGCGCGGTATAGAGATCGACGATCGCCAGGTCGACCGTCGCGTACATTTCCTCAGAGGATCGCAGCAGCAGGACGGAATTCACCGACTTCACCGCCAGCTTCTCGTCCATGCCTGACTGCAGCAGCTGCTGCAGGATCGATAACGCCGCGCTGCTCTCTTGGCGCGCGCGTTCTCCATTGCCCATGCCATCGCTAATCGCGACGGCAAACTTGCCGTTGCCGAGCTCCACCAGGCTGAAGCTGTCTCCCGACAGCAAATCGCCGCCCTTGGCCGCTCCGGCTACACCCGTCTCGATCTCGTATTGCTTCGCTGACGCGAACGTCACCATAGTCGGCTCGCCATGCTTGGACGGCGGCACCTCTGTCTTCACCGCGATATGCTCGCCGAGAATATCGCTGAGCAGCGGCGCAATAATCTTGCGGCATTCGTCGAAGCCCTTGTCGAACGAATGGTACACCTCGATTTCCACGTTCCCCTCCTCCAAGTTGACGATATCCACGCCTTGAATAGACAAGCCCAACCCTTCCACAGCCTCCCTTATTTGCTCCTCCTGCAGATGCAGCGTCTGGCCCTCTCGTTTAATTTCTCTCGACAAATCCTCCATGACCTGCGATACGCCCAGCAATTGATCCGCAACCAGCTGGCGAGAATCCAATATTTGCTTCTTCCAATGCTTATTGTTCTGATGCAGCTCATATTGATGCTTCATAATGGACATCACCTGCGACGACTTCACGCAATGGGACGTCCAGGTCCGCGGCTGCTCCTTCGACGCCGGTATCCGATCCTCCTCCACCGCCGACATCATATCGGTCATCATTTTGTACGTATGAAAAAACTTGTCCTCCCAGCAAGCGTTCTGGCGATGACAGCTGGCGCAGCTGCGTTCCGCAACCGCATTCATGAAATGTCCAATCTCCTCCTCCTTCTTCACCTCGGCTACATTCTGATTCAGCTGCCCGAAGCTCTTCGATAATTGACGGAATACGTCCGAGAACTGGGATACCCGCTCCGCCGTTACCTCACGCACACGCTTGGCATAATCATGCTGCGACTTGGCGTGCTCGTTCGTGCCGGGGACATACCTGGCGATCGTCCGAATAACGCCTCTCGGCGTCAGCAGCAGCAGTGTAGCAGCCGCAACGGATTCCCACGTGGAGCTCATGACGTCGGTTCCGGTCCCGATATATATAGAAAGGATGGATGTGCCAAGCAGCATGCCGAACGCGGCTGCCATCTTGCCTCCATCTCGTAGCAAGCCCGCCAGCAAGCCCGCAAAAGCCAGCATGCTCATCTGCACGACGGCGCTGAAGTCCGCCAGGCTTAAGATCAGTCCCGCCACGACACCGACAGAGGCGCCCAGCGGGGCTCCGCCTGCCATGGCGAATAGCAGCAGCATATAACGCGACATGACATGCTCGGCAGACATGCCGTACATCATCCAGCCGACCGCCCCCGTCATGACGGATGCGAGCAGAATCATAACGCATATGATTTCCTCATGCTTGAGCGCGGCCGACTTCTTCGTCATAGTCAGCACGGGAATGGCGTGTATGAACACCAGCGTCAGGACGAAGGCAAGCGCCGCCTCCACCACGACCATCATGAAGCTGTACCAGCTCAGAGCATCGCCAATGAACACGCCGAACATCTGGACAAGGAGCGTCGCGGTGAACACCAGCACCGGCGCGGTGGACAGCTCCGCCCTCTCGTAAGCCTCCAGCCCCTTCAGCAATAAGAACAGCACTGCGATCTCCATCGCGATCCAGAGCGGCGCGGGCTCCGCGGCGAACCAGCTGCCAGCTACAAGCGATACGGCGATATAGCCATAGATATCCTTCCTCATGAAATAGATAACGGCGAAATAAGCGGCAGCGAACGGCATCAGCGATTCCAGAATAACGGCTCGTCCAAGCAGGAACGCAACGGCAACCAGCAGGATGGTCCACTTTTTCGCCAGGAGCATGGAGACCGCCCCCTTGACGGCCCTCAGCTCCCTCACCTTCTCCCCGAAGCTTCGAAACATGCCTTCACGCTTCATCGCCAAGTTACCCATCGCGCTCTCCTTCTTCATCATTCACAAGCACCACCATTCCGAGTTATTGTGTTCCCCATTATAGGTGCTTGTCCGGATGAAGTTTGTCACTTAACGTAGCACGGCCAAAAGTTTTTTCCGACAAAAGAAAAGCGCTCCGCATTCCTTGTCATGACAGGGTCAAGCTTAGGCACACACTGGCTTGAGAGGGCGTTCAATCCGTTCACTGCTGTCGTCTCCGTCAACAAATTGCACGCGGCTGCTCGCACAATGCTTGGCGAATCGACGCCGTAAACTGTCGGGATTGGTGGAGGATCGGGGAAAACTATTTGGCGCTGGCAGGCATATTCGGCAAAACGACTTTCTCATAGGCCGGCTCGACAGGGATAGCGGAGGCGACAGCCCCTGCCGTCACATGCTGCTGCATACAAAAAAGCGAAGCCCGTAATGGACTCCGCTTGATCTATGCGAGGATGAATTGTAATTACACTCGTTTGGCTCCGCGTCCGCCGCGTTTGCCCTCCGTATTCTTCTTAAGGGAAGAAATACGTTCTTCGCTGTCTTTCAAGAAGCGTGACATTTTATCCTCGAATGACGGTTTGCCGTAAGCCGGTCTGCCACCCGATTGCTTGTTGAAGGGACGTCCGCCTCGGTCCTGGCCTCCGCGGTTGAAACGTTCACCGCCGCCTCCGAATCCGCCTGCGCCTGTACCTGTGCGCTCGCGTTGCGGTGGTGGCTGATGGCCTTCCGGCCGATCAATGGCTTGCTTGATGGAGAGTCCGATCTTCCCGTCCTTGTCCACGTTGATCACTTTGACCTTGACGATGTCGTCGATCTTCAGGTGATCCTTCACGTCCTTGACGTAGTTATCGGCGATCTCAGAAATGTGAACAAGACCCGTGACACCTCCCGACAAGTCGACAAATGCCCCGAAATGCGTAATGCCCGTCACTTTTCCTTCTAACTTGGCGCCCACTTCAATTGCCATAAAATAAAATGTTCCTCTCTTAAAAGTTTAGTTAAAAGCCTATCGCTATATAAGCGAATGATGAAACAGATACCTACGCTGATTATAACCGAATCGCGGAAGCAAGGTCAACAGACGTTCACCCTGACAGGCCGCCCGAATTATTCGCTGAATATTTGCTGCTCTCCCTCTTTGACCATGCCAAGCTCCTTGGTTGCGAGCTGAGAGATATATTCGGGATCATTAAGCTGCTCGACTTTCTTGTTCAGTTCCTCGGTCCGGGCTCTCGTCTCCTCGATCCCTTCCTCGATAGCGGTCAGCTTCTGGTACGTCGCCTTCTGCTGCTGCATCTGGCCAAATAACGTATATCCCGCCCAGCCCATGAACAAGATGATGAACATCATCCATAGCCTGTACCGGCGCTTCGAGCCCGATGCCGACTGCTTCGCAGTAGCAGTTGCCATTATCGCTTCTCCCTCCTGAACCATTGATTCCAGCGGCTCTTCACGGCGGACAGCCCCTTCATGAGACGTTCCTCCACGCGCCATGACTCCCATTGCGGCTTCAGCCATCGTCCCATGGGACGAGTGACGGGCCTTAAGAGCCATAATAGCAAAAGCCAAATTGGACGAACCAATTGTACCACAATTTTTAGGAGGAATATAGTGAGCGCAGTCCCAAATCCTACAATCACAATGACCATTTTATAGAGCAGAAGAATCGGTTTTACAATCATCCAATCCAGCAGCTTGAGCATCAAACGAATCATTGCGCGGACGGCTTCAATCAGCCACTTCACCAGCGCAATCACCGTCTTGCTCAGCAGCCAGTAGTAGAGAATGACGCCGATAGCCAGTCCAAGAAAAACGTACGCCCGCACCTCGCCGTTGTTGCTGGCGTACAGCATCCGGAAGACGACAACAGCCGCCGCCATCCAGTATATGATATCGAGCATCGGCAGCCACCAGCGCGGAAATTTCAGCTCGTTCGACACGACGCGGTATCCATCGAATACGACGCCCATCCCGAGGCCGGACACCAGCATGACGGCCACCGTCAGCCATTGCGTTGCGAGACTCACTTGAACAGCTTCCCGAACAAGCCTTTGGATTTGTTGTTCGAGGATGTTCCATCCAAATAGGCGAGGGAATGGACATAGCCTTCTATTGCGACAAGCCCTTGCTCCAGGCTCAGATGCTTAATATGCAGGTTTTGACCCGTAACGGTCAGGAAGCCCAGCTCCGTCTCCAGAAGAAACTCCTCGCTGTCGAAGCTCTCCACGTTCACAACGCCTGTCAGCTCCAGCAGCTTCCGATTGATCAGCCTGATTTCTTGATTTTTTTGCCCCTTGCCCGATTCAACCATAGACTCGTCCCCCGCTTCGTTAATTTCTCTATTACTCTATGGGAGAGAGACAAGATTTAGAACCGGGCCTTCCGCTTCAGCTCTCGACGCGAATGTGCCCCTCGAATACGCCCGACATATACATGCGGTCCCTGCCGTCAATCTTGGCTTGGTACAATGCCTTGTCTGCGGCCTCAATCATATCCGCACGCTCCAGGTTCGGGCCCGCAATAGCGGTGGAGGCGCCCAGACTGACCGTCACAAAATGGCTGACCTTGGAGCCCTCATGCGGCAGGCGAAGCTCCGCGATCCGCTCCTGAATGTGCACCGCCGCTCTTCTTGCGGCTGAAGCGTCCGCCCCTGGCAGGAGCACGACAAACTCCTCGCCTCCATATCTGGCGAACAGCTCCCCCTGCCCTCTGAACAACGGGCTCAGGCCTGCGGCAATGCCTTTCAGGCAGGCATCTCCGCCCAGATGCCCGTAGGTGTCGTTGTACAGCTTGAAGTAGTCGATATCGAACAACAGGATCGACAACGGAGAGCCGCTTTGAGCGGAGATCTCCCAGGCCCTCGCGAAGGATTCGTCGAAATGCCTCCGATTCGCGATGCCCGTCAAGCCGTCCAGCGTGGACAGCTCCCTCAGCACCCGATTCGCTTCATGCAGACGCTCCTCCTCCTCCCTGCTCTTCGAGATATCCCGAATATAGGCGAGAACAAACGGCTTGCGGTCGAAGTAGACGCAGGTCAGCGACACCTCCGCGATAAATATAGTGCCTTGCAGCGTCAGATATTGGCTTTCATAGGTCATTTCGGACATGGCTTCCTGCAAAATAGTGCCAAACCGCTCCTCGCTCTCCTCCTTATCCTGCGGATGCACCAGCTTGAACTTCGATTGGCCCACCAGCGAGGACAGGCTGTCCGCCTGGAACAGACTCACGGCCTTGCCGTTCGCGTAAGATATTGTTCCTTCCTTGTCATAGAGGCATATCGCGTTCGGAGACAGCTCGAACACTCTCCGATAACGCTCCTCGCTATCCTTCATCGCCCCCTCGGCCCGCTTCCTCTCCGTAATATCATGCGCGACGGAAAGCACCGCCTCCACGCCTTGGTACACAATCCGGTTGGACTGCACGATCGCGTCGAAGGACTGGCCGTCAAGACGCAGCAGCTTCTCCTCGATCGGAGGAAGCCGCTTGTCCCGGATCAGCGTATCCTGCACTCTGGCCTTGACCAGCTCGCGGGAATCCGGATGAATGAACTCCAGCAGGCGCCTGCCGACGAACTCCTCCTGCTTCGTCCCGCCCAGCATCCCAACGCCCGCCTCATTCACGAACAGCACTTCGCCGTTCGCGTGCACGGCCACAATGTTCGGCAGCAGCTCAATGAGACGTCGATTCCGCTCCTCGCTCTCCTTGAGCGCCAGCTCCGCCCGGTAGCGGTCTGTCATGTCGCGAAGCACGCTGATCGCTACCTTCTTGCCATTTAGTTCAATAATCTGGGTCACCGACTCTACCGGTATCATCTCGCCGGCCTTCGTCAGCAGCCGCATCTCGAACTTGGCAAAGCCCGTCTCGGTCAGCCGCTTCAACACCTGATGATATTCCGCCGCGAAGGTCACATCCTTGAAGCTGAGGTCGAACGGCGTCATCCTCACGAGCTCCTCCCGCGTATAGCCGAGCACCTGGCAGGCCCGCTCGTTAACCTCCATAATAGGCATGCTTGACGGGTCGAACTCATTCATGATGAACAGATCTACGGCATGCTCAATGAGCGCGCGGTATTTGCCAACCGACTCTGACAGCAGACGCTCTGATTCCTTGCGCACCGTCATATCCCGAATAATGCAGGAATAATAGAGGGTGCCGGCCGTCTGCCACTTATTGAGCGAGATCTCCGCAGGGAAGACGGAGCCCTCCGCTCTCATCCCCTCCAGCTCCATCGCTCCCCCATATACAGCGGTACGTCCCGCGAACCGGTAATGCTCCAGGCCCCGACGGAATGAATCGCGGTGCCGCTCCGATATAATATGGCCAAGCGGCATGCCGACCGCTTCATCACTGGAATAGCCGAACATAGCCTCCGCTCCGCGATTCCACGACATGATATGAGCGTCGCTGTCCGCCAGTATAACCGCTTCGTGCGCGGATTCGCTGACCGCCTTGTATTTACCCTCCGCCGCCTTCAGCGAAACAGAGAAGCCCAGCAGGGAAACAATCGGCGCCATCAGCCCAATATGCTTCTGGGTCAGGTGTCCGGGCCTTTCGGAGCCCAGGTTAATGACGGCAATGGTCTTGCCGTTATAGATGACCGGAATATGAACCGTAGAGCGGACGCCCAGCTTGTACAGCTCATTCTCTATCTTGCTGTCGGGACGATGCCGCTTCCAGTTGGGATACAGCAGCGGCTCTCCAGTAGCCGCGACGATATCCATGGCTTCCGTAATCGTGTGGGTATCCAAGCGATCGACCTCCAGAAGCTTGCCTCTGACCGCCCGGCAGAACATACGGTTTTTGCCGTTATTGAAGCTATAGATGCTGCCGAACCGCACTCGGAGAAAAGCCAGCATCTCCAGCAGCGCGACCTCGTATACCTCCTTCAGCTCCTGCTTCTGGAACTGTCCCGCCAGTCTGGCGATCACCTTGTTCAGCTCGGCCCGCTCGCGGAGATAATTTTGCGCCTGGATAAAAAATGCAACGATGAGTCCGCCTGCAAGCAGCAGCGGCACAAATTGCATCGCGATGCCTATGCCACTCGGCAGACCCAGCATGAAGAGCAGGCTGAAGAAGATGGCTCCGCACGACATGGCCAGCATCGCCGTCCATTGCAGCCAATAATGGAAAACATGCTTGACGATTAAGGCAGCCGCTCCCGCCATGCCAAGCATGAGCGCTGCAGCCAGCAAAGCCGTTTCGTCTACGACGCCGTTGACGAATAAGCGCCCCACGCACAAAATAAGCGCGCAGACAATTGCGGAAGGAAAGCCGCCGTAGTAGGCAGAGATGAGAATCGAGAGATATCGGTAGTCGATAATGATGTTGTTCTCCAGCTGGTAAGTGAACAGCATAAGAACGAGGCCGAATACACCCTGAACGACGCCAATGCCTATTTTATGCAGCTTTGTCCAGTGGGTGTACGGATATCGCCCGTAGTAGGGGGCGGAGAGGAGCAGGAATACAACGACTAATGTAAGATTGCTGAACAGGTGTTGCAGCATCGTGATGACACCCCTTAAATGAAAACAAAAATCGTATTAGACAACATTCTACAAATACTGCCTTTATTCCTTGTTTTTATTGCAAGGTGTTCATCATTTCCTTCATCGTTCGACCGATGCATCAAGCGTACATGGCAGCACCGGAGAAAATGAAGGACAAAAAGCCGGCGCCTCGTTGCGAGGCGCCGGCTTCCGGCATGGCATTCGATAGATGCTCCCAGCAGCGGTTAGCCGCCGGAGCTTGCTGTTACGGGCGATCGCCGTTCTCCCAGTCGATACCGGTGTCGCGAGGACGTTGCTCTTCTTTCACCAAGGTATACAGCTCGCCGGCCTCATCCTTGCGGGTCGTCTCCGCGAGACGCTCCACGCGGACCGTGACGAGCTTCTGACCGTACTGGATTTGGAGCTCGTCTCCGACCTTCACGGCGCTGCTCGCTTTGGCCTCCCGTCCGTTGATCCAGACGCGTCCTTGCTCGGACACGTCCTTCGCGACGGTGCGGCGCTTAATCAGCCTGGACACCTTGAGAAATTTGTCTAATCGCATGAATTACTTGATCGCTTCTTTCAGCTTGTTGCCCGCTTTGAACGCAGGAACCTTGGATTCAGGAATCGTAATTTCTTTGCCTGTTTGCGGGTTGCGGCCCACGCGGCCGGAACGCTTGCGAGTTTCGAATGTGCCGAAGCCGATCAATTGGACTTTGTCGCCGCTAGCAAGAGCGTCTGTTACTTCGCCGAGGAAGCCGTTCAGGACAGCTTCTACGTCACGTTTAGTCAAGCCGCTTTTGTCAGCGATGTTGTTGATCAGGTCTGTTTTGTTCATGTGAATAATCCTCCTAATGGTTAACGGTTATGGTGGGCAGCCGCTTGAAGTGTGCGACGAGCCTGTTGGCAAAATATGCTCTTCCGAAGAATACATATTCTGCCCGGCTCAACAAATTCCTGCTGCCCGGTTCGAAAATTTTTAGGAATAGTGCGGAATGGAGACGTTTTTTGACGAAAGCTTGTTAGAAAATCGAATAAATTATGAATCTCGACCAGACGGCTGGGTGCTAGCCTTGCTGCGCAGGTTTGCTGCTATAGCGACACCTCGTGTCGCTGCAGCTCCATCTAGGTGCTCTTATGGGGCAGTAACGATCTCGCGTGTCGCTATTGAGCCAACTAGCTACTCTAACGTGTCAGCAACGATCTCACGTGTCGCTATAGCGGCTGTTGGTGCATTATTTGTTGCTATAGCGACACCTCGTGTCGCTGCAGCTCCATCTAGCTGCTCTTATGGGGCAGTAACGATCTCGCGTGTCGCTATTGCGTCTAGCTGGTGCATCGTTTGCAGATTAGCAGGTTTTATCCGCTCGCCAGGCTTTGTGACGGGCATTCTCGCGCCGCTACTGCCTCTTGGCTTCCTCCCACCATCTATCCATCTCTAGTAGATCAGTTTGGTCAAAAGTTTTGCCGTTTATACGAAGCTGCTCTTCTATATACTGAAATCGGCTCTTAAACTTTCGATTTGTCCGAGAGAGCGCTTCTTCAGGGTCCGCGTCGATGAAACGGGAGGCGTTCACCACGGCGAATAGAAGATCGCCCAGCTCATCCGCCTGCTTCTCGGCGTCTCCACCGGCAATCGCTTCGCGAAGCTCACGCAGTTCCTCCTCGATCTTGGCCAGCACGGGACCCAGCTCGTCCCAATCGAAGCCGACCTTGGCTGCCTTCTTCTGCAGCTTGTACGCCTTCATCAACGCGGGCAGATCCGGCGGTATGCCGTCGAGCTGCGACTTCCGCTGCGCGTCCGTCCCCTTACGCTTCTTCTCCTCCGCCTTCATCCCTTCCCAGTTCGCCAGCGCCTCGTCCGCGTTCTGCGCCCCGGTGTCCCCGAATACATGCGGATGGCGGAAGATAAGCTTCTCGTTAAGGGTCTGAATGACGTCATAGACGGAGAAGGCTCCGACCTCCTCCTCCATCTGGGAGTGGAGCATCACTTGGAGGATGACGTCACCGAATTCCTCCTGCATGCCGTCCGGATCGTCATTGTCCAGCGCCTCCAATGCTTCGTAGAGCTCCTCGATGAAGTTTTTGCGGATGGACTGATGCGTCTGCTCCCTATCCCAAGGGCAGCCCTCCGGACTGCGAAGGATGCGCACAATCTCATGCAGACGGTCAAAGGTCCGGTTGCGCAGCGCGGGATCGTCCGAGCGTGGCACATAGATGACTGACAAATTGCCGTATTCCTGCTCGCGGTCCAGCTCATACAGCGGTACGCGAATGACCTGCTCCTGATCCGCGACGCCCAGCGCATGGCCGATGATGACCTCGTAATCCTCGGGGTAACGCTCCATCAGCGCAAGCTTTACATCGGAAGCGGTGAAGACATCGTATACCTGGCCGATGACTGTATGCAGCTGCGGCTGCAGGGAGGTTGACTGAAGCTCGGCCGCGTCCAGCAGCGCAAAGCCCTCGATCGGGTCGAAGCCAAGGGAGCTGAAGGCGGCGTCCAAGAAGCTTTCGCCGCCGAGCACGTTCAGCTCGATTCCAGCTTCTCCGCAACGCTCCCGAAGCAGCTGCACGGTCCGCTCGGCGACCATGGGATGGCCCGGCACGGCATACAGAATGGCTTCGCCGTCGCCGCTCGCCTCCGAGCGATCCGTCGCCTCCGCCAACAATCGCTCCGCTATCGCTTCGTACACGTCGGGGAAGGACGCATGCTGCTCATAGAGGTAATCAAACGATTCGTACGGGATGCCCTGCTCCTGCAGCAGCGCCATCACGGGATGCTGCTCCGTGCGCACGAACACGCGCTTGGCTGACTGCAGTCTGCGCCATATACCGAGCGTTAATTGATCAGGGTCGCCGGACCCCAGCCCGACGATCGTAATAGGCGAATGCGCCATAATTGTTATCCTCCCTAGTGTTGCGTTTATGTAAAACCACATCAAGCAAGTTAGCCAAGGTGAAACGGCTGTCGCCGTCCTTGATATAAACTTTCGCCATAGTCATCATCTCGAGCGGGCTTCTAACGGTCAAAAAAATCCTTTAAACTAATCAAATCGGCCATCCAAAGTTGTAACGGTCATTTTCGGATGTTAGAACGATAATTGAGGTAAAGTCGGTGCGTTTAGGAGGGCTAAGAGTCAAGTTTGCCCGTTACAGGCTGGAAAGCGCTAAATTCGAGCTCTAAACGCATTTTTTGTCCGTTAGCGTTGTGGCGTTCGAACCACGTGAAAATGTTATAAATTCTATAATGTCAAGGTGAAACGGCTGTCGCCGTCCTTTGGCGGAGCAGCATACGTTTCGCTTTGAAATATAAGCCCAGTATAGAGAAAACTTATACTTTCTTATATTTTCAACAAACCGTCCGAGTGCGCCTCGAACAGCCGACATTTGCGTCCAAACCTCCCCACATCCCCCTCAAGCTAGCTACAGCCACCTGCCACTTTAGACGTTTGTGGCACGTCTATTTGACTCGAAGCGACCACATCTGCCCCTTTAGACGTTTGTGGTACGTCTATTTAACTCGAAGCGACCACATCTGCCTCTTTAGACGTTTGTGGCACGTCTATTTCACTTGAAATGACCATATCCGCCCCTTTAGACGTTTGTGGCACGTCTATTTCACTTGAAATGACCATATCCGCCCCTTTAGACGTTTGTGGCACGTCTATTTGACTCGAAATGACCACATCTGCCTCTTTAGACGTTTGTGGCACGTCTATTTCACTTGAAATGACCACATCTGCTTTCCGTGGCAGCTGCGATACAGTGTATCGTAATTACTGGCCCGGGTGCCACTTTCGACGTATGAACGACACCTCGTGCGACTCCTCCACTGCCTACACCCAGCGACTCCTCCGCTGCCTACACCCATCTTCTTGCTGCATCTCGCCCTATGTACGCTCGCTGCATCACTGCTCGTCCGCCGGCGGAATCAGCCGCCAGCGCCTCAGCCGCGCGGCCCACGCCTCGCCGCCCGGCAACGCGCGCCATTCGCGCGCGCTGACCACGCCCCCGCGCAAAGCCGCGGCGGCGAACACCACTGCGCCGACGGCTGCGCCCGTCAGCGCCAAGGCTGCCGCCTCGCCCCGCGGCGGCAGCCCCTGCCCGAGCGCGGCGGACAGCCCGCGCTCGGCCAAAAGCACGCTGGCGGCCATAACCGCCAGCGCCATCACGCCCGCGGCCGCGGGGCCGAGTCCCGGCCCGCGCCGCCAAGCCGGCGCATGCGGCGGGCGGAGCCCCGCAGCCGCATGGCGCAGCGCCGCCGCGCCCAGCATGGCGGCGGCGCTCAGCGCGACAACGCCGGAGAGGGCCGCTCCCTCGATACCGAGGGAGGGCACGAGAGCGGCGTTGAGCGCGCCCTTCAGCAGCGCTGCGAGGAGCAGCAGCGCGATAGGCGCCCGCGCGGAGCCAAGCGCTTGCAGCGCGGGCGCCACGACCGCGCTGACGCTGCCGGCGAGCGCGGTGCAGCCTACCAGCGCGAAGGCGGTTGTGCCCTTCGCGTCCTTGTAGAGCATGACGTTCAGCGGCTCCGCCAGCAGAACGAGCCCCAGAGCAGCCGCGCCGCCGGCCATCCAGGCGGCGCGCAGCTGCATATTCAGGCGCAGCTCCAGCGTCTGCGCCGCGCCCTGCGACTTGGCGGCGGCAAGGCCCGGCACCATAGCCGCGGCGGCCGCTCCCGCCACCATCGTGACCAGCTGCACGAGCGGGCCGCCCCGGCTGTAGACGCCGAAGAGGCTCATCGCCGCACCCTCCGCCATACCGCTCTCCCGGAGCAGCCGCGGCACCATGAAAGCGTCCACGACTCCAATAACGGGCACGACGATGGAGGCCAGCGCGGCCGGTCCGGCAAAGCTTGCCAGCCTCCGAATCTCGCCGAGCAGCTTGCCTGGGTACGGAGCAGCGTCCATCCGCTCCCGCTTCTTGGCGGAGCCTGGCCGCCAGCTTCTCGACGCCAGCAGCAGCAGTGCGACGGCCGCTCCCGCTGCCGCCCCGCTCATCACGCCGGCAGCCAGCTTGGCATCACTCCAGCCCGCCAGCAGTCCAACCTCCAGCGCTAGCAGCATGACGGCCACCCGGATCACCTGCTCCGCCACCTGCGATGCTGCGGACAAGCCCATCCTCCGCTTGCCTTGCTCATAACCGCGCAGCACAGCCACCAGCGGCGCGAACAGCAACGCCACCGACAAAATACGAATCGCCAGCGCAGCGGACTCGTCGCCGATGAAGGAGGCCGTCAGATCGGCGCTCATCCACATCAAGCCGAACGTCACCGCGCCGGTCACTCCCAGCAGCAGCAGCGCCGCTGCTACGGTAAGCCGCGTCCCCTCCTCGGAGCCGCCCTCCTCCAGACGGTGCGCGATCAGAATCGACACCGCCGTAGGAAGGCCTGCCGTCGCCAGCACCGAGATCAGCTGGTAGAACGGATAAACCGCGTTATAAATGCCGAAGACGCGATCCCCTGCCAAATTTTGAAGCGGAATCTTCTGCAAAGCCCCAATCAGCTTCGTCAGAAGAGCCGCTCCCGCCATCAGAATCACGCCGCTGCGAAGCAAGCGCAATTGGCGGCGGTCGTCCGAGCGCTTACGGCTCCCCATGCATTCCCCTGCTCCCATCCCTGCATTTGATACCTGAATTATAGCGCATATAGAGGAGCATGTTCAAAAATAAAGCCCAACACAACAAAGCTTCCCCGCTTTCGGGGAAGCCGCTGCAAGCCTTATGTGTACAGACGGGCTATTGCTCCATCTGCTTGGCGAGGAAGCCTGCCGCCGTCTCCGCCATCTTCATCTCCATCTGAGCCATCTTCACCGACTCGTCCTTGCTGAGCAGCACTACTGTGCCGATGGGATCGCCGCCTGCAATAATAGGGGATATGACGAATGAGCTGTATTCCTCCTGCAGATCCTTTACAATTTCGAACGGTCCGCCCACCGCTTCCGTCAACGTCTTGCGGTTGTCCATGCAGGTTTCCAACGTACCGCCGATTGGCTTGTCCATCAGCTCCTTCTTGGAAGCGCCCGCTACCGTAATGATGGTGTCGCGATCGGAGATCAGCGTAATATGGCCGGTGCTCTCATGGAGCGATTCCGCATATTCCTTGGCGAAGTCGCCAAGCTCGCCAATCGGGGAATACTTCTTCAGGATGACTTCGCCGTCGCGGTCAACAAAAATTTCCAAAGGATCTCCCTCACGAATACGCAAGGTGCGGCGAATCTCTTTTGGAATCACCACTCGCCCTAGATCATCAATACGACGTACTATTCCAGTTGCTTTCATTTCTTGTTGCCCCGCTTTCCTAGAGGATTGTGAATCGACTGGATACTTGCATCATTTATGATGGAATCACATCACTGAGAGCCCCACGAGGATCATCGCCGAACCATCACCGGTATTGAAAGGGGTCAAGCTTCCGAGGTGGCTTTGCTTTCGCAAAGCTGGAGGTCGCTCATCCATGTAAGTCCTGAGGTGAGGTTTTCTCAATCTGACCATAGTATTCATCCGCTCCCAGTATCTTATGCACGACCCCAGCGTACCCCAATCATGACTTTCTGGCAGCTGCTGGCGCCCCGCATCGTGCCGTCCAGGTCCTTACTATTCCCCAATCCTTGCAAGGATACCCAATCCCTCCGAGTCCTTCCCTGTCCCCTTGATCCCCCAAGCGTAAACGGCTGCGCCGTCCTTTGGCGGAGCAGCATACGTTTCGCGTTGAAATATAAGCCCAGTATAGAGAAAACTTATACTTCCTTATATTTTCAAAAAAACAGCATCCCCCGCCTCTTAGGGAGATGCTGTATGGGATCGCTCCATTATTTGTCACTCTCTGTGTCCATTCGCGGCTTGCCGAGCCTGCTCGACTTGGCCAGCGCCTCGCGCAGCAGAAACTCAATGTGTCCGTTGACGCTCCGGAACTCATCGGCAGCCCATTGCTCCAGTGCACGGTGTATATCCGGATCCAGGCGCAGCGGGAACGCCTTCTTCTCCTTAGCCACGGGAAGCGCCCCTTAGCTGTACAGAGAGCCTGTATTAATAACCGGCTGCGCCGCCCGGTCGGATACAATCGAGACCATCAGGTTGTTCACCATCGCCGCCCGCCGCTCGGCATCCAGCTCGATTCCGTTCTCCTCCAGCTTGCGCAGAGCCGCATCCACCATACCAACAGCGCCTTCCACGATTTTCTGGCGCGCCGCCACAATCGCAATCGCCTGCTGACGCTGCAGCATGGCGCTGGCAATCTCCGGCGAGTAGGCAAGATGCGTAATACGCGTCTCCCTCAGCTCCACGCCTGCCACGTCAAGCCGCTCCTGCAGCTCGCGCAGCAGCTCCGCAGCGACCTCGTCCGCATTGCCCCGAAGCGTAAGTCCGGAAGCATCCTCAAAAATATCATAAGGATATTGCGCCGCGATATGGCGAATCGCTGTCTCGCTCTGAATTTCTACGAAGCGCTCATATTGATCCACATCGAAGGAAGCCTTCGCCGTATCCACCACCTTGAACACAATAACCGCGCCAATCTCGACAGGGTTACCCTCCGCGTCATTCACCTTCAGCTTCTGGCTGTTGAAATTGCGCACCTTCAGCGATACCGTCGCCTTGGACGTCAGCGGCAACACCATCCACAAGCCGCTCTCCGTAATGGTGCCGATATACGTGCCGAAGAACGTAATCACCTTCGCTTCATTAGGCTGCACAATCACGAACGACGACAGCATAAGCAACGACAAGATGACGAGCGTTAAGCCGACGGTAATTATGATCCCCGACGGTGAATCGCTGGTCGCCTGCACAATCGTGAGCGCCGCTCCGCCTATGCCAGCCACAATCGCCACAAGCAATCCCAAATATCCGCTAACGTACAGTGCCCTTTTCTCCCTCATACGCCTCACCTCATATCAATATGATATTTTTATGATATCACTTTTTACAATATAAAACAATTGTTACTTAGCACAAAAAAGCCATTCTGCCCGCAGTCGCATCGCTTCTGCTTGCAGAACGGCTTTCATCCGCTCTCTTATTCCTTCTTCTCGTCGCCGGCTGCCGCGTCGCCAGCTGCTGCGTCGCCTGCGCCCTCTTCCTCCGCCTCAGCTTCATGAAGCGTAATGGTCAGCTCCTGCTTCGGCATGTCCTCTGTCATGAATTTCTCCAGGTACGAGTAGGCCGCTGCGCTTTTCACCTGCTCCTTATTCTCGTCGCTGAGCGCATCGTACGTTGTTTCCTCACGCTTCTCGACCTGGATGACATGGTAGCCATATTCGGTCTCGACAGGCTCGCCAATTGCGCCGATCTCCTGCTCCAGCGCCGCTTTCTTGAAGGCCTCTACCCAGCCGCCGGCCGCCTGCTTCTCATACAGGCCGCCTTTCTCCTTGGAGCCCGGGTCATCGGAGTATTCCTTAGCGATCGCCGTCCAATCTCCGCCGGCCTCCAGCTTCGCCTTGGCTTCCTTGGCGAGTGCAAGCGCCTCGTCGAGCGTGCGAAGCTCCTTGGATTCCTGCGTGGCCGGGTCCCTCTCCGACGTCGCCACCAGAATATGGCGAGCGGTGACGAGCGTGAAGTCGTTTTTCATGGTTTCGAATGACTTGTTAATATCCTCATCCGTCACCTGGGCGTTCAAATGCTCAATCGTCGCCGCGTTCAACAGAAGGAACGTCGCCATGTCTGCGTCGGTAATTCCCTTCTCCTCAACCTCAGCCGCGAACGTCTCGTCATTTTTCTTGAAGTCTTGGTAGAGCTTGAGCTGCTCGTCCACCTGCTCGCGAGCTGCCTTCAAGGCATCCTCCGAAGCTCGGGCGCCCAGAAGCTTGTACGACACATATTGCTCAAGCAGAACCTTCTTGAATTCCGGCACTTCTATAATGGACGCGTACGCCGGCTGCGACAGCGCATACAGACCCAGATATTTGTCCAATTCAGCTTGTGTTACCTGACCGTCTTTGTAGGTGGCGACGACCTCTCCGTCGCTTACGTCCTTGAACGAAAGCGAATGCCCTTTGTCGCCTCCGCATGCCGCCAGCATCGTCATGGCGAGCACTGCCGAAGCGATCAGCAGCGCCGTTCTGCGCCATGCCGATTTCCTTGTACTGTGGAACATGCCAAATCCCCTTTCGGTATGTAAGCTCAAAATATGGTTGCTCAATATATCGTATTGTAGCAGATCGGCGGCACCGATTGCCAATTTTGCTAGGAAGAGGCGTTCTGCAGCTGCTCTTTGCCCGTGACGGCTTCGCCGAAGCCGTCCATAAACTTCTCGCACAGATGGAGCTTCTGCTCCATGCTAAGGCCCTTGCCACGCAGCAGAATGGTCTGCGGCGCCTCTTGCTCCGCGCTTTGCTTGAACCGGTTCTCAAGCTGCAGGCAGAGCTGGTCCACCTTCTTCCGCGCAATACGCCCCTTCATGGCGTCGGACAGGCGCAGAATCAGATCATCGCCCTTCTGGCTGATGGCTTCGATGCCGAATTGGGCCCCGTATATTTTGAGCCGCGCGACTGACATGAGATTGCTGACGGCCTGCGGCAGGTCGCCGAACCGGTCGATCAGCTCATCCATCAGATCATCCGTCTCCGCAAACGATTTGGCCGCCGCCACCTTCTTGTAAATCTCGATCTTCTGAATGCTGTCATAGATATAGTCGGAGGGCAGATACGCGTCCACGCTTATATCGATAACCGTGTTGACGACCTTCTCCTCCACCGCCTCCACGCCGCTCATCTGCTGCTTGCGTTTCGCAATCTCCTCCGCCAGCATCTGCGAATACATATCGAAGCCGACAGAGGCGATGAAGCCATGCTGCTCCGCCCCCAGCAGGTTGCCCGCGCCGCGGATGGACAAGTCGCGCATCGCGATCTTGAAGCCGGAGCCCAGCTCCGTGAACTCCTTGATCGACTGCAGACGCTTCTCCGCGACCTCCGTCAGCACCTTGTCCCGCTGATAGGTGAAGTACGCGTACGCGATCCGGTTGGAGCGGCCGACCCGTCCTCTCAGCTGGTACAGCTGGGACAAGCCCATCTTGTCCGCGTCGTGCACGATCAGCGTGTTCACGTTGGGGATGTCGACGCCTGTCTCGATAATGCTTGTGCTGACAAGCACGTCAGATTCACCGTCGAGGAAGTCGAGAATCGTCTTCTCCAGCTCCTGCTCCGACATCTGGCCATGGCCCACCGTCACCTTCGCGTCCGGCACAAGCTCATTGATCGCCTCCGCCATCTGATAGATGCCCTGCACCCTATTATACAAATAGTAGACCTGGCCGCCCCTGGCAAGCTCGCGCTCGATGGACTCTCGCACAAGAGCCGGGCTGTATTCGACGACGTACGTCTGTACCGGGAATCGATTCTCCGGGGGCGTCTCAATAACAGACAAATCCCGTACGCCCAGCATAGACATGTGCAGCGTGCGCGGAATAGGCGTAGCCGTCAGCGTCAGGACGTCGACGTTCGTCTTCAGCTTCTTCAGCTTCTCCTTGTGGGAGACGCCGAAGCGCTGCTCCTCGTCCACGATCAGCAGCCCCAGCGATTTGAATATGATGTCCTGGGACAGCAGCCGATGCGTCCCGATGACCACATCCACCGTGCCGTTCTTGAGCGACTTGATCGTCTCGTTCTGCTCCTTGCGGGAGCGGAAGCGGCTAAGCACCTGAACATTGATCGGGTAGCCGGAGAACCGCTCGCGGAATGTCTCGTAATGCTGCTGAGCCAGAATCGTGGTCGGCACGAGCACAGCCACCTGCTTGCCCTCCATCGCAGCCTTGAACGCTGCCCGGACAGCAACCTCTGTCTTGCCGTAGCCGACGTCTCCGCACAGCAGGCGGTCCATTGGCTGCGACTTCTCCATATCCCTCTTGATCTCCTCGATAGCCCGCAGCTGGTCTCTTGTCTCGTCGTACGGGAACATCGCTTCGAATTCCTGCTGATAGGTCGTATCCTTGCTGAACGCGTAGCCTGGCGTGGACTGCCGCTGCGCGTAAAGCTTGATCAGATCATCGGCAATGTCCTGGACGGAGGCTCTCGCTTTGCTCTTCGCCTTCGTCCACTCGCTGCCGCCCAGCTTATTGATCTTCGGCTCCTTCTCTTCATTGCCGACATACTTCTGGATCATGTCCACCTGATCGATCGGCACGGACAGCTTGTCGCCGCCGGCATAGACGATATGCAGGTAGTCGCGGTGGATGCCGCCGATCTCCAGCGTGCCAATGCCCACGTACTTGCCGATGCCGTGGTTCTGATGGACAACGTAGTCGCCAACCTTCAGCTCGCTGTAGCTTTTGATCCGCTCGGCATTGTCGATCTTCTTGCCCTGGCTTCGCTGCTTGCGCTGCTTCTGCGAGAACATCTCGCCTTCCGTAATGACGACCAGATGCGAGGAAGGCAGCTCGAAGCCCTGCTGCAGGTTGCCCTCCAGCAGCATCGGCGCTTCTATGCTGTAATCGTCGAGCACGCGGCGCAAGCGCTCGATTCGCTCTGCGCTTCCCGCCAGCATCATCACCTTCGTGCCGATCTTCTTCCAGCGATCCATCTCAGCCTTCAGCACGTTCATCTGGCCGTGGAAATTTTGCATGGAACGGCTGGTCATGTTCAGAATATTTTGCGGCTGGCTATGCGGAATTTGTCTCAGGAACAAGGATAAGAACAGGGTCTGGAAGGGACGATGATGCAGAACCTCATCCGTATCGCGCGCCAGCGCAAGACCCGGCAGCGACTTGCCGTTCTGCAGCAGATGGAGAGCCCACTCGCTCTCGTCCCGCTCCAGCTGCTTCGCCGTCTCGATCAGCCGGGTCGGTTCGTCCAGAATCAGCACCGTATCGCTGGGCATATAGTCCATAATGGTCTGCCGCTCCGGATAGAGGAGCGCAATATATTTGTAAATCTCGGGGAAGTACACATGCTCCCGCAGCTTCTCCAGCTCGCTGCCCATCTCGGTGCGCAAGCGGTCCTTCGCCGTGCGGTCGGTCATCTTCTCCAGCTGCTTCTCCAGCAGCAAGCCGGCATGATCTGCCGCGTTCCTCATACGCGCCGCATCCGCGACAATCTCCTGGCACGGCGTGACCACGTAAGACTCCAGCCGGTCGGCGGAGCGCTGGTCAGCGGGATCGAACAGGCGAATGGAGTCGATGTCATCGCCGAACCATTCGATACGGCAAGCCTGCGCGGCCGTCAGCGGATAGAAGTCAACGATGCCGCCCCTCACGCTCATCTCGCCCTTGGATTCCACCCGATCTACTCTCACGTAGCCTAACGCCGTCATTTGGCGGAGGAAGTTCTCGATAGGAAGCGCGTCTCCTACACGCACCTCAATCTGGGAATCCGCCATGACGCTGCCGATCGGCAGGTAGCGCCGGACACCGGAGAACGGCACGACAACAAGCCCGCGAAAGCCCTTGGACAGCTTGATCAGCACGTCCATTCGCTGCGCCAGCGTCTCGGGACTCGAGATCGCCGCCTCCGCAGCCATCAGCTCATTCGCAGGATACAGGAGCACCTGATCAGGGGACAAACATTCTTGCAGATCCTCCGCGATCTTCTGCGCGGAGAACATATTATGCGTCACGACGAGCATGGGACGCTCTACCGCTTCCTCTAGCGCCGCGATCAATACTTGGCGGGAAGAGCCGGCGAGACCGGATACCATCTGCTCACGCATGCCTTTGCGAATACCCGTCAGAATAGACTGAACGTCTTGATCCGCGGCAAAAGCTTGGATTAGCGCTTTCAACGTTTGCGGCACCTCTTTTCTATACACAACCAATACCTGCTAGCCTTGCAGGTTCATAGAGCTTCAATCACGAAATAACCTGGACCTGCCCACGCAAAAACAGCTACATCCGGCCAAGTTGGCGGCATAGCCTGTTCTCGCGTGTTCTATCCGGGATTATTGCAGGGGGTTGCCGACCAGCAGCAGATCCGGATTGGAATCCAGCGCTTCACTGCAGTAATCGCACACAACCTTTACCGTCACGTCTCCGTTTGAGTCATACGCTATTATATCGCTGCGCTCTTCGGGGGTCAAGGAATGGAAGCCTAGCTGCTGCTCCGTCACGGATGCGGTATTCAGCGAGCCAATCGATGTTTTGCAGTGCCTGCATATATAGTTTACAGCCATATGTATGCCTCCTGAAGTTTCATTATACCCTTCAGTATGCCCCGTATGGCCTCTCTTTAACGGCTAACGGTTAAACTTCGCCATCGTCTCCTCGAATGGCGCCTTCAAGCTGTATTCCGCCGCGTCGCATGCCTGCTGGATCATCGTCTCCAGCTTGTCCTTCTCCGCCTTCGGGAAGCTCGACAGCACGTAGTCGGAGATGACGATGCCGGGCTGAGGACGGGATATGCCCATCCGAATCCGGTTGAACGTCTGTGTGCCGAGATGCTGAATCAGCGACTTGATGCCGTTATGGCCGCCCGCGCTCCCCTGATAGCGAAGCCTCAGCTTGCCAATCTCCGTATCCAGATCGTCGTAGACGACAATCATATCGGACAGCTCTGCTTTAAAATAGTCCATGAACCCCCGAGCCGATTCCCCGGACAGGTTCATATAGGTCATTGGCTTAATCAACGCCACCTTCACGCCGCCGACATTCCCTTCCCCGATGAGCGCCTTGCACTTGCTCTGCGTGACGGAGATGCCCCACCTCTTCGCCAGCTCGTCCACGACCATAAAGCCGACGTTATGGCGCGTATCGCGATAGGCTGTGCCCGGATTGCCGAGCCCTACGATCCATTTCATATTGGTCCTCCTCTAATCCCTTTACCCTTCTACCTTGTAATGTAGCATACTCACGCAGCCATTGCGAAGCTTTTGTCCATCTCTGTCCTCCATCCAACGCCTGTCATCCCGCATCAGCAGACCGCAACAAAAGGCCGTCCCTTGCGCAGAGCTAAGCTCTGCGCCAAGGACAGCCCTCCTTGCCGCTCTATGTGCCCGCAAGCCGCTTCGGCATTGCGCGGTCTGTTCTATGTGCTGGTCGCGATCTCCTCATGGTTCGCTTCCTCCGAGCGAGATTCCGCTTCCTGCAGCTCCGCATCTTGCGCTTCCGCCTCCGCTTCGCTCAGCTCTTTCTGCGGCGCAAGCACCGTCACCACCACGAGCTGTGGATCGGATTTCGCTTCGACGCCCTGCGGAAGCTGCAGATCGGACACGGTCAAGCTGCCCCCGATCTCAAGCTCGCTGACGTCCACCTCGACAATCTCCGGAATATCGCTCGGCAAGCATTGCACCTCCAGCTCATGCAGCACCAGTGAGAGAATGCCGCCTTCGCGCACGCCAGTGGAATCGCCGATCGCTTCAATGCGAACATTCGCCTTCACGGCTTCATTCATATTAATCTGGTGGAAGTCGACATGCAGAAGCTTGCCTGTTAAGGAATCACGCTGCACGTCGGACACCATAACGGAATGCTTGCCGGCCGACGGCACATCAAGCTCCAGCACAGCGTTGGGATGCGAACGAAGCAGCGCGGACAGCTCCTTCTCGCATACGGATACCTGCGAAGCGTCCTGCAGACTCCTGCCATATACGATGCCCGGCACCTGGCCGCTGATCCGCAGCTTGCGCAGGTCGCCTTTCGTGGCGCCGGCGCGCTGTTCGACTTTCATTGCTATAGCCATATGGAACCCTCCTCGAGGAAATGGAATTCCATATAACTTTACCCACATGCGCCGGAAATTAATCACAGGGCGCCACATGCGCCCGCCAGCCCGGCATGGAGCGTGGTTATTGCCCGGCCCGTTCCTTCTTCGCCTTCGCGCGCGCGCGAATCTTCTCCGCATAGCCTGGCTTGTTCACCTGACGCTCGCGCGCGATCGCCATATCGCCCTCCGGCACATCCTTGGTGACCGTCGTCCCAGCCACCACATAAGCGCCGTCACCGACCTTCACAGGCGCGATGAGATTAACGTTGCTGCCAATGAACGCGCCGTCGCCAATTTCCGTTACGGACTTGTTGAAGCCGTCATAATTGACCGTAATCGCGCCGCAGCCGATGTTCACATCCTTGCCGACCTTGGCGTCGCCAACGTAGCTGAGATGGGACACCTTCGCGCCATCGTCCAGCTGGGCGTTCTTCAGCTCCACGAAGTCGCCGATCTTGCAGCCTCGGCCCAGCTTGGAGCCGGGACGCAGGTAGGCGTAAGGGCCTACCGAGCTGACCTCGCCGATCTCGGAATCCGTGACGACGGAATATTTGATCGTGGCGCCATTATGCACCACTGCGTTTGTCAGCTCAGAAGAAGGACCGATGACACAATCCTCGCCGATGACCGTCGCCCCGCGCAGCACTGTCCCTGGATAGATGACCGTATCCGCGCCGATCTGCACGCTTGCTTCGATATATGTATTCGCGGGATCTATTATGGAGACGCCGTTCAGCAGATGCTTGCGGTTCAAGCGCTCTCTCATATGGCGCTCCGCTTCCGCCAGCGCCACTCGGTCATTCACGCCGATCGCCTCCGCGATATCCTCTGTGCAATAGCCCTGCACCACCTCGCCCGCTTCCTTCAGCAGACCAATGACGTCGGTTAGATAATATTCGCCCTGGGCGTTCTGATTCGTCACGCGGGACAACGCTTGGAACAGCTTGCGGTTGTCGAAGCAATATGTGCCGGTGTTGATCTCCCGCACCAGCAGCTCCTCCGCCGAGCAATCCTTATGCTCCACAATACGCTGCACCGTGCCGTCTTCGCCGCGAATGATTCTGCCGTAACCCGCAGGGTTATCGAACGACGCCGACATGATGGTAGCAGCTGCTCCGCTTGCTTCATGCAGCTCCAGCATGGAGCGCAGCGTCGACGCCTGCACAAGCGGCGTGTCCCCGCAGATGACGATGGTGACGCCATCCTCCTGGCCCAGCAGCGCTTCCGCCTGCTGAACGGCATGCCCCGTACCCAGCTGCTTCTCCTGAAGCGCAAACTCCGCCGCGTCGCCGAGACGGGATTTCACCAGCTCCGCCCCATGGCCTACAATGACAACCGTCCGCTCGCTCTGCGCTTCCTTCACCGCGTCCAGCACGTGGCTGACCATTGGTTTGCCGCACACAGGGTGCAGCACTTTATATAATTTCGATTTCATTCGTTTGCCTTGTCCTGCCGCCAATACGATCGCCATTACTTTTCTCAATGCATGACCCTCCCTATCTCCTGCCAATCCTCACATGAATATAGCTCATATTACAAAAAAAGAAAAGAGAGCCAAGGCTCTCTTCTCCTGTACAAAACATCTAGCCGCAGCTCCTGGCGGGACTGCAATTAAGCGCCTTCTTCAATTGCTACCTCTTCGGCCGCGCGCTCGTATTCAGCCAATACGGCAGCCTGAATCTTCTCACGAGTCGTGGAAGAAATCGGGTGAGCGATATCGCGGAATTCACCATCCGGAGTCCGTTTGCTAGGCATTGCAACGAACATACCATTGTTGCCGTCGATGACACGAATGTCGTGAACGACGAATTCGTTATCAATGGTAATCGATGCGATCGCCTTCATGCGTCCTTCCGAATTCACACGGCGGAGTCTGACATCAGTAATTTGCATTTGTGTTCACCACCTTTGCCTATCTGAGACTTGGTGTATACTTCCACGTTTTTTTGCCAATTCCTGCTGTCTTTTTGGTAAAAAGATGCTCAATTTAAAATATTTTTTCTAGTATGAATTTTTTTCGTTTTCATTCGACAGAAGTCGATGCAATGACCTCTATTTCGACAAGGACGTCCTTCGGAAGCCTTGCTACCTCTACGGCCGAACGGGCCGGCTTATGCTCTCCGAAGTAGGACGCGTAGATCCCGTTGACCGTCGCGAACTGGTTCATATCCTTCAGGAACACGGTGGCTTTCACTACATCCTGGAATGTGGCGCCCGCTTCCGTTAATACCGCTTTCAAATTGCGGAACACCTGATGCGTCTGCTCCTCGATGCCGCCCTCCACCAGAGCGCCGGAAGCGTCCAACGGAATTTGGCCGGAGGTGAATAGCAAGCCGCCCAGCTTGATCGCCTGGGAGTATGGTCCAATAGCAGCTGGCGCATCGGTTGTGGAGATAACCTGCAGCTTAGCGTTTGTTGTCATCGTGAAATCCTTCCTCTCTAGCCTTTGAAATAGTTGCCCGGAACAATAGTTGTCTGCTTGGTCTTCAAATCTACGGCCGTCAGCTTCGCTAAGGAAACATAGTCCTCCAGCAGCCGCTCCTCCAGCTCGACCTCTCCTGATTCCACGAACACGCCTACGCCGGCCACTGTCGCTTTGAATTCATAGAGAAGATCCATCATGCCTTGAATCGTGCCGCCAGCCTTCATGAAGTCGTCGATGATCAGCACATGGGACTCTTCCTTAAGCGCTCTGCGCGCAAGCGACATCGTCTGGATCCGCTTATTGGAGCCAGACACATAATTGATGCTTACGGCGGAGCCCTCTGTCACCTTGTTGTCTCTGCGGACAATGACAACCGGAATGTTCAGGCATGCGGCGGTCGCGTACGCGAGCGGAATGCCTTTGGTTTCTACCGTCATAATGACGTCAATTCGTCGATTGGAGAACGCCGTTGCGAACATCCGGCCTACGTCGGCCAGCAGCTCCGGCTGTCCCAGCATATCCGTCATATACAGATAGCCGCCGGGCAGCACGCGGTCGGGCTGCTCCAGCTTCAGGCAGACCTCCTGCATAATGGCACGCGCCGTCTCTTCTTTCATCTGCGGCATATATTTAACGCCGCCTGCCGCCCCCGCCAGCGTCTGCAGCTCGCCGATGCCTTCTTCCTCGAACACTTCTTTTATAATCGCCAAATCCTCGCTGATGGAGGATTTCGCGGATTGATAGCGATCTGCAAATGCTGTTAGCGAAATTAACGTGTGGGGACGAGATAATAGGTATTGCGTCATTTCTACGAGCCTGGAGCTCCGTTTCAACTTTTTCATTGCGATGTCCCCCCACTAAATCCGAATATTATATTGACAATATAACATTTTTATACGGATTTAATCAAGATGGAACGTCACAGCTATGTAAGCATTCTTACCACGTATACCTCTTTGCAGTAGCCTCTTAATCCATTATAGATGCGAGGGAGCTTGGCCTCCTTGGATACAAGGCCGAATACGGTCGGGCCGCTGCCCGACATCAGCACGCCATCCGCGCCGAGGCGGAGCATGCTCTCCTTGAGCTGCATCACTTCGGGATACAGTCCCAGCGTGACGCTCTCCAGCACATTGCCGAGACCGCTGCACATATCCTGGAACGAGCCTCTCGCCAGCGCGTCTCGCATATTGGCGATAGATGGGTGCTCCTTCAGCTCATTGGCTCTCAGCTTGCCATAGACGTCAGCCGTAGATACATTGATGGGAGGCTTGGCGAGTACAACCCAGCACTGAGGAGGCTGATCGATAGGCTCCAGCTTCTCGCCTCTTCCCCTCGCTATAGCAGTGCCGCCTGTCACGCAGAACGGCACATCTGAGCCCAGCTCAGCGCCAAGCGAGCACAGCTCCTCCTCCGAGATGCCGAGGCCCCATAACCGGTTCAGGCCTCTCAGCGTCGCCGCGGCGTCGCTGCTGCCGCCAGCCAGACCAGCTGCGACGGGTATATTTTTGTCCAGGTGAATATACACGCCCTTGCGGACATCATACCGGTCCTTGATCAGCCTCGCGGCCTGGAAGGCCAGGTTCTTCTCGTCCAGCGGAATAAAGCCCACCTGGCTTGATATAATGATTGTATCCCGCGGCAGCTCCTCCATCTCAAGCCGATCCGCAAGATCCACCATCGTCATGATCATTTCTACTTCGTGATAGCCGTCGTCGCGCTTCCGCAGCACGTCTAGAAGAAGATTTATTTTGGCTGGGGCTTTCTCATATATTTTCATCCGTTACCGTTCTCCCGTTCACTCATAAGCTTATCCCCCATTATAGCAAAGCAACACAATAAAAGCTAAACCCGCGGCAGCTGCCGTAAGCAGCTTCAGGTTTAGCTTCATCTCGAAATGGTCTTCCTATCTGAGAATGCCAGCGGCTATGGCTGATGGGACCTCGCAGCCGCCTGCTCCGCCAGCTGAATCGCCCGCTTCACCATGTTCCCGGCGTCCTTGGCCTTGATCCCGCCCCAGCCTTCCTGCTGCACGGTGTTGTAGAACCCTAAATCCTTGGCAAGCTCATACTTCAGCTCCTCCGACATTACGCCGCGTCTTCTGCGACCCACGAGCAATCCCTCCTGTTCACGCGCTTGGCGCGTAGTCTAAGATGCCAATCCCCATACTGCTAGTATGTGTCGCGCTTATCGGATTATACGCCTTGCGCTCAGCCCGCCGCAGCCCCATTCCCGGCAAGAAAAAAGACGCAGATTGCTCTGCGTCATCAGCCCGCTTCGGGCTTCACGAAACGAATGTCAGTCTATTGTTGAAAAGCGATGCGTACTTGACCCTCATCATTGCACACGGTCACTTCCACGGATTCTGTCAGGATGTCCGCATAGCTGTAGGATACACGCTTGAACGCGTGCTGCTCCTCATCCAGCTTGACAATGAACACAGAAGGGTAGATTTCTTCCAGCGTGCCGGTACGTTCAATGGTCTTTCGGCGACCACCGTTCGCCCGTAAACGGATTTTGGAGCCTACATGAGCTTCCAAGCTGCGTTTTATATCCAACAGCGCATTTTTTGCCATTGTCAGCTACCACCTCTTTCCTTGTCCATTATAACCAAGAAAAGAGGATTTGTCAAACAAGCAGAATATTATATCAGTAGGTCATTTCTCTTGTCAACGGTCATTTCATCCAATTTTAAAATTCGATGTTAGCCTGCCCAATCCCCCGCGCATCTATGCATGGTACGCTTGGCTGGATACCGCCCCGTACGCTGAACCCGTCTTGGGCTTTGGCAGACCTACACGGTATCGGCCCATGGTCTCAATGCCTCCGACGCCGTCTATTCCGCTGATGGTGCCGTGAATCACCTCATGCAGATCAATGGATTCACGAATCGACGTGTAGCTGGACTTAATGGCGATGTATACGGGATCAAGCGCGTGAATCAGAATGCGGCCAGGGGAGCTTGCGAAGTTGGAGCCGGCCTGCAGCAGCGCTTCGAAATGGGATTGGCACGCTCCGGCGACCACGACAAGACCATCCCTGTTCTTCTCGTATTCCCTGGCGACCCGCACCGCATTCACGAAGTTCTGGGAGTTCTTGTAGCTGCTGAGGCTGTACACCTCGTTAGGAGCGCGATTCTTCAAGACGCCGTCATGTCCGGTAATGACCACAATATCCGGCTTGAGCTGCGGCAGGAGCCGATACAGCACATCCGCCATCTGGGATTCATGCAAATAAAGCCCGTGAGCTGGCACTTGCATCGTCTGATACAGCTGCATGCTTTTCTTCAAGTAATTGTTGTCGCCGTCCAGGTGAAGCACCTTTCCCGGCATCTCGAAGTAATTCGTATTCTGCTTCTCGGGCAGACGAATGGTATTCTCTGCGGCTATGCCTTGCCGCTCCCTGGCGTTGCGCATTCTCTTCAGCGACTCATTCACTTTGATGCGCACTTGCTGCACCGCGCGCGTCGCTTCCGGATCCTTCACGACCGACAGATCAGGAATCGGCGCATCCGCCAGCAGACGGTAGTCCGTGCCTTTCAGGACGGCATTATGCGTACGTACTTCTTCGACACGGAACAACACGTCGCCGCCATATGATTTACGGACGACCAGGTCCCCTTGGTTCATAGGTCACTCACCTCTTCGTCTATCCTATGGGCGGATACTCCGAATGGTGACCACTTTCTGCCGCTATCCTCGCCAGCCCTCCGCCAGCATGCTCTTCGACAGAAGGGCGAACTCCTCCAGCGACAGCGTCTCGCCTCTGCGGCTGGGGTCGATGCCGATGCGGTTCAGCATGGCCGTCAGCTCCTCCCTGCGCTCCTTGCCGACGAATGCGGTCAGATTGTTCATCAGCGTCTTCCGTCTCTGCGCGAAGCTCGCCTGCACCACCCGGAAGAAATGAGCTTCATCCTCCACCTCAACGGCAGGCTTCTCCCTTACGGACAGCTTGATGACGGCGGAGTCCACATTGGGCTGCGGGATGAAGACGGTATGCGGCACCGTGCATACCAGCTTCGGCTCGCAATAATATTGTACGGCGACGCTCAGGCTGCCATATTCCTTGCCGCCTGGCTTCGCTGCCATACGCTCCGCCACTTCCTTCTGAATCATGACCACGATATGCTTCAGCGGAAGCTTCTCCTCCAGCAGCTTCATCAGAATCGGGGTGGTTACGTAATAGGGCAGATTCGCGACGACGCTTACGCCGCTGCAGCCCTCGAAGCGCTCCTCGAACAGCTTAGCCAGATCAAGCTTCAGCACGTCGCCATGCACAATCCCAACATGCGGCTTGTCCGCCATCAGATCGCCTAGAATGGGGATCAGACGCTGATCGATTTCAATCGCGGTAACCTTGCCCGCCTTCTCAGCCAGCCGCTGCGTCAGCGCTCCGATGCCCGGACCGATCTCCAGCGCTCCGCTGTCGCTGGATAGCTCTGCCGCGTCGACAATTCGGCTAAGGATATTGCCGTCAATCAGGAAATTTTGCCCCAGGCTCTTCTTGAAGGAGAAGCCGTACTTGGCCACAATGTCCTTCGTCCGCTTCGGCGTTCCAATATCGCCGGTCCCTCCCGGCCTTGCTTGCGCGCCCACGGGGGCCTGTCCATCCATGCTAGCCATTATGGTATCCCTCCTTGTTCTGCTCCATCTCTCTCAGCGCTTCCTCGAATTCCGCTTTCGTGATCCGGAAGCTTGTGCAGCGCTTGAAGAACTGCTTGCCGTTCGCATAGCCGATGCCCAGCAGCTTACCCATGGCGAGGCGCCTGTCCGCCGCTTCCGGATGCACGATCAAGCCCGCTTGGATCAGATCGTCCCAGCCAATCTCGCCTGATCCATCCTCCGTAGTGTCTGTGCGCAGCTCGGACAACGCCTGCTTAATCGCCTCCGGACTCGCGTTCTCAATGCCGATATCGCCTTTGTAGTATGCCTTCTCCTGGGGCAGGAACGCATGCTTGCAGCCCGGCACATGACGGGCTACAATCTTGCGTATCCGCTCACCCGCATGATCGGGATCGGTGAATATAATGACGCCTCTGCGCTCCATGGCGAGCGCGATGCGTCGCAGCACATCGTCTCCAATCGCAGAGCCGTTCGTCTCTATCGTATCAGCGGCTACGGCGCGCTTGATCGCTGCCGTATCGCATTTGCCCTCCACCACGATAACTTCCTTAATCACTGACTTCCGTCCTTCCTGTATGTTCCCATAGCCACAGCATATCCTACCTTTCCGGAACTTGCAAAAATAAGAGCTGCCTCCCGAGGTCTTATGCGACCCCGGGAAGCAGCCCTCCCGGTACCTATCCGATTAGCTGGCCGTCGGCTTGTTCGGTCCCAGAATATAGACCGTATAGCCTGTCTTCTTGCCAAATTTCGTAGCGTGACTGCTGCTATCGAAGTAGACGTCAATCTTATTGCCCTTTATAGCACTGCCCTTGTCCTCGGCTCGGCGGAAGCCGATGCCCTCGATATAGACCCACCAGCCAATAGGAATGACAGTCGGATCGACAGCGATGGTTCTTCCCTCACTGACGCGAGTGCCCGAGGCCGTAATGCCATATTGCGGATGGTCCTCCGTCTTGCCCGTCGACTCTACGCCAGCCGAATAAGCGGTCAGCGTCACGTTCTTGAGCACCTTCTTCGCTCCGAACGTGTAGCCGCCCTTGGTGACGGTCATGACGCTCGGGCTTTTGCTCGACAGCACAGTGACCTTCGGCTCAGGCTTCTTGGTGCCTACGACCACAACCTGATCCACAGCCGCTGTCTGTACAACTTCGCTGACGTTCTTCTTGGATACGAGCACGCCGTCCTCGTATATCTCCTGAACCTGCTCCACTACAACGCCTTCCTGGCCAGTCTGAATCACTTTCTCCTGGCCTTGAAGCAGGGTCGGGTCTTCCTTCTTCACGATAGAGAATGGCACGGCTTTCTCCAGCTCGGACACCTTCGTGTCCACACGCACTATAGTTACTTCGTCTTCCGCTTCCAACGCGCGGTCCAGCGGAGGACTTATTTGATCTTCACTTCGAAGGGATAGATTCAATTCCTCTATCGCCGCCTGTACCGTCTTCTCTGTCGTGTACACCGTTGATGTCTTGCCATCAGCCGTTACATGAACCGGAATCGCGTGATTCACCACGATACGGTCCCCGTCCTTAATCGGTGAATTAAGGGGAATGGATACCTCGTCATGAGGTCCAATTGTAATAGCTTGTTCATCCAGTAGGCGTTGCAGGACCCATTGCTTTGTTTCCACAACGGTTTCTTGTCCATTCACTACTACGGAGACGCTCTTGACAGCCGTTCCGTACAACAACACCAAAAACATGAAAGTCATAGCGATTGAGATTGTAGCGCTCAACATAATCAAACGCAGGTTTCCATGCTTCCATCGCATTGCGAAAGTCATGCTGGATGATCGTTTCCCATGGGTGTCCTTCATCGGGAGTAAGCCCACTTCTTCGGTCCTCCTTCATAGCCCCGCCGCCAAGTGTTACGCATGTTACAACTGACGCGACTATTAGAAAATTGGCGTGCAAGCACGCGCTCCAGTAAGCTTAGCATCTCACCCCCTCCTGATAACCCTATGTCGACGATGTCCCGTTTATTCTGGCATGTGGCGAAGATCTCGTCGAAAGGAAGAACGTGTGGTAGGCGCCTTAAGCGTTCACGATAGGATTAGGGGGAGGAGAGAAATATGAGGTCATGAGCCTGATTGCTAGCCTGGATTTCTAGGTGAAGCTGATCATTCCCTAGAATTTAACGAAAAGCTCTGATTTGAATGATACCTTCATCGGAGCCTTGCTGTAAAGAACCGATAAAATGCGATTTTCATGAAAAAAGCAGGAATTGTTTGAAAAAACGGTTGAAATCAGCCACTAAAATCAGTTTTATTGCTTGATTAGTCTTTATTTCTCTCGTTTTAGCTCGTTTTCATTCAAGTCCAAAACATTTTTTACCGTTTTCAGCTGTAATTTGAGCGATTTCCTCCATCGTTTTGCCCTTAATTTCGGCCGCGGCCTGGGCCACATAGGCTACATAAGCAGACTCATTTCGCTTCCCTCGAAATGGATGTGGTGTCAGATATGGGGAATCCGTCTCAATCAATAATCGGTCCATCGGCACTCTCTCCAGCACCTCTTTGGGCACCCTCGCATTCTTGTAAGTGACGGGTCCTCCGAACGAAATATAGAAATTCATATCGAGGCATAGCTTGGCCGTCTCCCAGCTCCCCGAGAAGCAGTGCATCACACCGCCAACCTCGGCCGCGTTCTCCTCCTGCAGAATGCGGACGATATCCTCATGCGCGTCGCGGTTATGAATGACGATCGGCTTCCCCACCTTCCGCGCAAGCTGGATTTGCTCCCGGAACACACGCTGCTGGACCTCCTTCGGCGAGGTGTCCCAATGATAATCCAGGCCGATCTCGCCGATGGCTACCACCTTCTCATGATTGCATAATGCCTCAATCCAGCCCAAATCCTCCGGCTTCATATGGATGCTCTCCACGGGATGCCAGCCAACCGCCGCGTATATGAAATCATATTTTTCCGCAAGCGCCATTGTTGTGGGAATCGTCTCCCGGTCGAAGCCGATATTAACCATAAGCTGGACGCCGGCAGCTCTTGCTCGTTCAATCACCGCCTCCCGGTCCTCGTCGAATTTGTAGGAATCGAGATGGGTATGCGTATCGAATAGGAATGGCAGGTTCATGTTTGTCAGTTCTCCTTACATGTATGAAATGGAATAGGATAGGATAGGATCCCCTTGTCTTCTAATCCAGCTTGAACAGCTGGCGCATCCGATCGGAGAGCAGCGACTTGTTCGCCCTGAGCGGCTCTTCTGGAAAATACAGATGGTACTGGCCCTGGCGAAGCCCCGTAATGGAACGAACAATGTCGGATTTGACGGAAATTTCACTGATTCGATCCTCGTTGTCCAGCAACAAAATCGGAGCTTTTTCCCGCTTTTCCCCGTTATTCTGATCGGGTCGATACACATCATACGGCAAGTCGAACGGATAGTCGATTTCCATATGATAGTCAGGATTGAGCCCCGCAGCGAGCAGCGCCTCCGCCAATTCAGCCAGCCATGTTTCATCCGGGTTCTCAATGGTTACATATTTGTAGAGCTGTCTATTTAGGAACCGCAGACACAAGTCGCTGAGCAGCTCATCAGGCTCATCCGCCCATTCGGCGAATGCCGTCTGAGCAAGCGATTCGTCCAGCTTCACATAATCCTGCAGGCTGAGCTGGTTAGCCAGCAGCTTCTCCAGCGGCTTCGCCATCCACTTGAAGGTGTAGCCCTGACCGTGGAGCTCCTGCGCTCTGCGGAATATTTGTCTCAATATAATCTCCGAGCTTCTTGTAACAGGATGAAAATAAATTTGCCAATACATCTGATACCGCGACATCAGATAATCCTCCACGGCATGCATGCCGCTTTCCTTGACCACGATCTTGCCGCGATAAGGCCGAAGGACGCGCAGAATGCGCTCCAGATCGAATGTGCCGTAATTGACCCCTGTATAATAGGCGTCCCGCAGCAAATAATCCATCCGATCCGCGTCCATCTGGCTGGAGATCAGGCTGACGACAATCGGCTTCGGATACGTCTTCTGAATAACCGCAGCGACCTTGGCAGGGAAGTCCTCGCCCACCTGGCGAAGCACAGCGTTAATATCCGTATCGCCGAGCAGTATAGCGCAGGTCCACTCCTCATGATCGGTATCGAATATGTCCTCCAGCGAATGCGAGAAGGGACCGTGGCCCACATCATGCAACAGAGCGGCGCACAAGGAGACGAGCCGCTCCTCCCGCGGCCAATCCGGATATTCGTTGCGCTCGAACAACGATATGACACGGCGTGTGATCTCGTAGACGCCCAGCGAATGCGAGAACCGGCTGTGCTCCGCTCCATGGAAGGTGAGGTAGGTCGTACCCAGCTGGCGGATCCGGCGAAGCCGCTGGAACTCCTTCGTATTAATGAGATCCCAGATCGTCTGGTCCTGTACATAGATGTAATGATGCACAGGATCCTTGAATACTTTCTCCTCCGTTAATTTGCCTTTCATGTTATCATCTCCTTTTGTTCAAAATTTCGACACAACTCATACGAATAATGTCGAATCGTGTCGTAGAATAGTTTCCAAATTGTCGAAGCTGATGTATTCTATTACAGAGCAATATTTTTACTATATCCCGAAGAAGTCTTGTTATTACTGCAATTTGGCAGCGATTTGTAGTTGACTGTTTTGGGAAGAGTTGGTATCATAGAGTCATAGAATTCACAAACATTGTCGAACGATGACGAATGTAAAACCTTGAGAGGACTGATAGATATGATGAAATCCACTGGTATTGTACGTAAGGTTGACGAGCTGGGCCGCGTTGTCATTCCGATTGAATTGCGTCGTACACTGGGCATTGGCGAGAAGGATGCGCTTGAAATTTATGTGGATGGCGAGCGCATTATGCTGAAGAAATATGAGCCAGCATGTATCTTCTGCGGCAACGCGGAGAACGTTTCCTACTTTAAGGGAAAAATTGTTTGCCATATTTGTTTATCAGAAATGCCTTCTCCTGTGACAAAATAAACAAAATCGGTTATAATCAATTTATACCATATCACTTTGTTAATTCTAACCTTTTTATACTCCTTTTTGCCTTCCTGCGCTAGAACCCGGCCAGGAAGGCCCTTTTTTTTTAGAAAGTATATTTTCGAGCAGCTCAAGATATAGCTACCGGTTCACTTCATTGTATACGTCCCGCTTCGGAAGCCCCCGATCCAATGCTGTCTGCTTAATTGCTTCCTTCCGATCCATGGTCGCTTCATAATGAGCGACATGCTCTGCCAGGCCAAGCTCCGTCCACCAGGCGCTGCCTGCATGCTGCTCGCTAATGTCCGCTTCGCTGGCGCCATCCACGATAAGGCATATTTCGCCCAGAGGCGAATGCTCCTCGAACCAGGTGATACACTCCGATACCGTACCGCGTACAGCCTCTTCATGCTTCTTCGTTAATTCCCTAACAACGGCCATTCGCCGATCGCCGAGAGCCTCGAGCATAGCGGCCAGCGTCTTCGTCAGACGATGCGGCGACTCATACATCAGAACCGTCGCCTGCTGTCCAGCCAGCTCCTTGAGCCATTGTGCCAGCGCCTTCTTCTCCCGCGGCGGAAATCCAGCGAAGAGGAAGCGATGCGTGGGCAGCCCCGACATGATGAGCGCAGACAATGCCGCGTTGGCGCCTGGGATCGGCACGACGGCGATCTGCTGCTCTACAGCCTCGGCGACCAGATCGGCTCCTGGATCGGAGATGGCCGGCAGGCCCGCGTCGCTGACGAGCGCTATAGACTTGCCCTCCAGCAGCAAGCGGATGAGCTCCGGTCCGCTTGCGGCTTTGTTATGCTCATGGTAGCTGACGATCCGGGTGTGAATGTCGAAGTGGGTCAGCAGCTTGCGGCTCTGTCTCGTATCCTCGGCCGCGATCAGATCCACTTCCTTCAAGATACGAATGGCGCGCATCGTCATATCCTCCAAATTACCGATAGGAGTGCCGACCAGATAGAGGGTTCCGCTCTCATCCCCATTGCCGCTTGCGCCCTTGTAGCTTTGTTGTCTCCTCATACGATCTGGACTCCTTCTTCGTTATAGACCATAATGGGCGGCAGCAGACGAATATCCGGCTTGCCATCACGAGTTGCTTCTATTAATACCATGTTCGCTTCAGCTTGCGCATGCGGATGGACGAATTGTATACGCTTCGGCTCCAGCTTCCAACGCCGCAGCGTCTCTACGATATCCAGCAGTCTGGCTGGCCGATGAACCATAGACAGCTTCCCGCCCGGACGAAGCAGCTTACAGCAGGCAGAGCCCAAATCATCCAGTGTGCAATGAAGCTCATGCCTGGCGATAGCATAATGCTCATTCTCGTTATGATCGCCCGCTGTCACCGGCATATACGGAGGGTTCACGGTAATGGCGTCATACACGCCATTCCCCGCTATTTGCGGATACGTGCGGAGGTCCTGCTGCAGCACGTGTATCTGCTCCTGCAAGCCATTCATCGCCACACTTCGTCTTGCCATATCCGCTAATCTAGGCTGAAGCTCGATCGCGTCGATGGTTGCTTTGGTTCTTCCCGACAGCAGAATCGGAATCACTCCATTGCCAGAGCATAGATCCGCGATCCTTCCCCCACTTCTCGGTATATTCGCGAATCGGGAGAGCAGCACCGCATCCAGAGAGAAGCTGAATACCTCTCTGCTCTGAATAATGCGCAGTCCCGTCTCGGTCTGCAAATCGTCAATGCGTTCCCCTGCGCCAAGCGCAATGAATGGTTGTTCGGTCACGGCTCGTCTCTCCTTTATTTCTTCCATCATAACGTACATCGGTCTATTTTCAAAAAAAATGAGCCGCCCTTATAGTAAGGACGGCCTGTCGATACGAAACTCGCTTATTTGTTGAGGAAGGACAGACAGAACAAGCAGTCGCCCTCCGTCCGCAAGTGACCGTAGTACACATTGCAGATATGGAAGCCTTCATGATAGATCCGGGATAAGTTATCATGCCCTTCGCCAACCGCCACGCCGTTATCCTCCATCCGTTCCTGACGGGACGTATCGGATTTTGGTTTCTTCTGCGTATGCCGCGCCGCCGATATGACAGCCTCGCGTTCCGCGGTTGTCTCCCGCTTGAATACTTGGCGCAGCTGATGATTCTCCATGCTGAGCCTGTTGTTCTCCTCCAGCAATTCCTTCACCTTCTGCTTGAGGGCGCTTAGCTCGGCATGAATTTGGCCTACCCGGTTATCCAAGTCATCCATTTGATCGAAAATATCCCTCTTCTCCAAGTTCCCACCCCAGAACTTCAAGCGTGAGCGTTACCTCACCTATTTGATGAAACGGTATTGCCTATTTCACAACGACATCATCCAGCGGTAATTCCTTTGGCTTGCCTGGGATGTCAAACAGCTGCACATATACGCTCTTGGTTCCCGCGTTAATGCCTGTCACCTTGCCTTCACCGTAGGAGGTGATGACAATCTTGCCAATGGCCGGCAGCTCTTCCCGCACGCTCTCGTAATTGTCATGCTCGTATTTGAGACAGCACATCAATCTTCCGCACAAGCCCGAGATCTTCGTAGGGTTCAGTGACAGATTCTGATCCTTGGCCATCTTGATCGACACAGGCTCGAAATCGCCTAGCCAGGAGGAGCAGCACAATACGCGTCCACAAGGCCCTATGCCGCCGAGCATCTTGGCTTCATCGCGCACCCCGATCTGTCGAAGCTCAATTCGAGTGCGGAACACGCTGGCCAGATCCTTGACCAATTCACGGAAATCCACACGCCCTTCAGCGGTGAAGTAAAAAATGATCTTGTTGCGGTCGAACGTAAATTCGACATCAACCAGCTTCATCCGAAGCTGATGGCTCTTAATCTTCTCCAGGCAGGTTGTAAAAGCGTTCTTGGCCGCTGAGCGGTTCTCTTCGACTACCTGGGCATCCGAATCACTGGCGATCCGGATCACTTTCTTCAGAGGGAGAACAACATCCGATTCACCGACTTGCTTCTGTCCCACCACCACTTTACCGTATTCGATCCCGCGAGCGGTCTCAACAATAACATGCTGGTCCTTCTCGACAGGGTGATCGACCGGATCAAAGTAATAGATCTTGCCCGCTTTCTTAAAGCGGACACCGATGACATTATACAAGAATTAGCCCTCCTGTAGGTTTACCAATAATTGCTCAAAAGCTAGCTGCGGGGATACATTGCTGCGTATCCGCTTCCCCGCCTCCAGAATATGCTCCATGCAGGACACCCATCCTGCAAAGGATCGATCATAAGCGTGACTTCTTATCCATTCTACTTGATCTATAAATATAAGCTTGTCCTGCCTTCCGGCTTGGAACTGCGTCAAATCCTTGAACCATAGGGTTAGCATGGCAAGCAGCAGATCGATCTGACTTGCCAAATCCGTCTTAAACAGCTGTTGCTGGGCAGTGATCATCGCCGCGGTGAATCGGGACATACTCTCCTTGCCTAATTGTATCACTAGGTTTCTGATTTCTGCAAACCCATTCTGCTGGACTAATTCCCTCGCGCCATCCAGCCCAGCTGACAAATGGACGGCAGCCCTTGCCAGAAGAGGGGAGATTCCCTCCGCTGTGAGCCTCTCCAGCATCGCCTCGGGCGACATGGGGAGAAACGGCACCCATTGCGTTCGGGAGCGAATCGTTGGCAGCACTGCTTGTCCGTTATCCGTAATCAGAATAGCGACAATGGGGGATACCGGCTCCTCCAGAAACTTTAGCAGGCTATTGGCAGCCTGCAGCGTCAGCTTCTCCGCTGCTTCAACGATATACACCACTCTTCCCGATTGCGTGCTGCGATAGGCCATGGAGCGCTGCAGCTCGCGAATCTGGTCGATCTTGATGCTGCTGCCATCCGGTGCGATCGTGATCAGATCGCTTTGATTGCCGTGCTCGAACTTCCTGCATGCCAGGCATTCGTCGCAAGCGTCCCAGCCGTCAGCCGTACAGAACAACGCTTTGGCGAACTGCCGGGCCATATCGAGACGGCCCGTACCGGACGGGCCGCTGAATAGATAAGCATGCGATATTTTGTTGGTCTGAAGGGCATGCTTCAGAATTCGCTGCGCCTTCCATTGTCCGTCCGCCCGTTCAAGGCCCATACTCTCTTCCTTACCTTTCCCAGCTTGATTCACGTTTAAAACATCAGGTTAATCAATATGCCGCGTATTTCGCCAATTTTGTTGAGCAGCTCAATTCTTCCTTCCTCGCTGTTCAGCAGATCCTCGCCCATGGAGACCAGCGTGGCGTCGAGCTCATCGAGCAGCTTGTAGCGCTTAATCCGGCCGCGGCGATCGAAGCCGCGCACTTCCTTCAGGCCGATGCCTCGCCTTATGGTATCCTCAAGGAAGGACTTCACCATCTGACGGTACAGCATAAGCTCTCTGACCGTCATATTTTTGGACAATCGGTCGCCTTGGCGGTGTATATCCTGCAGCTTGGACTGCAATTGCTCCTGGCTGCGCTGAGCATCCTGCTGCACCATAACATCGGCGAAGCTGGAAGCCTGCAGCGGCTTGGCTGAAGGATCTGTGTTGGAACGATTCTGCTGGGCTAACCGCCAGCTTTGATCTACTCTCATGCTGTCACACCCATTCAGAAGTGTTCGAACCGTTCCACTGGGACGACGAATACCGCGGCTCCGCCAATCTGAACCTCCACAGGGAATGGAATATAAGAATCCGTGGAGCCGCCCATCGGCGAGACAGGGGTTACCAGTTGATCGCGAACCTTGCAGTTGGAGCTTATTACCTGGAGAACCTCGTGTACCCGTTCGTCCTCAATCCCGATCATGAACGTCGTATTGCCTGCTCTTAGGAAGCCTCCTGTACTGGCGAGCTTTGTTGCCCGGAAGCCCTCGCGCACCAGTGCGTTCGATAATCTGTTGCTGTCCTTGTCTTGAATAACCGCGATAACTAATTTCATCTCCATTCCCCCTTGGATAGTATGAGATAGGCAATCGATTATGGATGTTTTGTATAGTTTGACGTGATTGCCCTATAATCCTGCAAATCTGCGCTGAATGACGTCCATCGCCGATTGCAGCACCCGCTCTGGGCTTTGCTCAGCGTCAATCTGAACCATCCGCTCCGGAAATTGCTGAAGCAATAGCTGATATCCGGCCCTTACCCGCTCATGGAACGAATGGCGCTCCAGATCAAGACGGTTCACCTCACGCACCTCGTTCATCGCGATACGACCCAGCCCTGTCTCCGGCGATACATCCATATAGAGGGTCAGATGGGGCATCACGCCCGCAATGGCGAATTCGTTGATCCTCCAGACCTCCTCCATTCCAAGCCCTCTAGCGTGGCCTTGGTAAGCCAAGCTGCTGTCGACGAACCGATCGCATAACACGATATGGCCCCCCTGAAGGGCTGGCAACACCTTCTCGACCAGATGCTGTCTTCTTGCTGCCGCATACAGCAGCGCCTCCGTCCTAGCATCCATCGCAGTATTGGCAGTATCCAGAATAACGCCCCGTATCTGCTCCGCGATAGGAATGCCGCCAGGCTCTCTCGTAACGGTAACAGCTTTGCCCAGCTTCTGCAGTGTATTCGCCAGCTGCCCAATGAGTGAGCTCTTACCGGCGCCTTCGCCGCCTTCTATGGTAATGAATATTCCTTGATTCAAACGATTCGTTCCCCTAACTATAAACAGAACTTGTACATTTATTGTAGCAAAGGGGACCTCCTACTACAACGAAATAATGACGGTTTTCGACCGTGCTCAACATTTCTCTTCTATTATAATAGCAATAGTCTCCATAGCTTCGTCCTTCGCCCCTTGAAACCTTGCGCCGGAACGCGCCAACCGCTCAATATGCGCGATATGTTCACTCGAAATCCGCTCACCCGTATACAATACTGGAATACCAGGGGGGTACGGTACGACCATCTCTCCGCTGAGTTGATTCAACGCTCCCAGCAGCTTCACCCTCTGCTTGCTCGCTCGTGTTGAACGTGTAAACGAGACCAGCTCGCTTCTGCTTATCGCTGCATCTGCCTTAACAGCCTGCGCAGGATTCGTAGCGGCAACGCCAGTAGAAGGGGCGACGCTGCTATGGATGTGAACAAGCGCCTCCTTCAGTCTTGGCAGTGCTTCTCTTCCCGCATGGGGCCCCACAACAAGCAGCACATATTGTGGGTCTGCCAGCTCCGCATAACAGCCATGCCGCTCCAGCTCCTGCTGAAGCTCATAGCCTGACAGTGCTCCCGTTCCATCCGTTAACAGGATTCGTAGCGGATCATACGCGATAGCAGAATGAGCGCACTCGTCGCTGGCCCCCTGCCCCGGCATCGTCCACCTCAACGAGCTGCCCTGTAGCCACCTCCGGAATTGTTGCACCGCTTCGATCGACTCCTGGTATAAAGCCTCACCCGCGGATTGAACTATAGCCCGGGCAATATCCAGCGACGCGAGGATGGGAAAGGATGGACTGGAGCTCTGCAGCATGGCAAGCGTTTCTCTCAGCCTCTCACGGTCTATTCGCTGCCCTTGTACATGCAGCATAGCTCCCATGGTCATAGCCGGCAAGGTTTTATGCGTGGACTGGACAACAGCATCCGCTCCAGCCTGAATCGCTGAAGTCGGAAGCTGCGGATGAAAGCCGTAATGCGCGCCATGCGCCTCGTCTACGAGAAGCGGAATTCCAGCGCTGCGGCATCGCGCAATATAGTCGTCCAGCCTCACACTCATGCCATAATAGTTGGGCGTCGATAGGAATACCGCCTTGGCTTCGGGAACCATCATCAGCGCTTCCTCCACCTGCTGTATGCTCGGAATGGTCGCCAATTGGGTGTGGGGCTCGTATTCAGGGTAAAGGAATACCGCCTTGGCTCCCGCCAGCCTCAGCCCATTGATAATGGACTTATGTACATTGCGCTGCACGATGATGGTGTCCCCTGGCTGGCATACGGTCAGAATAAGCGCCAAATTGCCAGAGGTGCTCCCGCCAACGAGGAAATAAGTGTCCTCCGAGCCAAAGCAAGCCGCTGCCAGCCGCTGCGCTTCCTGGATGGAAGCCTCCGGGTGATGGAGATCATCCGTGGAGGATAGCTCGGTCACATCCAGTGCCAGCAAAGGGGCAAAACAATCCTCTATGCCGCTCTTGTGCTGTCCCGCCTTTTCTAATCCGTATTGCAGAGCCTCGCCCTGATGATGGCCTGGAACATGAAAGCTGACAGGATTACTCCTGGCGTGCTGAGCTAAAGCGTCATAAAGCGGAGTACGCCATTGCTGTTGCTGTTGTTGCTGCTGATTCTGTGCCAACTCGACACATCCTTCCTTCGAATACTGTGCTTCGTCTATTGTAACGAAGCTGTGAAGCTGACGTAAACTTTAAATGCCAAGTTGAAACGGCTGTCGCCGTCCTTGGCGGCGCAGCGCGTTTCATTCCGAGAATTCTAAGCTCAGTTAAGCTGTAAAACCTATAAATTAGAATTGCAAAAAAAACAGCCTCTGTCTCCAGGGCTGCTTACGCGTTTTTTTCTACAAATAGCTGCTTCATCTGATGAATAAAAAAAGGATATTTGGCGTCTCTAACGTCCGTGCGAACCATCTCTGACTCGCAGTCACTGCAGATAAAGCCTAATACGATTCGTATACCTTCTCCTTCAGCCTTATCATTGCCGCAAATCGTGCATTGGTGTAGGTGTTGGTGAGATCTGATGTTGTCCATGATCATCCCCGCTTTCCTTGCTTGTTAACATCTATTCCTACTATTATGCCACGTATTCTAGCGAAATATACTTGTTTCATAACCCATTTCAAATATTTATATATCATTATATGCAAGGAATAGGCGAATGGTGATCATACATTCAATTTCAGAATTCCCTTGCCGATATAAATAGTGGAACTATGCCCGGAAGAGGAAGGACGTCGTTTATGAAGCAGAAATTATCCGATCAGAGGAATGCGACGATCTATCAATACAAATTGGTCCAGAAGGTCGTCGTCAAGTCCGAGCTTATCATGAGCCATCTTATTATTGCCGCTATCTTTTTGGGATTTCAAATGCTTATCTACGGGATGGACGGCTTATTCGCCTGGCTGATCGGATTTGCCGCTGTACAGCTGCTCCATCTCGTTATTATTGTCATAACCTTTATTTCTGTAACTGAAGCAGCGGAACGTCAATGGGTATGGCGCGTCAATCCTCCATGGATCGGCTTTAAGCCTGCCAACGACATCTCCCTGGCGGTCTTCCGCCGCGTGCATCGCCATTTATTTTGGCTCGGATTGTGTATCATTGCGGTATTTTATCCCTGGCTCGGGCCATCTTTAATGATTAGCTTAATCAGCTGGCATATATGGGTGCTCATGCCTCGTCTTATGCTTTCCATCGCATTCCGCAAGCAGCGCAAAGACGGCATCCTCCGTCTGCAAACCAAAGAAGCATATTTCTATCATCGCTAGTGTTCGAGAACCTCCAGTAGACCGCTGGTTTACCACGGGTTACCCTCCCAGCGGTGGTCGTATGAGAATCATGCTGTCCATACGGTGTAGCGTGCGACTGACCGCCCGCTAGTGGCACCCCTGCGGTGTAGCATGCGAATAATGCTGCGAAAGTGCATCAATTTCTTATATTAGCTTGCTCAAATGAGGAAATGCTGCGATTATACATCATTTCAAGCACAGTTCCACCTTACATGACCACACATCGGCTATAATCCTGCACATTCGCATCAATTTGACCCTACACTAACTTTCCGAGCATTAATTACTGCAGGATTTGCAGGATTTACTCCTCCTGTACCTTCTACTGTACATAGCGGCGGGTAACCTTTGCAGCCTGCGAATAATGCTGCGAAAGTGCATCAATTTCTTATATTAGCTTGCTCAAACGAGGAATTGCTGCGATTATACATCATTTTAAGCACCGTCCCACCTTACACGTCCACACATCGCCTATAATCCTGCACATTCGCATCAATTTGACTCTACACTAACTTTCCGAGCATTAATTACTGCAGATTCGCAGGATTTAATCCTCCTGTACCTTCTACTGTACATAGCGGCGGGCAACCTTTGCAGACTGCGAATAATGCTGCAAAAGTACATCAACTTCTTATATTTGTTTGCTCAAACGAGGAATTGCTGCGATTATACATCATTTCAAGCACCGTCCCACCTTACACGTCCACACATCGCCTATAATCCTGCACATTCGCATCAATTTGACTCTACACTAACTTTCCGAGCATTAATTACTGCAGATTCGCAGGATTTACTCGTCATCCGCCTTCTACTGTATATAGCGCGCAACATTCATCATCAGGTTACTTAGGTTCGTCCACAACAACAAACCTGCCACAGTAATCTGTGACAGGTCATTCGTGCTTGACAAAGTCCAATCCTCACTGGGCTTGGGCTACTCGTGCTTGGCAAAGTCCATTCCGCACTGGGTTTGAGTTTGCTCCGGAGCGATTGCATCCCCAGTCGGCGTCTGAACCTACCTCTAAATGCCGGGTCATGCCTCGTCGAGTTACTTCGATGAAAGGTTCGGACACTCTCCCAGTAGGGAGAGGAACGTCTCCACGCACAAAAAGACCTACCGTAAATGAATACGGTAGGTCTTCTGTGCTTGGCGACGTCCTACTCTCCCAGGACCCTGCGGTCCAAGTACCATCGGCGCTGAAGGGCTTAACGGTCGTGTTCGGTATGGGAACGCGTGGTTCCCCTTCGCCGTCATCACCAAACGTCAATGTTTGCACATTGAAAACTGGATACGAAAGTTTGCTGAACTTTAGCTGTCATAAGCATATGCTTACGATGTGTGTTTCCTCTCGGAAACACTTTAGGATAAGCCCTCGACCGATTAGTATTCGTCAGCTGCACACGTTGCCGTGCTTCCACCCCGAACCTATCAACCTCGTCGTCTTCAAGGGGTCTTACTAAATTGGGAAATCTCATCTTGAGGGGGGCTTCACGCTTAGATGCTTTCAGCGCTTATCCCGTCCGTACTTGGCTACCCAGCGGTGCTCCTGGCGGAACAACTGGTACACCAGCGGTACGTCCATCCCGGTCCTCTCGTACTAAGGACAGCTCCTCTCAAATTTCCTGCGCCCGCGACAGATAGGGACCGAACTGTCTCACGACGTTCTGAACCCAGCTCGCGTACCGCTTTAATGGGCGAACAGCCCAACCCTTGGGACCTACTTCAGCCCCAGGATGCGATGAGCCGACATCGAGGTGCCAAACCTCCCCGTCGATGTGGACTCTTGGGGGAGATAAGCCTGTT
>NZ_CP162129.1:4527500-4692500 GCF_040834005.1 Paenibacillus sp. PL2-23
CAGATTCGCGACGCGTATTTGGAAGCGCTGCAGAAGAGCTACAAGCTGTACCGCATTCTGCTTGCTCCGACGAACCTCTTAAAGCGAATGAAGCGCTGGCAAATAGTGCTGGCCTGGATCGTCGCAGTCCTGCTCTTCCGTCCGCTTATTTTTGTTTTTTTGATCGTATATGTCATGACGTATTGGGCGACCAAATGGCTCGTTCATATTAAGGTATTCGGCTGGTCCCGGAGGCGTTAGCCTGCAAGGAAGACTAGTAGCTGGGTCGGGGGTTTTGGAGCAATTAGACGTGCCAGGAACGTCTATTCCTGCTGGGTCGGGGGTTTTGGTGCAAATAGACGTGCCAAAAACGTCTATTCCTGCTGGGATGGGGGTTTTGGTGCAATTAGACGTGCCAAAAACGTCTATTCCTGCTGGGATGGGGGTTTTGGTGCAATTAGACGTGTCAGATACGTCTATTCCTGCCGGGACGGGAGGGTCGGAGCAAATAAGCTGCCGCTCATTTGAACCAGCCCTTCTCCTTGTAACGGGTGATCGCCTCGATCCGATTGCTGACGCCGAGCTTATCCAATATAACCGATATATAATTCCGAACAGTGCCCGTCGTTAGAAACAGCTCGTTCGCGATTTCCTTCGTGTTTTTGCCGTCGGCGACCAGTTCCAGCACTTCCGTCTCCCGTTCGGTCAGCGGATTGTCCCCGCCCCCGCCATACGCCTCATCCATCAGCTCGGAAGCGTAGATCCGCTTGCCGGACATGATGCTGCGGATGGAGCTGGCCAGCTCCTCGCTTGGACTGTCCTTCAGCAAATAACCGCTGACGCCGGCTTTGACCGCGCGCTCGAAGTAGCCGGAACGGGCAAACGTGGTCAGTATGATGACCTTGCATTTCCCTCTTATTTCCTCTGCCGCCTCCAGTCCGCTCTTGGCTGGCATCTCAATGTCCATAATGCAGACATCGGGCTTATGCTGCTCCACCAGGGCAATCGCTTCCTCGCCATTGGAAGCCCGTCCCACTACCCGCATATCCTCCTCCAGATCCAACAGCGAGGCCAGAGCGCCAAGCAGCATTCGCTGATCCTCCGCGATAACGATTGTAATCATACGCTTCGCTCCTCCTTCACCGGCTTCTTCACGACTCGGGGCACCGTCATCATAAGTGTCGTGCCGCTCTCCGACCTAATGTCCAGGCTGCCGTTCACAAATTCCAGCCGTTCCTTCATACCCCTCAGGCCATTGCCTCGATAGCTGCTGAACCTGCCGACATCCATGCCGACGCCGTCATCCCCGACCGTCACTCCGAATTCATTCGCCGTCGAGAAAAACCGGATGGTGCAGCTGCCCGCCTGGCTGTGCTTCACCACATTCGTTACAGCTTCCTTCAGACACATGCTCAGCACATTCTCCGTCAGCAGGTTCGTATCGATGAGGCCATAATCGCCATCCACATGCAGCTCGATACCGGCGGCGGCCAGAATCTGGCTTACGCGATGCATCTCCTCGTCGAGACGCGCGCCGCGCATCTGCGTCACCATCTCCCGCACTTCCTTCAGCGCCGTCCGCGCCGTCTGCTGGACGTCCCGGATTTCCAGCTGCGCTTTGGAGGGATCGGAGTGGACCAATTTGCCCGCCAAATCGCTTTTGAGACCGATCAGCGACAGCTTCTGGCCAAGCGTGTCATGCAAATCCCGAGCGATCCGCTGCCGCTCCTCCTGCTTGACGAGCTCCGCGATCCGCTTGTTCGCATCCTCCAGCTTCCCCTCCAGCTGACCCTGCTTCTTCTGGTTGTACGTATTAAACGGCAGCAGGATGACAACAATCAGGCTGATCAGAATAAAGGGAAATTGCTGGAAAAATAGCTGATTTTGTGTGACAAAGCCATAATTGACCGTGATAAACGTCGTCGTAATATGAATGGCATACAGCGTAATGAAGCCCGCCTTGTTCTGCACATTTCCGATAAAAAAAGCAAGAAATATACAGAAGTACACATAGCTGAACAGCAGCGTCATCGCGATGGAGATAATAATCTGCACGCCGGTCCAGAAATAGACTAGCCAGCCCTTGGACGCAAACGCCAGCCGATAGCAGGTAAAAAACAAAATAATCATCACAATGCCGGAGACAACCTCCGGCGTGGAGGAGGAGCGGAAGATGAAATAGAAGGGCAGAATACAAAATACGAGCCACACATATGGACTGAGTCCAGTCGCGCGGTTAAATATGTTGTACCATTTGTTCATGCTGCCGCTCATCCTCCTGCCGTCGCCGATTCCTCGGCCATTCGCTGCTTCTATTGTAGCATAAGGCCATGCTGCATGCCCTCGTCCCAGCAGGCTCTAGCCCTTACAGCGCGAGGCTTAGCTTGCTCTCCTGGGGTCTGCGGGAGCTGTGTTCCGCCGCTCTGCCGCAGGCTTGCGCAGACGGTCCCGAACCGTCCGGAAGCTGACGAAGCGCTTGCCCTCCTCGTCCCACAGCCTGAACTTCAACGACTCCAGGCTCTGCCAGATCGTAATCGTTGTCGCTTTGTGAAGCGGAGGAACGGCATCATGCGCCTGCTCCAAATAATAATTCGGCACCTTCGGGCTCAAGTGATGCACATGGTGGAAGCCGATGTTGCCGGTCAGCCATTGCAGAAGCTTCGGCAGCTTGTAATAAGAGCTTCCGTCCACCGCTGCCTGAACATAGCTCCACTCCTTGTCATGCTCGAAATACGAATCCTCGAACTGGTGCTGCACATAGAACAGCCATACGCCAAGAACGCCGGATATATAGAAGACGGGACCCTGCACCAGCAGGAACGCCTCCCAGCCGATCGCCCAGCACATGAAGGCATAGAAAGCAATAATCATCGCGTTCATATAATACGTGTTGATCTTCTCCTTGCGGCGCGCCCCCTTGCGATTGAACCGGTATTGCAGCGCAAATACAAAGATAGGCCCGATCCCGAACATAATGAGCGGATGGCGATAGAGACGGTAAGCCAGCTTCGTCGACCAGCTTGCCGACGCGTATTCGTCCACTGTCAGAATCCACAGGTCGCCGACGCCGCGCTTGTCGAGATTGCTGCTTGTCGCGTGATGAATCGCATGCGAGTTTTTCCACTGTTCATAAGGAACCAGCGTCAGAACGCCAGTCAAATTGCCGACGATGTCATTCGCCCGTTTGTTCTTGAAGAAGGAGCCATGACAGCAGTCATGAAAAATAATAAAGCTGCGAATGACAAAAAACGATGCGCCCACAGCAAACGCCAACGTCAGCCAATACGATACGGATAGACTATAATAAGCCGCCGCCCATAATACCGCCAGCGGCAGCAGCGTATTAATCATTTGCCTTATACTAACGGCGAGCGTCGAGCGCTCGTAGGGGGCTACGCTTTTTTTCAATTGCATCGTTTGATTAGGTTCGGTCATGCTGGTTCCTCCTTGGAAGTTTCCGTTTCCCGGCGCGGCGCATGAAAAACATGACACCTTCCTGCTTCGCACCTTATTATCTCCATTGTAAGAGATGGGGAGTCTCTCTCCCAGTCATAAACGTCAAGTCACCCATATGACAAATGTCATATAGGCGACTGGCTTACCGTGTTTTAGAACAAAGCGCCCGTGCTTCTGAGCCGGATATCGAAGGTCACGCTGATCCCCGCGTCCCCATAGACGTACTTCCAATCTGCAGCGTCCCAGAGGGTGTAGTGATCTTGCTTCAGCTTCTCCTGATCGACCTCCCTGCCCTCCGAGCCCCTCCGGAATGGATCAAATGGCGAAAAGTAAGGCACTCCCCTAAGCTCCAGCTTGCATAAGTCAATGACCCCCACTTAACTAACGTTTGAAGTGGAAGCTTGTAACGACCCGATCGTACGAACGTCTTGCGACTCCGATCTTTTGGCGTTCCGAAGAACGTGGTGTTACATCCTCGAGTAAGCCTTCGCCTACCAATGGGCAGATTGACAGCTGCCCTGCAAGCCTAGTCATGCTAAGCCTGCACCTTCAAGAAGGTACTCTCTTCCCTTCAGACAGAGATTCATGGCGCCGATCCGGTCGTCATTGCTTGTATATCTGCATGCCTGGCAACGAAAGCGATGCCTGCGTTTATCCGGTTTTCTTTCACCGTGTGGCGGCATAGGGGACACGCCTGCGAGGTGTGCTTCGGATCCACGGCTATCGCCATCGATCCTGCAAGCTTCGCCTTATACGTCACCATCTGACGCAGCTGATAGAACGCCCACGATACCGTCACATACCAATACTTCAGCTTTGACTTTTCCGCCCTGCGGCGGATCCCTGTCAAATCCTCCAGCACAAACAGCGTATTCGCCCCATATCGGGTAACGAGTGCCTTACTTACCTGATGGTTCACATCGGTCATCCAGCGGTTTTCTCGTTCTCCGATTTGCTTCAGCCTGCGGCGGGACGAAGCCGTTTGTTTGCGTTGCAGCTCGGAACGCAATCGTTGGTAGTTGGCTCGTTTGTGTTTGAGCTCCCTTCCTCGAAAAAACAGCGTTCTCCCCTCGGTGTCATACACCGTAGCTACAAAGTTGATGCCCAGATCAATCCCTGCAACGTGTTCAATCTCCTTAAGCTCAGGAGAGGCCATTTCCTTAGACACTGGAATATGCAAAAACCACTTCTGTTTTTTGCATACCAGCTTGGCTGTACCGAATGTCCATGTGCCGTCGAAATAGGTCTCCATTCCTTTGGCTTCGAAGGGAATCTTAATGCGGCCTTGCAGCGTATTGACGGAGAATAGCTTTGCGCTTAGCGAGTAATCCCGTCTCCAGACGAGATCGTATTCCGGCTTCTTAAATTGTACGCGTGTCCAAGCATGTCCGCTGCTCAAGATGGTCTTGTATTTAGCCCGTACCGTTTTCAATACCGACTGCGCCATTTGAGAACGCAGGCCCATCGCGCTGCGCAGGGTTCGATACGTCATTCGGTGCAGGGCAGACTGCCGGCGCTCGCTCGTCTCAAACACAAGGGCAGAGACAAAATTACAGCCTTGACGATAAGCGATCATCGTTTGTTGCAGGGCCATCATTTGACTGTCTGACGGTTTGATTTTGATTTTCGCCGTCACGGTAACGATCATATGTTCGCCTCCTCACTATACTAATTTTAGCATAGTAGGGAGAACAAGAACACACCAAATATCATTCCGGCTAATGCCGGACGCCCATTCCTCCCCCGCTTATAGAAGACGGGAGTATCCTGGGCGATATTGATGAATAAATATCCACATGAGCATGATCGACAGACCAAAAAATCCGAACAAAGCAGCAGCTATAATGGTCGAGAAGCCTAAGATGCGAAGGCTTGTGCCGAATTCGCTGAGCGGCGTTACGAAGGAGGAGATTGCCGTTAAGCCAATGATGACAATCATCGTATGCGATACGAGGTGGGCTTCCACGATAGCCGTACCGATGACAAGGCCGCCGACGATGCCGATGGTCTGCGCGACGGAGGAATGAAGGCGGATGGCCGCTTCCTTCAGCAATTCAAGAATAACCTGCATCGTAATAGCCTCGATAAGGGGAGGAAAGGACTTTCACGGAATACAACACACCGATCGGCAGCACCTCGGAGTGGAAGGAGACAATGGCGATATAGATGGCGGGCAGGCTGATCACCAGGACAAAGCTGATCATCCGTACGATGCGGCTGAAGGTGCCGATGATCCAGCGATTATTATAATCGTCCGGCGACTGGTAGAAGGAGAAGAAGGTAATGGGCAGCACCAGCGCTGACGGGTAGCCGTCCACCAGAATAGCCACTTTGGTCCCGGTCCATCGGCCCATCGTCAAGTAACGAACCTTCAGCTTGGGACTCCGAATCCGGCGGCGAATCTGCAAGATGTTCGTAGCGAGACCTTCTACGAAGCCATCATGCGGACATCGACTGACCTGCTCGCCCTTGGATTCGCTAATGGAACGTCCCTCCGAAAGCGCGGTCTGATTCAGATACACCTTGTCCGAATGATCCCAAAATATCGCGCAGCCTCCGTCCAGCAACAGCTTGTCCACATGGTCCGCATCTGCTGCAAGCTCCCCCTGAAGCGGTCCGAACACCTCCTCCACCCTCTTCCGCCCTGCCTCCGACCACGTTCGCGTCACCGTCTATCACCGCCCATGTATCATTAGATACTGCTAGTATGAACCATATGGTCTGGATTTATTTTCATCCGGAGAGTGGGCCATAAAGGATAGGGACCACCATGTATGGATACACGCCAATGGCAGGGAGGAAATCCTGCAAATCTACATCCATTTATACTCATGAAGGTGGAATAGGGTGAAATTGTTGCAAAAGTGCAGGAAAATGCCTCTTAATGGTCGGTAAGAGTTGTTTTGCAAATCAAATCATGTATAATCGCAGCAATTCCATCCGTCTAAGCAATAGAATATGAAAATAATGTATTTTTGCATCAAAATAAGTCCATAAAAGAAAGGCCGCCCCGGTCATCGTCGATGACTCTCGGAGCAGCCCATAGCATGCGGATTCTAAGTTATGACAGATGCCAGCTTAGCCGGCCTTGCCAGAAGTCTTGCCAGAAGTCTTGCCAGTCCTGCAGACTTAGATCGCCCAGTTGCCCTTGCGGAACACCGGAACCATCGTGCCGTCTGCCTTGATGCCGTCGATGTCCATCTCGGCAGAGCCGACCATGAAGTCGTTGTGCGTGATGCTGGCGTTCACGCCGTTCTCTTCCAGCTGCTCAGGCGTCATCGTTTTGCCGCCAACAATATTGAACGCGTAGCCGCTGCCGATCGCGAAGTGGTTCGATGCATTTTCGTCGAACAGCGTATTGAAGAACAGGATGCCGGATTGGGAGATTGGCGATTCGTGAGGCACCAGCGCCACCTCGCCCAAATAATGGGCGCCGTCGTCCACCTCGATCAGCTTGTTCAGGATTTCTTCGCCTTCCTCGGCTTCCGCCTTCACGATGCGTCCGTTCTCGAAGGTCAGCTTGAAGCGATCGATAATGTTCCCTCCGTAGCTCAGCGGCTTCGTGCTGGACACATAGCCGTTCACGCCCGTCTTCTTGTTGACCGTGAACACTTCCTCCGTTGGCATGTTCGCCATAAACGAAAAGCCCTTCTCGTTGGTGCTGCCCGCCGCCACCCATATATGCCGATCCGCCAGCTCGACGACGAGGTCCGTTCCCGGCGCTTTGTAGTGAAGGCTGTGGAAATGGTGGCCGTTCAATATTTCCGCTTTCTCATGCAGCGTATCATTATGCTTCACCCAAGCTTCAACGGGATTGTCGGTATGCAGGCGCACGGAATCGAAGATCGCCGCCCACAGCTTGTCGACAGCCTCCTCCTCGGAGACGTCCGGGAACACCTTCTTCGCCCATTCCGCGCCAGCGGCCGCCACGACCGTCCAGCTCACCTTGTCGGATTGAATCGCTCTGCGGAACTCCTTCAGCCCTTGGCCCGCCGCCTTCTGGAACGCGGAGATGCGCTCTGAAGGAATACCCTTCAGCAGGTCAGGACTTGATGCGGTGATGGAGATAAACGCCGCGCCCTTCTCAACGAAGGCACTGCGCTTCGCAGTCTCCCAGGCCGGGAAATCGCTGAACACATGATCCGCCGCTTTTTCGTATTTGAGGCGCGCCAGCTTGTCGTCCACCCACTCTACGTGCACATTCGCCGCTCCTGCTTCGTACGCCTTCTCGGCGATCGCTCTGACCAGAGGCGCAATCTCGATGGAAGCCCCGTTCACAAAAACCTCTTGCCCCTGCTGAATATTAACGCCCGTGCGGACGATCAGCTCGGCATATTTGGCGAAATACTGCTCCATGCTCTTACTCATATGTACAACAACTCCTTGTCATAAAATACATTACGCCGCTGTCATTCATTCGGCGCCCTTCCAGTATAACACCCGCATGGCTTCGATTTCATCCTCGATCAGGCCCCTCAGCTCCGGCGGACCAAGCGCCTCTATGCCCGAGCCGTAGCGGAGCAGAATGCCGCAGGCCGATTCCATCGTCTCGAACAGCACCTCCGCCTCCGCCCAGCCCTCTCGTTCACTCTGCGCAGCAACGGAAACAGACGATACATACCTTTCTCCCTCCAGCCTGCGAAGCAGCGCTGTTTGGACTCTTACCCGCGCCGGATAACGGGGCAGCCTCTTCTTGAAATCCGACAAGGAAGACTCCCAATACGCTGCCAGCTCGAAATCTCCCGGCGGCTCGAAGCGAGCCGGCAGCGCCTCGGCGTCCAGCATGCGGGAGATGCGGAACGTACGCGGCTCACCTTCCTCGTTCAACGCCACGACGTACCAGACGTTCCGCTTCACGACCAGCCCCAGCGGCCGGATGATCCGCGCTGCCCTCCCGCCTTCCTTATCGCTGTCATAGCACATGCGGACTGCTCTTTCCTCCCAGACGGCCTCCTGCAGAATGGGCAGCAGCGGCGGCTGCTCCCTCCCGTCCCCGGCGCGTCCCGCCCCCGACGAATGCCAGCTCGCGCCGTCGATATGCAGCTTGCGCCGGACCGCCTTGGCGCTTTCCCTGGCTGACTCATTGGCGCCTGCAAGCAGTTTCATGAGCGCAGCATCCAGCGCTTCCTGACGGCCCAGCTCCCGCAGCGGATGGTCCTGGCTGGAGACGAGCAAAGCCGCCAATTCGTCGGCGTGCAGCCCCGTCAACCCCGTCCGATAGCCCTCGGTCAGCTGCCAGCCGCCTTGCGCGCCCCGCTCCGAATAGACCGGAATGCCCGAAGCGCTGAGCTCGTCCATGTCCCGCAGAATCGTCCTCTCCGTTACCTCCAGCCGTTCGGCCAGCTGCTTCGATGTCAGCCTGCCCTCCGCTTGCAGCAGCAGCACAATAGATACCAGTCTTCCCGCCCGCATGGCTCTCCCTCCAAGCTTTCTTTTTCTTGCAGTATACCATTTATATATGACAGTGGTTGTCGTATTTGGAACACTATAATGGGAAAGAACAAGAGCAGCTGCTCACATGGTTGCAAGCTCAAAAAGTTCAAAAGCCAAGGAGATGATCGTATTGAATAGTAATCAAACTCAACCCTTGAAAGGCCGGGTCGCCGTTGTGGCGGGAGCGACGAGGGGCGCCGGAAGAGGCATCGCCGTCAGTCTGGGGGAGGCGGGCGCTACAGTATATTGCACAGGACGAAGTATTACCGGCACACGCTCGGACCTGAACCGGCCCGAGACCATTCAAGAGACAGCCGAGCTGGTTACAGCTGCGGGCGGCCAGGGCATTCCCGTGCAGGTCGACCATACATCGCCACAGCAGGTTGCCGCACTGTTCGAACGCGTGGGGATGGAGCAGCAGGGCCGTCTCGATATTCTCGTCAACAACATCTGGGGCGGCGAGAAGCTCATCGAGTGGGGCAAGATGTTCTGGGAGCATGACTTGCCCAGCGGTCTGCTTGTGCAGGAGAGAGCGGTCAAGGCGCATCTCATTACAGGTTATTATGGCATCCCGCTGATGGTCGCCAATCAATCAGGACTTCATATCGAGGTTACGGATGGCATCGACTACCGCTACCGGGGCAATCTCTTCTACAGTCTGGCCAAAATATCCCCCATCCATATCGCGCAGTCGCTCGCCGAGGAGCTTCGTCCGCACGGGGTGACAGCGCTGGCGGTAACGCCGGGCTTTCTTCGCTCCGAGGAAATGCTGGAGCACTTCGGCGTCACAGAGGCCAATTGGCGGGACGCCTTGCACAGCGGCAAAGACAATGCAGAGCACTTCGTCGCCCAGGCGGAGACGCCTCGCTTCGTAGGCCGAGGCATCGCGGCACTTGCGGCTGACCCTGCAAAGTTCGAGAAGACCGGCAAGGTGCTCCCGAGCTGGGAGCTGTCCGATGAATACGGCATTATCGACATCGACGGCCGCCAGCCTCATTGGGGCCGTTACGCCAAGGAGCATGGCTTCCTGTAAGCCAGAAGCCATATGCCCGCCGGACGATGCGGAACAGCGCCATTGCGAAAGCAGACAAGGCTGGCAACCTGCACATAGCCGAAGAAGAAGCGGGTCGCTCCTTAAGGAGCGACCCGCTTCTTCTTGCTGTCTGTCATCTATCATTGCGCTTAGCCAGCTTAACCAGCTTAGCCATTCACAACTTCTCCGCCGTTAATATGGAGCATCTGCCCCGTCATATAGCTGGAATCGTCGCACGCCAGATAGACATATGCCGCCGCCAGCTCATGCGGCTGTCCAGCGCGGCCCATCGGCGTGTCGGAGCCGAAGGTCGACACCGACTCCGGATCGAACGACGCCGGGATAAGCGGTGTCCAGATCGGTCCTGGCGCTACGCCGTTCACACGAATGCCGTCAGCCGCCAGATTGGTCGCTAGCGCGCGCGTGAACGACACGATTGCCCCTTTGGTGGAGGAGTAGTCGATCAGTGTTGGGTTGCCTCTATACGCCGTAATCGACGCTGTATTAATAATGGAGCTGCCCTTCTTCAGATGAGGCATAGCGGCGATGGTGAGATAGAAGACGCCGAATACGTTCGTACGGAACGTCTGCTCCAGCTGCTGCGGCGTGATGTCCTCCACCTTCTGCCGAACATGCTGCTCCGCCGCATTATTGACGACAATGTCGATACGCCCGAATTGCTCAATGGCGGCGCTGACTACCGCTTGGGCGAACGTATTCGTGCCGATATCTCCATTCATGAGGCTGCATTGGACGCCATACCTCTCGCAAGCCTCCTTCGTCTCCTTCGCATCGCTGTGCTCGTCCTTGTACACGATGAGCAGAGACGCGCCCTCCTTCGCGTACGCCACAGCTACCGCGCGGCCGATACCGCTGTCGCCGCCGGTAATAATGGCCGTCTTGCCGGCAAGCTTGCCGGCTGCTTTGTACTGCTCCGTCTCGAAGACGGGCAGCGGATTCATCTCCGATTCGATCCCGGGCTGCCTGCCCTGATTTTGCGGCGGGAACACTTTTTGCTTCTGTTGTGTTGCAGACATAGAATCATCCACTCCCTCGTTCTACGTAATGTGATAAAAGATCTCGTCCATCTCCTGCTTCAGCCGGTTCGTGATCCTCCTCTGCTCCTCCACGCTCAGCGTATCCTTCGTATAGCCGAACAAATAATTGTTCAGATCGAATTGCTTCAGCCGGCACTTCGTATGGAACAGATTCTCCTGATAGATGTTGACGTCAATCATGTCATACAGCTCAGCTTGCTCATCCGGTATGTAATTCTGGATGGAGTTGATCTCGTGGTCGATAAACAACTTATACCCGTTAATGTCGCGCGTGAATCCTCTCACCTTGTAATCAATCATCATAATATCCGTATTAAACGAATGGATCAGATAATTGAGCGCCTTCAGCGGCGATATTTCACCGCAGGTTGAGACGTCAATATCAGCGCGGAACGTGCTGATTCCCTCGTCGGGATGATATTCCGGATAGGTGTGCACCGTAATATGGCTTTTGTCCAGCGCAAGAACCACATTGGCGGGCAGGGGACCCGGCGACTCCTCGAACGATTCCAGCGGCACCTCCACAACCGGCCCCTCGGATACAAGCAGCGTTACGCTGGCGCCTTGCGGCACGTAATCCTGCTTGGCAACATTCAGCACATGTGCGCCGATCATCTCCGATACTTGGTTCAGAATGGACGTCAGCCGATCAGAGTTGTACTGCTCGTCGATGTACGCGATGTACGCCTCCCGCTCCTCCTTCGTCTTCGTATAACAAATATCGTACATGTTGAAGCTGAGCGACTTGGTCAGGTTGTTGAATCCGTGCAGCTGAATGCGCTGCTCATGCGTAAGCTTCACATTCCTCACTCCTTTTCCCTAGGTACTATTTCCTGTTACCCTTATCCTGATTCCGCCAAACGGGGAAAAAAATAAAGGAGCGCCCGGAAGCGCTCCTCTCGTCAAAATCATCTATATGATGGTGCTAGGCCGAATCGCTTGGTCCATGCGCTTAGCCCACAATTTTCCTGTATGTCTCCTCATCGCATATCATATACAGACGGGCGTTGCTCGGAATGTCTTCGCTCATCCTCCGATTGATGCCCATGTCGCTCCGATCCGCCAACAGGGTCGCGCCCTGCTCCAGCAAGCCGAAGAAGGCGTCGCCGTACGTCCGCCAGCTCGGAGACACCGGAACCTCGTAAATATCATCGCCATGCTGCCTGCTGAGCAGCTGCCTGAACACATCTGGATTGCCCACTCCCAGCGCGGAACGAACAGCTAGCCGGGAGATAGCGTCATGCGACAGTACAAATTCATTCACCTGCACGTGCCTGAAATTGCGAATATGCTTCTCCTGCATAATTTCGACCGTCGTATGTACGTTCGGCGCGATTCTCTCGATGCTGGAGACGATCAACAGGGATTTGCCGTCGACCAGGGAGGCTTCATCGATGCGCGAGTCCCCGAAGATAATCGCCGACTTTGCCCTGCTGATCATCGCCTTTGCCAGCACCTCGTCCTCCGAGGGATCGCCACTGATGAAGTGCACCTGGTCCAGCTGCTCCAGCGGATGACGATCGGATTCATCAATAATGACGATAGCCGTCTCGGGATGATGGGACAGGATTTCCTCGACGGCGGTTTGCGCTTTTTTGCCCCAATTTATAATGACAATATGATTCTCGCCCTGATAGTTCAACTTCCCCTCTCCTCTCATGCGCTTAATGATGGCGAACGTGTCAATGATCCTGCCGATAACAAGGCTCAGCAGCCCGATGCCGAAGATGTACAGAAATATCGTAAACACCTTGCCCGCGACCGTAACGGCATAATAATCGCCATACCCTACTGTCGCCATTGTTGTCAGCACCCAATACAGCGCGTTGAACCAGCTTCCGAACGTATCCGGCTCAAGCGCATACGCTACCGTGGCGCTGAAGAACACAAACACCACAATGCTAATGGCGATCGACCTTTTGCTAATATGGTACAGCTTCGCCGACAGCAGCCTTAGCAAATGCATAGTGACTCCCCCCTCTATTTGAATACATGTATGATTTGGCATTTCGGATCATACTATCGTAGATTCGTGAAACCATGTGCCGCCGTATGCGTATAAAATTTTATCTCAATGCCATTGGAGGGAATTACCGTGTCCTTGTTCAAAAGACTTCGCGATTTAACCCTGTCCAACGTTTATTCCATGATCGAAAAAGCGGAAGATCCTATCAAGCTGACCGACCAGTATATCCGCGACATGACAGAGGATCTGCAGGACGCCGAGAAGGCCGTCGCTTCCCAGATCGCTCTGGAGAAAAAATTCAAGAAGCTGTACGAGGAGCAGGAGGCGCTTCTGCAGAAGCGGACCGAGCAATCCCACATCGCCGTTCAAGAGGGCAATCTGGAGCTCGCACGCCGCGTCATCGAAGACAAGCAAGCTGTTGAAACCAAAATGATCGAATACAAAGAGGCTTATGCCGAGAACCAGCTGCTGGCGAACAATCTGCGCGCCAAGCTGGAGGAGATGCGCAAGCAGCTCACGGACATGAAGAACAAGCGCGACACTCTTGTCGCTCGTTATCAAGCCGCCAAGACGCAGACCGAAATCAACAAAGCCATGTCCAGCTTCGGCACAAGCTCCGCCTCGGCCGGCATGAAGCGTATGGAAGAGAAGATGCTGCAAGCCGAAGCGATGGCGGAAGCAAGCAACGATCTCGCCGCCTCCAAAGGCAAATCCATCGACGATGAATTCGCCAATCTGGGCAAGAACAGAGCCGTTGAAGACGAGCTCGCCGCCCTGATGAAGCAATACGAGAAGAAGTAGGCCGCTATGGGACTGTTTGGCCGCATCCGCGGCATTCTGAAACGCCCCGAGCCGCCAATCGCGGAACGCAGCGTATTCGAAGCCGGTCCCGGCGATGTGTGCGAGGTGTCGATGGTGACTTATCAGGTCACCGGACGCACCTCGAGCCAGCGCCGGAGAAACGCTCTGCTCACGCTGCAGGACGGCTCGGATTTTCGTTATCTGCTTGTCGAAGACCGTGAAGCCATCGCCTATTCGCTGTACAAATCCATCGACGGACGTCTGGACTCCTTCACGGAAGTGCCGATGACGCTGGAGCTCGACGGACGTGTCTTCCATATGGAGGAGCAATACGTCGATTGGATTACCACCGTCGGCAAGACGCCGTTCCCGCGTCCCGGGGAGCTGTCCGTCTGGCAGTACCAATCCGATGACCGCAAGCTCATGCGCATCGAATGGCTGGACGGACGATTTATGCTCTACGAGGGCGAGGATGTGCTGACCGCAGATGTCGAATTTCTATTCGGCGGCGGACGCACCGTACGCTAAACGCAAAGACTGTCTGGCCGGGAGCCTTGAGCATCCCGCCGGACAGTCTTTTTTTTTGCTGCCAATTCTATATGATCAGACTGCTGATGGCAAACGAAAAGCCGAGATACACCGAGAACAGCATGATGCCGACCGCAACATTGCCCTTCAGCAGCTGCTCCGATATTCTGAAGCTTGGCGTCATCAGCTCGAACAGCCAGTAGGCCGCGATCAGGCAGACATACCCAACCGCGAACCATAACATCATGAACCAAATGTTCGTATTCGTATACGCGGCAACGCCCAGAATAAGCGCCGTCGAGATGAATTTGCCGCCAAGCGCAAGGCCAACGGCTACATTTCCCTTCTTCAGCTCCTCCACGTCCTTGAATGGCGTCATCAGGCTGAACACGAACATTCCCAGCAATTGAAGCACAATAATCACAAGAACGCTAACGACCAAATTCAAGACAATCGTCAATTCGCCCACCCCCGAAATTTCGAATATACGGAATCATAATCCGCAAAGTCATGTACCTCTTCCATTCGAATATTGACCGTTTGCTTCTCCGACATCGTGTTGTACATCGCTTCGTCAATCGGCTGCTTAATCCGATTGCCTGTTGGAAGCTCCACGATGGCGAAGTTGCGCGTTTCACCCTTAAACTCAGTCTTATACACGCCAACAAGGTCAACCTCGGCTGTCAAATCCACCTTCAGCTTCTCCAGGTCCGCCTGCGCGTCCGACTCCTGCTTGAAGGTTTTCAGCGTCTGCCAAGCGGACAGCCGAACCTCATTGCGCTGATCGGCATGCGTGATCATCTCTGCATCCATGAATTGGAGAATGAACACCTTGTCGCCTGTCGCATAATTGTTATCGTTCGGCATCAGCGTATTGTCTGGCAGGATGGTCATATCGCTGCCGATCAGATCGCCGACGGTACCATCGATCACCCGATAATCCCAAGGCACCCTGACAACGTCGGGATTTGAGCTCGTGCTGGTCTCGAATACGGATTGCGTGCCATTGGAGCAGGCTGCCAGCGCAAAGGCCAGAAGCAAGCCAAGGGCTAAGGTTAGATATATTTTTGGTAGACGTGCAAGCATCTATCTCACTCCTATCGCGATAAAATGGCTGGCGTTCCCCGTAATAGGCCCGCCTCCTCGGCCAAGCATGCCGCAAGGCTTTCCGTTAATAACGAACATGCCGGTCAGCAGATGGAGCTCGCCCTCCGACGTGCCGATTCGGGCAAGCTCCGCCCGCTTCTGGTACATGGTCGGGAACAAGGCGCTGGTGTCGAACCCTTCCCGGTCCTCCAGCTCCAGTCCACCAGCAGCGTCGAACAGGCGAACGGAGCCGCCTTCGCGCCCGAACATCGACTTGGACACGAAGCTGCCTTCGAATACCGCTTTGTTGTAGGCAGGCAGCATATATTGGCTGATGATCGCTCTTTCGCTTTCGTCGAACAGCTGGCCCAGCTCATACAGACCCCATACAACAGCCAGCAAGCCCTTTGATTGAAGCAGGATGCTGTGCGGGCCGTTCCAGATGGCGAGCTCCCCTGTCTCGATGGAATAAGCAAGCGCATCCCCGCCTTCATCGACGGCCATCCACTCCTTCGGATAGAGCGCGAACATGCTCCGAATGGCGCGGCCTGTGCCATCCTTCAGCACGCCTTCATCCACATACAGCTCCAAGCAATCGACACAGCTGACGTCCAGGCCGCTGTGCTTGACCAGCGCCTCAATCGTGCCGGAATCCTCCAGATGCTCGCCGTAGTCGACGCAGGCCGCCGTATCCGGCCGTTCCATCGCCCAAGCCTCCGCTATTCTCTCTCTCATTGCGAGATTAGGAGAGTCGAGACCAAGCTGGGCGCACATCCATGGCGTTGCGATTGAAGCCTCCACATAGCCCGTTGGCGTATCCGCGTTCAGCTCCAGCAGCTTAATCGCTCCTTCGTTGCTGATAGCAAAATCGAAGCGGGCGTATCGGCTAATGAAGCCCTCCTCTGGCATTGGCAGCTCGTCAAGCATCGTCCAGAGCACCTCAGGAATGCCAATCAGTTCGTATAACGCATGATTGCCATGCACATACCGGGCTGCGCGGTCGAGTACCTTCCACAAGCCGGCAGACGCCTGCTCCAGCTCCTTATAGGTTTCGCTGCTCATGGTCACGGCCTGATCGATCCAATACCGCTCATCCCCGATATCCGCCCAAGTAAAGCCTATGCCGGCGAGCTCAGCTACACGGCTTGCGCGGTCGGGAGACGGCTCCGATATAACCTCGAATACGCCGCTCATCCGCCGAAACCGCTGCTACTCTTGCCGCTGGAGACACTGGAGCCGCTAGAGCTGCTAGAGCTGCTGGAGCTCTTCGAGCCGGAGCTGATGCTGCTTGAGGTGCCCCCTATGCCTCCAGGACTGGAGGAGGTGGAGCGCCGTGTCACCGAGCCAGTCGTCGTCGACGTCTTGGGTCTGACTGTGGAGCCGACGACAGATTTATTTTGAAACGTATCGCTTGTGTAGGAGGTTGGTCGATAAGGCGTAGACGACTTATAATAATAGGTTGGCCTCTTCTTATAATAGCTGGAGGACGAGTAGCTGGACCCCGAATTGAACAGCAAATGATAGAGCAGCAGATCATCCCAGCCGAAGCCGGTGCCGTAATGATGAACGACGTTGGACCCGCCCCCGGCGCCCCCTTCCTCCGAGCCCTCGCCCTCCGGCTGGTCGGTGGGCAATGGCTGAAGCATGGGAAGATTCCAATCGATATTAGGGTCAAAATAAGTCTTCACTTCATCCGATGACCAGGATACCAGCTTAGGCTCTTCCGCCGCAGCGCCTCCACTGTTGGCGGATACGCCTGTGCTAAGCACCGCGTTCGCCAGAAGCGCCACGCCCAGAGACGTGGACAGCACGCGAAGCGGCTTGCCGTCTGCGGTCAGCCAGCGAACTGGCTGCTCCTGTGTTTGTTGGTTATCGTCTTGCGTCAAGTTGCATTCTCCTCTCTGAAGCGTTGATTAGCCCTGCATGGGAACAAGCAGCAGCTCAAGTCTTCCATGATCAAGGTTCAGACGGCCTTCCACCGTCTCATATTCTTTATTCCCCACTACGATATAATTGACGTGCTCCAGCGCGGCCACCATATTCATCGACCATTCGCGTTCCTCGATTTGATTCAATTCGCCGGTTGGGCTTTTCACCATCAGTACCACCTTCAAGCCTTGCTCCATGATGCTTCCTTCCTCCCTGCCAGTAGACTGCTGAACACTTTTGATTATAACGTATTACGTCGCGAATGTGGCAGACGTTGCACATGAATGGGATTCATTGCTTTTTCCTTCCTCCGGATCAAGCGGTTCAACCCAGCCCTCTGGCGGTTATTGAGAGATAACGAAAGCCAACAAATCATGAGGTGAGCCTATGTCCTATAAACAAAAAAGAGGTTTCAAGTGGCTGGTCGCAGCTATCCTCGTTCTGCTGCTGCTCTATTTGCTCCGGCTTAACGGGCAATTATTATGGCCTCTGTGGAAAGCGATAAGCGCCGTATTCGTTCCGCTTGCGCTGACGGGCGTCTTCTATTACATGCTGCGTCCGCTCGTCGAAGCGCTTGTACGTCGAAGAACACCGCGCGGCTTCGCGGTGCTGCTAGTATTCTTATTCTCCGGCGGATTGCTGGCAGGTGTAATCCTTACAGCAGGACCGTTCATTCGCAATCAATTCACAGACTTTGCGGCTCAGGTGCCCGACATGATTAACTTCGCCGCGGAAACGCTTGAATCGCTGCGCGACGAGCATGAAGAGCTGTCCCCTCCTATCCAGGAGGCCATCCCTAACGTAAGCAATGAGCTGGCTTCGGAATGGAATCGTTATGCTGGTTTGTTTGCGAACAGCCTCATCCGACTTATTGAGTGGATCAGCAGCGCGCTGCTCATCCTCAGTCTCATTCCGTTCATCCTCTACTATGCGCTGAAGGATGGAGAGCAGCTGACTCCGAGGCTGGTTCAACTGGCGCCGAAACGTTACCAGCACGGCATGCCCGCTATGCTGGAGGAGCTGGATGACTCGCTTGCCTCCTATATTCGGGGCAAGCTGATTGTCTCGCTGCTAGTCGGCATCATGCTGCTGGCCTGCTATCTGATCATCGGCCTCGATTACGCGCTGGTGCTGGCCTTCATCGGCATGTTCGCCAATATTATCCCTTTCTTCGGCCCCGTTATCGGCGCCGTCCCAGCCATGCTCGTCGCTCTGTTCCAGGATCCGGTCAAAGCGCTGTATATTCTGGCCATTACCGTTATCGTGCAGCAGATCGAAGGCAACTTCATCTCCCCGCAGGTCATGGGCCGCACGCTGGATATTCACCCTGTAACCGTAATCGTGCTCATCCTCGCGGCGGGAAGCGTCTCCGGCTTGCTCGGCATCCTGCTGGTCGTCCCGGCTTACGCGGCGGCGAAGGTGATTTACCGCCATGTGTCGGCGATGCGGGAGGAGGAGCAAGCCGGCACGAGAACGCATAGGGCAGAAGGGGAGTGTTAGAGGCGCGCTTAGCGCGCCTCTCCAAAACCCCCGTCGCAGCTCGAATAGACGTTTCTGGCACTTCTATTTGCTCCGAAGCCCCCGCCTCAGGACATTTAGACGTTCCTAGCACGTCTATTTGCACCAAACTACCCGTCCCCGCACGAATAGACGTTTCTGGCACTTCTATTCGCTCCCAAACCCCCGCCCCAGCTCGTTTAGACGTTTCTGACACGTCTATTTGCTCCCAAACCCCCGTCACGGCTCATTTAGACGTTTCTGACACGTCTATTTGCTCCGAACCCCACGTTCAAAGTGGAGCAGCAACACACCGCGCGTGCCGGATTTGAACGATAAATCGTTCAAAGTGGTGCAGCATCACACTGCGAGTGCTGGAGTTGAACGATAAATCGTTCAACACGCCAGATTGGAGCTCTAAGTGTGTTTTATGTCCGTTACCTCTTGCGCCTCTGTACGCATCTGAACCGGAAACCCGCTTCACCCCGAAACTTTATCTACTCTATACTGTTGAAAAGAGGGCGCCCCGCCATTCCAACAAGCAGAATGGAGGACGCCCTCTTCTATTTAGTCAATTAAGCCCGACTTCGTCAGCACGTTGCTCAGCAATTGAGCCGTCTCGGCGCGAGACACCGAGCGGTTCGGCTTCAGGCTGCCGTCTTGGTAGCCGGAAGCGATGCCTGCATGAAGCGCGGATGCGATGGCTTGCTCCGCCCAGACAGGGATCGCCGCGCGATCCGGTGCAGCCTGCAGCAGCGTTGCCGCTTCAGCCTCAGCTGCTTCCGGCATGCCTGCCAGCTTCCAGGCGCGTCCCAGGATGACCAGCGCTTCAGCGCGCGTAATCAAGCCCTGCGGACGGAAGGTTCCGTCCTGATAGCCTGTAATGAGGCCGTAGCGCGCGGCTGCGGATACAGCTGGCTCATACCAGGCGTCAACGGACACATCCTTGAACGAAGCCGCTCCAGACAGGGATGGCAGTCCTAGCGCTCTTACAGCCATGGAAGCGAACTCCGCTCGCGTAATGCTGCCATTTGGATCAAAGCGCTGCTCGCTCTTGCCGTTAACGATCAGTCTGGATGCCATGCTCTCCACAACGCTCTTCGCCCAATGGCCATTCATATCGGAGAAGGAACGATTATGATAGACGATCGTGTACAAGCTGTTTGTCAAGCTGTTCATGTTAGCCCAATAACTTCCGTTCCGTTCGTAGACGACAGTCGGCACATGCTGCATCGTGCCATCCGACTCGACACGAACGCCTGTCGTGATTTGGTTCGAACGCTCCTGGTCACCCACCAGGATGGATCGGCCAACGTATTCCATCAGGCGCTCCGGTTTGAAGGAACGGCCTTCATAGCTGTATTCGACCGTGAAGTCCACTGGATCCGCAAGCAGCGTCAGACCGTTCTGCTCTGCCTGAAGCTTCGCCTTGTCCGCCGCCTCTTGGGAAGCAGGCATCATCTCGATTACAACCTTAATGTCCTCCAGCTTGGCAGCTTCGCCGAATTGACGACGCACGCTTTCGATATCCATTACAGCAGCGGATATCGTATACGCCGCACGATCCGTGCGAATGTCAAGCTTCAAGCGTTTGTTCTCCATCAGCTTGACCATGTCGCCCGTCAGCTCCTGCACCTTCGCGTAGGACCCGTTAGGGACCGATACGGAGACGGTGTCTCCCTGTGACATGGTGCCGACCAAGCCAACCAGTTCGGTACGACGGAATGCCACATTAACATAATTTTGTCCGTTTGCCGATGCAAGCTTTCCATCCGCAATTCGGAAGTTGCCGTTCACATCCACATTCATCGTATCATTGAGCACAGGCGCAGCCCGCAAAATTTTCACCGCGTAATGGCGCGACTGCAGACGATCCTCGGATTCTACCTGAATATCGACATAATTGCTTCCATAGGACGGAAGAGTTACCTCGAAGCTGCCGCCGCCTTGCAGCGACTTGCCGTTGGCCGTGACGATCGCCGACTCATCCTCCGCATAAGCGGTAATCGTAACTTGGCTTCCCATGTAGCTCTTATTCGTAATGGAATAGTTCAATCTCCACGGCGAGAAGGTAGTGGAGAGCTCCTGTCCCTTCACCTCAAGCTCGCTCAGGTTAGCCCCAAACTCAGGCTCTGACTGTCTAAGCACCCTGATGGCGTATGCCTTCGTATCGCCGTTCTCCGCAGTGACGGAGAGGCGAATTACATTAGTTCCCGCAGTGAGCGGAATGTTCATGCTGCCAGTGAATGGCTGCCCTGCTACGCTAATGGCTGCAGCTGCATCCGCCGCATTAGCCAAGATCACAACAGATTGCACGCCAGCTGGAACAGCGGCCTCATAGTCCGTAATGCCGCTCTCGAACGCAGAGGTAAGCTCATAACCAGCAATGGCCAGATTGCTTAGATCGGCGTTGCTGCTTGGCTCACGCGTGATCGTCACGACGTAAGTGCGGTCTTTTTGCCCATTTGGCGAAGTCACCTTCACCTCTAAGGCGTTCTCACCCACAACAAGCGGAATCGATGCGGATGCGAGGCCGTTAGGCACCGCAGCACCATTAACCGTAATGGTCGAGGCGCTGGCGTAAGCCGTGGCTGTAACCGTCGTGTATGCCGTTTCATTCGGAACAGTCAGCTCGTATGCCGTACGAAGCACATCAAAGCTCATATTCAGCTCGCCTGCATCGACGGACAGTCCATTCAACGCCGCAATGTCTGCAACATTTCTTGTTACTTGAATGGTATACGTCTTAAGGCTGTTGTCAGCGGCGCGGACCTGCACGCTTACGCTTGCGCCGTTCTGACCGATCTCAACGGCTCCAGAGCTGTTCTCATCCACAGCCATGCCATTGACCGTAACAGTCGAGCCTAGTCCAGCGGCGACAGCCCATACTTGAACATGGCTGGTAGCGGGATCAAGCAGCAACGAATATTGTGTTGTCTGAGGGTCGAAGGCTGGCGTCAGCTCACCCATATCAAAAGCCAGAGCCGACAGATCGGCAGCTTGCTCGATACCGGACGGTGGCGCTCCCGCATCCTTCAGCAGGTCCAGCTTGTAAGTTGTTTCATTGCCCACCTCATCCGCTGCCGTCATGACAACAGGCAGCAGGCCGTCAGCTGCAGCAATCGGCAGGTAGGCGCGGAACTCGCCCCGCTCATCCACCGGAATGAGCATACCGTTCGCCATCAGCTTAACGCCTGGCTCCGCGGCGCCGCTGAACACCACACGTTCCCCGCCGACCACCTGTCCGCTGACAGGCTGCTCGACATACAAGTGAGGTGCCGTACGATCCACGAACAGCTTGTGGAAATGCGAATAACGATCGCCGTCCTCAGTGACGGTCTCAATCAGAATTTCATAATCGCGTTCAGTCAGTCCCTCCAGCGAGAACGATGCGTCTGCGTCAACATCCGCGGTTTCAGTCCCATAAGACTGCCCGTTAACGAACAGCTCAGCCGAGATCGCCTGATCCGTCGAAACTCGCAGCGTCAGATCGGCTGCCGATGTCACCGTTAGAGGAAGCTGCTCGTCCGAGCCTGCTTCCGCATAATATGGCGTATACAGCTTATCGGATTTGGCGACATTGCCTGTATCCACCGTAACGGATACATCAGCAGGATTCGGCTCAGGAATAAATATCTCCACTACATCGGAAAGTCCGCTGTATGCCGCTCCCCCATCATGCTCTCGAATGGCCATAACTGCCAGTCGATAGGTCTCGCCCGCTTCCAGTGCGAAAGTGGCTTCCTGCTGATCGCCATTCAATGGCTCTATGTCGAATGCCGATCCGCTGTATAGCGGATTGTCCGCTTCATCGACCATCAGCACTCGGTAGTAAGTGACCTGCTCGGCGTTCTCATCTGTGAATTGGATGCGCGCCTCGCTGTTGCCGACTGCGACTGCCGTTAAATCCTGAACGGTTGGCAGCACCTCACTCGCCTCAACAGCTATCGGGGTGTCCGACAGACGGTACATCGGACCAAACGATTCGCTGTCTGCCAGCAGGACGAGCCAGTATTGTCCCGGCATATAACCATCCGGCAGCGTAATCTCGCCAATGCCGCTCGGTGGAAGCTGCTGGGCGACAATCTCACCCACACGCTCCTCCTCATTCGGTACGATCATCACGCTGACGTTCGTATCCGCCTTCGGATTCTCAACCTTCCACGTCAGCTTGTACGTGTTCATCTCTTCTGTCGCTTGCGCAGTAAAGCCCGTTATTGCCGGCGCAAGCGGAGCCTTGTACAGGTCCAGCGTGTACCAGCCGGCCGACTTGACTGTCCATAAGCCAATCGTATCAATATCTACCGCCACGTACAGCATCTGATCCTCTTCATTCCAGATCGCGTTGCGGTTCGCTGCTTCCTCAGACGCCACAATGGGGTACGCCACTCCATTCGGACGCTCGATAGACGTCCCTTCCATAGGACCAGAGATGGCGAATACATAACGTTCCTTTTCTTCCATGCTGAGGGTGATGACTCGTTCCTCGGAGGCATACACATCGCCCAAATCCTCCGCGCCGCCGTTCACAACATAGCCGTTAACGACGGGATAATGATTCGACTTCACCATCCACCAGCCATATTGGTCAACATCGATCAGGATCATCATGCTCTGTCGAGCTTCGTTGTAGTCGGCATTCCAGCCCGGCAGCTCCGAATTCGTCTGCAGCTCGTACAGCGTGCCATCTGGCCGGTACAGCTGAACATCCTCAGCCGTATGCTCGATTTCCAGCAAGGCTTGACCATTAAAGCTTCTATCCAGCTCGAACAGCGCTTCATGCTCCTCCGAGAGCACCCATGCCAGCGCCTCTTCCATCGTCTTGCCTGGTCTAATCTGGTATGCGCCTGCTGTCACATCCTCACCGGCCGCTGCCAGCCACATGCCCGCCAGAGCGGCGTCTGCCAGCACGTACAACGTTCCCGTTGACTCATCGCGGTAAGCATTCCAGCCTGGGTGTCCGTTGTCCAGCTGCAGCGTATACGGTCTGCCATCCGGCTGATAGAGAGTGGTATCCACGCCAGCGCCTTGGAGCTCCAGCATAACGAGGCTCGGTTCAGCCAGCTGAATGCCCGTGAAGCTCGTTTCCTCCGCCTGGGTCATTCCGTTCACCAGCTGCGTGAACGACAGCTCCGAATCGCGGTACAGCAAGTGCTGCTCACCGATTGCGACAGCTTCACTCGCTGTTACATGCCAAGCTCCAATCTGGTCAAACTCGACCTCCACCAACACGGTATTCTCGCTGTCAAGGTACACAGCATTGGCTTCCTTGCCATTGACGTCTGTGAAACGCACATCGTACGGAGTTCCGTCCGGCTTCCGCAGCGCAAGAGACGTATCCGCCCCAGTGCCTGTCAATACGAGCACTGAACGACGCTTCTCGTCGATCGGGAACGTATGCAGCACGTTTTGGCCATCGCTTGTCGCAGCAACCTGAGGAAGAACGCTTCGCGACCAGCTAACCGCCTCTTCCGCCAGCACATACCCGCGCTCCGATGCTTGCAGACCCGTCAGGTCAACTAAGCGGATGCCTGTCAGATGCTCCAGATTGCCTTCTTCGCTGCTTAGCAGCGTTGTTTGCACGGCGCCCAGCGCAGCCGCCGAGCTGGTTGAGCCCAGTAAAGCTGAAGGCTCATTGCCAAGCAGACGTTCTATCATTTCAGTCCCAATTCCGCTTGGGGCTAGAGCAAACCCGAACCATTTGCCAATTTTCTTGATTCCGCTGCTGACAGCCTTAACTGCTGTGCTGCCAACATTTTTCACCAGGTTAACTGCACCATTCACTACATTTTTCAGTGTTGCGGACAGATCCACCTTGAAATCTACATCGTTATTACTGAATTTATAGGTCGTAGTGAAGCCTACGCCGATAACCGACAAGCCGCCCTTGGCTATGTCCTTATTAACTCCCAGCTCTGCGGAAGACAGCTTCTGTCCGCCAACAACCGGAATGCTCTTCGGAATTTGTAATCTGCCCTTGGCATGGCCCGCCAGGTCTGAAGGGTGGAAATATTTGCCCATGACCTCGCCAACCAGAATATCCAGCAGGTTCACATTAGCCGTCACCTGGAAGCCAGGCTTCGTGTAGCCCTTGATTCCCGTTGGATTCACAACAACAAACAAATCCAGATCCGAGACATTAACCGTGTAGATCGCAAGCTTCCCGCTGGCGCCAAAATGATTAGCCGAAACCTCCGCATCCAGCGGATTTACGTTCACCATATTGTTGCCATTGAAGATTGGCGTCACCATATCGGACAAGCCGCCCAGCAGACGGAAGGTCAATGGCCCCGTCGTTTGATCCGCAAGATTGGCGATGCCTCCGCCCAATCTCGTAAATTGAGCGCCTGTGCTCGCAATTGGGATTTTGGTATGGACAGCGAACGAAATGGCATCCAGCTTGGACTTCTTAATGGCCAAGTCCATCTCGAAGCCGACCTTATACTTCCGAAGACCAGCCGTGGCGCCGAAGCTGTAGCGCGGCAGGCTCGTGTTAATGCCTACCCGCAACTCCGAGCTGTCGATCGGTCCCGTCTTAAATTCGGCGGCAAGCTTGAAGTCCGCATCCAGCTCCACACGGGAGCCGATAAAGTCCAGACCGTTCACAACGGCTTCACCGCCAATTCGTGTGCCGCCCTTCGTAAAGCCGACCTCAATGTCGCCTTTGACGCGAATGCCTTTATCAATAAATGAGATCGAATGTACATTGACCGGAGTCGAAAGTCCCAAATAATCGGATGATATGAAATTGTCTCGTAGAACAAATTCGAAGTCCTGGGGCGACAGCTCGAATTCGCCTTCATGCAAGGTGTAGGCTGTCAGCACAGACAGGCTTCCCTTGCCGTTCACATACAAGCGTCCATTGCCGCGAATAACATCGTATTCGCCCGTCTTGTCGACGGTCAAGGAAGAGCCCTTGAACAGCAAATTGCCGTTTAACGTCACCGCCTCGGCAGGATCACTGAGTCTGAAGATACCAGGCTCGCTGGCGTTTTCCTTGAATGGCCCGCGCAGCACAATTTGGCTAACTTGACCTGGCTTCGCATTCATATTGTCCGCCGTTACTTCGTTGTAGCTACGCGACCGATATACAGGATCGTCGGTTACCGTAAGTACGCCCGGCATATCGCCTTCCTCGAAGAAGGAATGCCGCAGCTTCAAGCCGTATTGTCCCAGCGCCAGATCATCCGGGAGCTTCAAGGAGATATGCGTGTCGCTGGCGAATACGACATCGGCTGCTCCAATTGGAAGAGTTGCCGATTCCCCAACAAGCTCGAAGTCGATGCCGTTCATCCGCTTACGAAGCTTGTTGAAGCCCGAGCCCACCACGGACAACGACTTCTTGTCATCGATGAATAGATGCGACGGGCCTGCAGAATTGTATTTTACATCCGTCGGGAGCATCGGCTCCTCGATAACAAAGCTGGAGCTTTGTCCATACGCCGTGCCTCTTGCATTGGTAGCGTAAGCACGCGTCTCATACGTATGGGGGTCGTAATCAACATTTTCCAAGAGATTCGGAATCGCAACCTGGAAGCTGCCGCCCTGCTCCAGAATAGACGGGCTTCCCTGCGATCTCAGCCACGTCTCAGAGCCAGTCTCCCGGTATTCGACGCCCCAATTCGTAATGGTCTCTCGTCCCGTACCGATAATCTGAACGCCTACAGTCGCTGAGAGACTGCTATAGGATGGGGTTACAGTCCCCGTGGCGACGCTTGGCGGCAAGGAGAAGATAATGTCCTTGTACACGCCATATTCCGTCGATACCCGGAAGGATGGCTCACCGCCATTGCCCCGGAAGTAGACCCGCGCCGATCCGTCGGCACCCGTCGTGAGGGTTGGAGCGCTGGACAAATCGCTTGTGTTATCATCGGGATCCACAAACGTAATACTGGACTCCTGGCTGATCGACAGCTGAATGCCCGGAGCAGGCTGTCCGCTCATATTGGTCAGCACAAGATCGGTATAGTACCCGTAGGTATCATTCAAAAAAGTCGAATATTCCAGCTTGGCTGGCGCTTCCGCGTAGCAACCGCAGCTGGCGTCGATGGGGTCATGCCGGTTCGTGAAATACCACTTGCGAATGTCGTGATTCTGATAGGCGCTTCCCGTCGCGGAGGTGAAGCCCGCGTATACCTCTTCCGCGCCCAGAACCGAGGTCAGATTAACGCCTGTTTTCGTCAGAAGCGGAGTAGACGGACGGGTGCTGTTATTGCTCACATACACCTTGACCGTCTGGGCCAAGCCATCGTAGTCAACCCAGGCATGGTAAGGTCCGCCTTGCTTGAAGTTATAGGAGGTTGCGTAATCCGTGCCGGCCGTCTTGCCGGAATGATTGACGCTGCCGTTAAAGTGAATGGCTACATGTCGGTCGTCGGGATCGCTGATAGGCGCTTCCGCGTTCCTGTAGGTATCGAATTCGATGCCTATGCTCTTGCCTATGCCCCCGTATCCGATGCCATTGCCTATGCTGCCGGCATCATTGGAGTTGGTCTGCAAGGTGAAAACCAGGCCGTCCGCTCCCGGAGGAATTTCTCCTTCGTTCAGCGTGCCTGGATCTGACAGCTGGAATTCAAAGTATGTACTGAACGACTTCTGATCCTGAAGCGATACACGCTCCCTGTTGAATACCGTCCCAAATCTGTTGCCTTGGGCTGGAGTGAGTCGCAGCGATGAGCCTTGAACTGAGGCTGAGCCGTTAAATTGAAGGCGTGAGGCCGCCTGCGTGAAATCATCATACAGAAAAGTTATGTACTTGGTTGGTGACGGCGCAGCCGACACAACCTCTGGCCGCCAGCCTCCCACAAACGCTGCCTGCGAGATGAGCAGCAGAGCCAGCAGCAGGGCCAGCTTGGACTTCATTCCTTTCTTCACCTTTTGCAATTCCTTCAAAGCCATGTCGTTAGTCCTCCCTATTTGCCGATGAAGCATGGGCATTTTCTCCTAATCGACATCATATGACAAGGACATTAGCAAAACCTGAACAAGACTAAGCTCCCCTGCTGCCTCGGGTAAACGATCTGTCGATTCCCTAGCTCCCGCTGCAAGGCAGAAGCAGATTACCGCACCTGCGCCACAAATAACATCCGCAGCGTCGACTCGTCGATCAGCGCCATCGCCTCCGACATTCTGGGATCAGCCATAACCCTGGCTTCGCACTGCTTGGCCGCTTCCCGGCTCGTCCACTCCGCTACTTCCACCCAGGTTCCGCTGTCCTCCTCGCGGAACACCTCCCGCTTCTTCAATGCGCTTTCCCCGCTCAGAAGCTCAGCCAGCAGATCAACGGCTTCCATGAACATTTCCTCGCTAACGCCTTCCTTTAACCGATACGACACCACTTCTACACAAGACTTCATCTGGCACAGCTCCTTCGATTGATAGTCTGACAACCTCACTATACCGCCGAATATAGTCAGAACCTGTCACCATTATGTGTTATGCTGAAAAAAAAGAGGTGGCGCACATGAACAAAACGCAGAGGCTTGTGGAGCTGCTGCTGACTATGAACTCACGGCAGAAATTGACGCTGAAGGAGCTGGCCGAGCGCTTCGGCGTGTCGAAGCGCACCGTGCTGCGCGACATGAACGAGCTAAGCGCCCTTGGCGTGCCGCTCTACGCGGAGCAAGGCGCCCATGGAGGCTACCGAATTCTGCGTGAAAGATCGCTGCCCGCCATTACCTTCACAGAGCAGGAGGCGGTGGCTCTCTTCTTCGTCGGCCAGTCGCTTGATTATTATCGCGCGCTCCCTATGGAGGCTGAATCGCAATCGGCGCTGGCGAAGTTCTACCATGTGCTGCCCGATGACGTCAAACAGCGAATTGAACAGCTTCAGCGCCGGCTGCTGTTCTGGGTGCCGGTCCAGCAGTGGGAAGCCCCTTTCCTCCCAGCCTTGCTGGAGGGAGCCGTCGAGCAAGCCATTCTGCGGGTGACATACGAGTCGGAGACAGGCCTTGCCGAGCGGGACATCCAGCCGGTGGGGCTGTATGCGATGAACGGCAAGTGGTATTGTCCATCCTACGATTTTGGCAGCGGCCAATACCGTCTATTCCGAGCGGATCGCATCAAGGAGGCGGCTGTCAGCCTCGATCAGTCAAGGAAACGGGATCACGAGAAGCTGCACATTACGGATTGGTTCCGGAACGAGCAGGAGAGAGAGGAAGGGCTGGAGTCTTACGACTTGCGCGTTCGGCTTACACGCCGCGGCGTGCTGCTGTGCTCCAACGACACTTGGCTGGGAAGCGGCTTACGGTTGAACGAGGACGGTACGGGGTCGATAAGCAGAAGAATGTCGCCCTCCTACATGAGCTGGGCTGCGTCCTTCTTCATCGGCTGCCAGGGGGACGCTGTGGTTGAGGAGCCTCAGGAGCTGCGCGCTATGCTTCGGAGTCGGCTGCGGGAAGCATTGGCGGAATATGAAGCATGAATACTCCGAATATCGCAAGGAAACATTACAGCACTGGAGGAGAGTATTCCCTTAGCTGCGCCGAGGAAGCGAGGCAGCAGCTTTGATAATGATTCAAGGCCGCAGCCCTGATCATCGAGCTGGCTGATGCTTTTTCTTTTTGCCCCGCAGGTGCATTATTAAACTCAGTAACAAGTAAATAGCCGCAGCCTCAAGCAGGAACCGAATCCAGTTAAATGAATAATGAAGGATGACAAGAGCATTTGTTGCCTCATCAGTGAAAGCTGCAGGCTTCGCAATCAACGTAATTCCTAGGGCGATAAATATTCCGTAATCAGCCGCCGCTGCTGCAATCAAGGCTATAATCAGGCGCAGCAATCGACACCGTGGTGAAATACAAATACCGCTTCTCCAGCTCCTGATTTTCAGGCAGCATTTCTTGAAAAACCTTAGCATTCATCATTTCCTCCGTCATGACCCCTTCGCGCCACAAAGATAATTGAGTTTCTGGGAATACGTACAAATGCCCTGACTCTGAATCGGGATTTCTATTGTACGGAGTGACTCCATCAAGCCTTGCAACCAGATCAACCGCCTTTGTACCAAACACATCTATGCCATCATACAGAATGGGAATATGGTCTATACCCGCATACGCTGGGTTTATGACCTCCAGAAAATTTACTTGTTGATCCTTATCATACTCTAACCGCACAAATAACTCTTCCAATATACTTTCATTGTAGGCTTGATTTGGTCTCTTCAGGTGAGCGTGCGTTTGGAACACAGCTTGCACCTCCCATTTTCTCATGCCTAGCTTGACTGGTCCGATTCCAACGTACGGTAAAAGGATTAGCGAGTCCATACGTGTTGCCTCCTGTTGTGCTTCATATGTAATCCGAGCGGTGCAGCAACAAAATTTTCCTGTAATAATACAATATTTTTTTACATCTGAATACTCAGACGAAGGAGTTGCTGCGATCATACATCATTTTAAGCTCGATCCCCACAAATACTCCGCCAGCAGGCTACAATCCTGTACATTTGCATCAATTAGACCTCTTTACTCCCTGACGAGCATAAATTGATGTAGATTTGCAGGATTAGCGTAAACGGATGCGCCGTCCTTTGGCGGAGCAGCATACGTTTCGCGTTGAAATATAAGCCCAGTATAGAGAAAATGCTATCTTGTATTTTAAGAAATTCTCTTTCGAGGACTGTCAGAGATGAGCGACCGCGTTTAGATGTAGGATTTATCGCCAAATAGAATCTCCATTTTATCGAATGCTCGAAAACTTATACGCTATTGTCGCAAAGAAAAGCCCGACCCTAAGGCCGGGCTCCTGAGCCTCTAGGGGCTCCTGAGGCTCCTGAGGCTCCTGAGGCTCCCGAGGCTCCCGAGGCTCCCAGGCCTCCCGGATCATCCCACAAGGCAAGCCGGCCGCTTCTGGAAGGAATGGCCATCGCCATGATCGTGCCTTCCATTGGCCTGCTCTGAATATGCAGATCTGAGCCGTACAGCTGCTTTAGACGTTTTCTAATATTGGGAATGCCGACGCCCACGCTGCCGTGAGACTGTCGGTACAGCACCTCCGCCAGCCTCTCCTCCGTCATGCCGACTCCGTCGTCCGCAACCTCGATATGCAGCGAATCCTCCACGCGCCGGGCGGCAACGCGGATCGTGCCTCCCTCTATTTTTTTGGTGACGCCATGCCTGATGGCATTCTCAATTACGGGCTGAAGCATCAGTGGAGGCAGCAGAAACTCGTCCACGCCCTCCTCCAAATCCCATTCTACCGAAATGCGGTCCTTGAACCGGGCTTTTTCGATCTCAATATACGCCTTCGCAAGCTCCAGCTCTTCTCTGAACGGCACCAGCCGATCCGTGTTCTTGAAGCCGAAGCTGCCTCGCAGAAACTCGATAAGATGATTCAGCACCTCGCGCGCCCGCCCCACATCCTTGTAGCTGAGCAGAATAATCGTATTGAACACGTTGTACAGGAAATGGGGCTTAATCTGCGCCTGCAGAAACGCAACCTCCATCTTCGTGATGTCGATCGAGGAGCGCTTCATCGCAAGCAAGCTTCGAATCCGGAATAACAGCTCCGTCAAGGAGAACGGCTTCCTCAGGAAATCATTGGCACCAATCGCAAACGCCGCTTGCATCTCCTCATCCTGAATCGAGTTCGTCAGCATGATGACCGGAAGCTCAACGGGCTCGTACAGCTTGCGGATTTCCCCGCAAAGCGCATAGCCTGTCATTCCCGGAAGCATAACATCGATCAGCGCGAGATCGACAGGCTGTATGCTCAGGCGCCGCAGCGCCTCCTCTCCGCTGTCGACAGCCACAACAAGATAACCCTCCGCCCTCAGCCGTTCAGCAAGCACCCTGGTGTTAATATCGGGATCGTCCACAATCAGGATAGTCGCACCGTCTGACATCCTCGTCGACGACAAGGGCTCCGCCACGGGGATCACAAGCTCCTGCTTAAGCATGGGATGAATGTCCCGCGTTGCCATACTGCGCGCAACCCCATCCGGTGCCGACGGCAGGCTGACGGTGAAGCAGGAACCTTCGCCAAGACTGGAGCTCACAGCAAGCTTGCCGCCCTGCAGCTCCGCAAGCTGCTTGGCTACGCTTAAACCCATGCCCGCTCCGCCGCTGGAGTCCGGAGCCGCATTGGCGGCCGCAGCCACTTGGCGGAAAGGCTCGAATATTTCCTGCAGCCGCTCCTCGGCAATCCCGGTTCCGGAATCCCGAACGGAGATATGAAGCATCGACTCGCCATAGCCATATCTCGCGTCGCAGCTAATGACTCCCTGAATCGTATAGCTGACCGCGTTGCTGATCAGATTGTACAGAATTTGCTGGAATCGATGCTCGTCAGCATAGACCAGAGGCAGATCGAACGGGACATCGTTCACAAGCTGGATATCCTTGTCTTTTACCATGAATTGGAATACATCCAGCACGACCTGGACCGAGGAACGCACGTCAAGCGCCACCGGCTTGATTCGAAGCTGTCCCTGCTTGAGCAGCGACAGGTCCATAATATCCTGCACGAGCCCGGACAGCCGCTTGGCGGCCTGATTGACGAGCAGCAGCCCTTCCTTGGCCCGATCTCCGTTCGAGGAGGCATTGGGATGCTCCTCCAGCAGCTTCTCCGTAATCGCCATAATGCCTTGAAGCGGAGTTTTGAACTCATGCGAGGTTTTGGCCAGAAATTCGTCCTTCAGACGATCGACCCGCGCCAGCTCCCGCGACAGACTGTCCGCCCGCAGATACGCTCTTGAGAACCTCTTCGCCAGCATCATAAACTGCATGAGAAAAAACACAAACGGAAACAAAAAGGGGATGGCGCTGATCTCCAGTCGTCCAAGCAAATTCAGATTAACGCCAATGCCGTGCAGAAGAAAGGCGATAGTCGATACGATCAAATATAACGCTTCATCTACTTGCTTGAAGCTGGCCATGACAAAGGTATACACGACATACAGCCACACGATCATGCTGTAGCCGAAGTGCACCCACTCCAGGTACGAGTTGACCGCCGTTGGAAGCAGGATAGACATAAGCGCTACTCCGCCGCCCGCCGCCAGGAGCGACATCACGACCCGCTTGGAGCAAGCCTCCGTTAAGGTGCGGTACACATACAACAGCAGAAAGGCGGACAGGAATGCTCCCGACACGCACTGCAAAATATTAAACAAGCGATACGACAGCTCCGGCAGCATGGAGGCAAGCACCTTCTCCCCATGCGTGGCGATAAATACCGTATTGAACATGCTGTGCAAGCCGAGGAACAGCAGAGCAAGCCCTTGGCGAGTATTCTGGGCATACACCGCAAAGCAGAACATTCCGCTGACAAAATAAATCATCACATACAGCCAATCGATCCGCAGCGCCTTCTCCCGATAAGCCGATATGGCGTCATCGGTGCCAAAATAGATGGGAAGGTAGATGCCTCCACCCTTACCCCAGCTGTAATTGGCAACTTCAACCGTAATGCGCACTTGCTCCGCCCCCGGTGCAAAATACCCCGTGTATGGCGTATTGGCAGCTACATACCCCTTGCCCTCTTGGGCTGGATTGCCGCTTTGGCCAACCAGCTTACCGTCTATATAGATCTTGTTGGACATCCGAATGTTGGACGTCTTGATGCCAAGCGCTTCATTCGCGCCGGCGGGCAGCAGAACAGTCAATTGGTATGTTCCGAGCCCAAGCGATTTCATGGGGCTGCCTGCAGCGTCGCTGTACAAGCTCCAGCTGGACGAAGGCACCTGCACGTGAAGCATTCCTCCACTCTCAGGAGCCATGTCCCCGTCTGAGATAAGCAGCTTGTCCGGCCAAAATTCCCATTCGCCAGCCAGCGGAATGACGCCTTCTCGGCTTAAGGACAGCTCCCGCAAATCCATCACGCCCTGCTGAGCCGTCACTTTCTCAGGTGGATTGAATGCCGGTAGCACGTTATACATGAGCATATACACAAGGTAAAACGTGGCAAAGCACAGGATAAATACCGTCCCCTTGCGCTTCATGACTCCATGCGGCTCGACATTTCTCCCACGAATCGGACCAGCTCCTCGCCCGGCGAAATCCCGTATTCCTGCTCCAGCCTGTCCGCGAGACGCTGATACACGCCAATAGCCTCAGCCCGCAAGCCTTGCCGCGCGTATGCGCTCATAAGCGCCAGCACATCCTGCTCTGAGTCGGGAGCGAGCTCAACGAGCTTGCAGAGACACTCCGACAGCCGATGCATGGCGCCTTCACTCTCATAATAGTCCCGCATACGCCGCAATGCGTTAATCGTCAGCCGTCGCAGCTGCTCACGCTTGGACAATATATCGATGTGGTCGAATGCAGGCAAATATTCCCCGGCATACAGCCCGTAAATGCGCTCGAACGCCCCGATATTGCCGGCATGAACGGCTTGGAGGGAATCAGCGACCAGCAGCTCCAGCTCCAGGCTGTCGCATGGCAGTCCGTCCAGGCTGAGCACGTATCCGTGATCTGTTTTCCTAAGCAGCTGGGGGTGACCTAGCTGCTTGAACATTTTGCGAACATAGGAAATGGTGGTGTACAGATGCACTTTCGCCTTCTCGGGATCCTCTCCCTGGAAAAGAAGCTCAATCAGCTGCTCCGTTCCGACAAGCCGCGCATGCTGGTGAATCATATAAGCGCACAGCTCTCTCGCCTTGCTCGTTCTCCATTTGATCCGCACGGAATCGGGGGAGAAAATCGCAAATTCGCCCATACATTGGATGCGGGCGGCTCCTTCGGCCTTCGGCTCTGCACGGACCTGAGTCTGGCTCGACCGCAGTCGATGCAGCGTCTTCTCCAGCCGCGACTTGACGGTTGGCTTCAGAATATAATCCATGGCGTGCAGCTCGAACGCTTCTACGGCGTATTCGCTGTACGCGGTGACGAACACCACATGAACATCCCGCTTCAGCTCTTTGACCCGCTCCGCCACGTTCATGCCGTACATGCCAGGCATATCAATATCGATAAAGACAACGTCGGGAAGCTCGTTCGCCTCTTCCCGGGCGCGCATTTCCTCCAGAAACGCAAATGGATTTGTATGGACAGAGGCAATCTCAACTCCACCAATGTCCATTAACAGCAGCTCCAGCATTTCATTAGCGCTTTCCTCATCGTCCAACAGCATCGCTCTCAACGCACAGTTCCCTCCCCCGCAGCTCCCATGACGGCAGCACTAACCTAAGGATGATTATAACGGCGAGTCAGATAAACGCACAACTGCTTGGCACGGGATCACTGGCAAGGGTACAATGGACAAAAAAAAGGAGTGAGGCTAGGTGGAATATCGGAAGCTGGGGAACAGCGGGCTCAAGGTGTCCGCGCTTGGTCTTGGAACCAACGCATTCGGAAAACGCGCGGACGCGCGAGCCTCGAAGGAAGTGATCCATTGCGCGATCGACGCAGGCATCACCTTTGTCGATACGGCGAATATCTATGCGGGTACGGAATCAGAGCGCATTATTGGGGAAGCGCTGGAGGGACGTCGCCATGAGGTCGTGCTTACGACCAAAGCGGGCTTGCCGAGAGGAACGGGACCGTACAGCCGCGGCTCGTCACGACGCCATCTGACTGCAGAGCTGGAGGCCAGCCTGAAGCGGCTGAAGACCGACTACGTGGATCTGTATCAGATCCATACCTTTGATCCGGAGACGCCGCTGGAGGAGACGCTTCGCACGCTTAACGACATGGTTCGCTCGGGCAAGGTTCGCTACATCGGCGCGTCCAACTACTACGCGTGGGAGCTGATGAAGGCGGTTGGCATCAGCGATCGGCTCGGACTGAACCGTTACGTGTCAATGCAGACGAGCTATTCGCTCGCCGACCGCACGCCGGAGCGGGAGCTGATCCCGATGTGCCTTGACCAAGGGCTCGGGATCATTCCTTACTTCCCGCTGGCTGGCGGCATCCTGACGGGCAAATACGCGTCGGCCCAGGCTGCGCCGTCCGGCTCGCGAGCGGATACCGATCCCGGCTTCAGGCGGTTCCTCGGCGAGGAGACGGTCGCCCTGTCCCAGGCGGTTAGCGGGCTTGCTGCCGAGCTTGGCACGACGGCCAGCGCACTGTCGCTCGCATGGCTGATGGACCAGCCAGCCGTATCGACTGTTATCGTCGGCGCAACACGCGCCGAGCAGGTGGAGGCGAACCTCGCCAGCCTTGAGCTGAAGCTGGAGGAGGAGGCGCTGGAGCGGCTGGAGAAGCTCAGCCGTCCATTCAGCCAAGGCGAGCCGTTTGCGATCTACCGGCTGGACTAGCCGCCCGCTGCCTCGTCCGCGGGGAATTTCAGTCCAATCTGTCCTCTCGCCTCGTCGATAATCTCCATCGTAATGAGAGACGCCTCATGCGAGTTCGTCGACGATTCCCGGAGGCCCTCTTTCAGCAGACCGATAAATTCTTCGACCTCGTAATACATGTTGTCTTCGATGGTTGGGCGGGACAGGTCCTCGCTCGCCCCGCCCCGAAGACGGAGCTCGACGCTTTCAGGCTCGCTGATCCGGTCAACGTACAGATTGCCGAGCTCCCCTTGTATTTCGTTCGGCACGAACGAATTTGTTATTTTGGAATGCATAAGCACCGCGTCCATACCCTCGTATCCCAATAGCAGGCTGCCCTCGCCGTCGACGCCGGATTCCAGCATATAAGCCTGCGCCTTCACGGAGGCCGGACGGCCGAACAGAACAACTGCCGGATAGATGCAATAGATGCCGATATCCATCAGCGAGCCGTTGGACAGCTCTGGCTTGAACGCGTTCAGCACCTGGCCGGCCTTGTAGGCATCATAGCGGGAGGAATACTGGCAATAGCTTGCAAAAAATCTCCGAACCGTCCCGATCCGCTCCAAATTGTCGCGAACCGCCCCGAAGCCAGGCATCAGCGTGGACTTCATCGCATGCATAAGCAGCGTATCCGTACGCTTCGCCGTCTCTATCATTTCCTTCATCTCCCGGGCATTGGAAGCCGCCGGCTTCTCGCACAGCACATGAATGCCATGATTCATTGCCGCAATCGCATGCGCAGCGTGATAGCTGGTAGGACTTGCAATATAGACTGCGTCGATGACTCCGCTCGCGAACATCGCGTCCAACTCCGTATAGCGGTGTGGAATGTCGTGCTTGGCGGCGAATTCCGCCGCTTTCTCCTCCGTCCTGGAATAGACGGCGGCAAGCTCGAATTGCTTATGGTGCTTCGCTCCTGCCAGGAAGCGCTCCGTGATCCAGTTGGTGCCAATAACGCCGAATCGAATATTTCTCATGATGTATAGCTCCTTATCGTCTTGAATAATGACAGCTCCCCTTGCAAATGGGAATCTTCTATATTATATTGGGCGAGAACATTAGGCGCGATAGATTTGGAGGTTGAGCTGTGGACACACTGATATTGCTAATGCCTGCCGGTATCATATGTATGGCGGTTCTCATTCTGTTCTGGTCGCAATCCAAGGCCAAGAAGGGCCTATGGTTCGGCGTCACTCTGCCGGAGGAAGCGCTCTCGGACGAGAGGCTTGCCGCGCTTGGCAAGGAGTACCGCAAGGCTTATGCTTGGTACGGATTCGCGTGGGTCGTCTCGCTGGTGCCTCTGCTGGCCCTAAGCGACTATTTTTCACTGGCTTACATCTATTTCTTCATCTGGCTGGCGGCGGTTTTATACACCTCCACAGTACCATTTAAACGGATACACTACAAGGCGGCCGCGCTGAAACGGGACAATGGGTGGTTCCCGCAGGGCAAGAGGTTCGTATCCGTGGAAAAGGATATAGCGTTTATGTCTGGGCTGAAGCCTTGGTCCCCATATTGGTATATCGTACCGGCCCTGATGTGCATCCCTCTTATTATCATATCCCTGCAGAACGGCAATTCGCTGCTGCGTCTTGCTGGCGCGGCTTCGCTGCTGATGACGGGCGTTACACTGCTGATCTCGCTTACCTTCACCCACGGCCGACAGCGTGCTTATAGCCGGAATGCCGCTCCGAATGCTGCCATTCAGCAGGCGGCAAGGCGATATTGGTCGATGTTCTGGCTGACGCTGGCCATCTTCGAGGTCATGAATGCCACGATCGCTTATAACGTGCTGTCAGGGGGCACCATGATTGGCCTCGGCATGTGGCTGGGCGGGATCGCTATGGTATCACTGGTTCCGCTGTTTGGCATTTATTTTGTTCATCAGCTGATCAAGGATCTGGAATATCGATATGGCGACACGGATGGGCATGGCTACGAAACGGATGATGACGAGCATTGGCGGCACGGCCTGTATTACCATAATCCGGAGGATGCTTCGGCTTGGGTGCCCAAGCGGATCGGCAGCGGCATGACCTTCAATCTCGCGACAAGGGCTGGCAGGACGCTGCATTACACCGTCTACGCGTTCATTGCAGTCATCGTCATTCCGCTTACGGTCATATTCGTGCGGGCGGACGTGTCGCCTCCGGCGCTTGTGATCGATGAAGAAGGTCTCATCACGATTGAAAGCTCCGAGTACCCCTATAGCTTCGAGGCTGAGGCCATTCAGGAGCTGACGCTCCAGGACAGCGTCCCGACCGGCTTCCGGACGAACGGGATGGCGACAGCCGCCTACGCGCGGGGCAATTTCAAGCTGAATGAGCTTGGCCCGGCCAAGCTGTATGTGTTCAAGCAGTCTCCTCCGTTCATCGTCATGAAGCTGGATGAGCTGTATGTGGTGTACAACGACGAGGACCCGGCGCGGACGCGTGAGCTGTATGAGGAGCTTGCAGACAAGACGGGACAATGACGAATAGGGCATTGCGAAGAGGGAGTTCCGACGGGCTGCAGTCGTTCAGCAGCCTGTCGGAACTCCCTTTTGCAGGTTGTATGATGCCATGGAGTAGCCTCCAGCTCAGTCGCCATCCTCGGAGTCGGTCAACAGATCGTGCAGCATTCGTTCGGAATGATTGAGGAATTGCTTGGTAATCACGTAATGCTCCGTCTCCTCCCAAGTTGTTGTCCGGACCCCATCCTCCGTCAGCTCATAGATGATAGAGTCCGGGTACGCCATCAGGATGGGGGAATGCGTAGCGATAATGAACTGGGAGTTGTCCTGGATGAGATCATGCATGCGCGCAAGCAGCGCCATCTGGCGCGACGGCGACAGCGCTGCCTCCGGCTCGTCCAGGATGTAGAGACCGTTCCCGCTGAAGCGGTGCAGGAACGCCGCCAGGAACGACTCCCCATGCGACTGCTGGTGAAGCGACTTGCCGCCGTAGGATTGAACCGCGTCAAGCTCGTCGATATTCGTCGCCAGATTGTAGTAGCTCTCCGCGCGGAAGAAGAACCCGTCCTTTGGCCGCCTCGGGCCCCTCACCGGCTTCAAATATTGATGGAGCTCCGAATGGGTCTCCTTCGTATGAAACGTGAAGTTGATCGTCCCGCCCTCCGCGTTGAACCCCAGCGCAACCGCCAGCGCCTCCATGAGCGTTGACTTGCCGGAGCCGTTCTCTCCGATCAGGTACGTCACCTTGGGATGGAAGCTCAGCTCGTCCAGCTCCCGCACCGCCTGCAGGCTGAACGGATACTGGCGAAAGGAAGGCACGCTCTCCCTCATCAACGCCACCTTGCGCAAATAACCGCTAGTTTCGTGTATCGACAACGCTCGGCCTCCTCATCTCGAATAGCAGCAGCGACACGTCGTGTAGTTACTGCTCGGCGCACCCAATGTGCGCTCGTAGCCACACCTCGTGTCGTTATCCAACCAATTAGCTGCTCGCAAGTTACTACAACGATCCCTCGTGTCGCTGTCGCGCACCGTGACGCCTCATTGGGAGCCATAGCCACACCTCGTGTCGTTATCCAACCAATTAGCTGCTCGCAAGTTACTACAACGATCACTCGTGTCGCTGTCGCGCGCCGTGACGCCTCATTGGGAGCCATAGCCACACCTCATGTCGTTATTCAACCAATTAGCTGCTCGCAAGTTACTACAACGATCACTCGTGTCGCTATCGCGCGCCGTGACGCCTCATTGAGAGCCATAGCCACACCTCATGTCGTTATTCAACCAATTAGCTGCTCGCAAGTTACTACAACGATCACTCGTGTCGCTGTCGCGCACCGTGACGCCTCATTGGGAGCCATAGCCACACCTCGTGTGGCTATCGCTGCCATCCGTCTGCTGCTCTCTCCGCTGCGCCTACTTCCCTGGCCACTTCTCCCCTTGCAGCTGCTTCCAGACCGTCTTGTTGCTATACTGCTTCTTCGAGCTGATATCCTCGCCGAACCAATCCGGGGCAACAAACGCGTTCGCTTCCTCCAGCGACCCAAACTCCACCTCCAGCACAATTAGCTGCACTTGATCGTAGATATCAATCTCGACGGTCCGTCCATTCCATTCCGCCGTTATCCTGTTTTTGGTCAGCGGCATAAAGCCGAAAGCCGCCGCTACCTGCGAGTAGATGCCCTCGGATATCGCATACTCCACTTCTTCGCGAACAAGCCCATTGCCTCGCTTGAACGTATGCGTGTAGCTTACTTCTCCAGTCGCCAGGTCCGCAATACGGCGAATACGCAGCTCCTCGTTGTCGTCCATAGCCAGATACGTCTGCTCGATTCTCTGCTCCAATCGGAGGACGAGCTCGCCCGCCCTAATGACAGCATCCGGATACTCCGGCAGCAAAAACTTTCTTTCAATCTCCAATCCCATACCCAACCACCACTCCTCATGTTTCGTCTGTTCCTCCAAGCTACCAAATTCAGATGGAGTATTCAACCTGTCCCGTGCAGAATGGACCAGTCCGGTCCCGAAGGAACCGTTAAAACCGAAACACCAACAACGACATTCCAGAGCTTTTTCCAATAGCACGCCAAGAAGGCTGTCCTCTGTTGGTCCTGTCGACCAGCTAGGACAGCCTTTTCTCATAACACAAGCCTGCTATCACGCGCCTTGAGCGAATTCCGGCGTGCGGGGAGCCTCGCCCTTGCGCCTGCGCGTCAACAAGAGGATCGCATAGGTTAGAAGAGTGCATTGAGCCAAGGTCAGAAGGAACTGCAAGGCGTCCTCCAGCATCGTCATCTCCGTCAGCTCCCACCCGAAAACGTGCCGGTTCGCCTGCATGAACAAGATATGGCTGACATACGTCACGATGCTGAACAAGCTGAGCGTTCGATGATGCGCCGTCGCGAATTCGCTGCGGATATGCAGCACACCGCGGAATAACAGCAGGGTCAATGGCAATATCGCAAAAACCAGCTTGTATTCCGTCGTCCACTCCGACACGCTGAGCAGCAGCACGATCTCGGCGGCTGCCAAAGCAAATGTAGGAATTATCCACCTCAGAGCCCGCATCGTCATCAATCGTTCCTCCAAACGGGCCGCAAGCGCGCCCGCACAGACGAATGTGAGACCAAACCCCACATGATTCGTCAGCGTGAGATCGATGAAATCCCATATTTCGAGTCGAATGCCCAGGAAGCCGTCCATCGCGCCGCTGAACATGAAGCGAAGACTGCCGGAGGAGAACTGGCATAACGAATATCCAGCCAGCACAAGCCCTATCGCCAGCCTGGTTCCCCCCTTCCTCAGGAGCCAATAGGCAGCCAGCATCCCCGACAGCAATGGAGGAAGAAACCACAGATGCACATAAGGCCCGCTTACGAATACCGCCACCAACCATATTTTGGCCTGCAGAATCATATTGCCCACCGTCAAGCCGCCCGAGATTAGACCGGGCACGATATGTTGAACCGTGAACAGCAAGCAGAAGATGCCGTAGAGCAATCCAATTCGCACAACGTATCTTCTTACATATTCGACTGGACGCTCAGCACGATTCCAGCCCTTGTATGCCAGAAAGCCAGCGATGACGTAGAAGCAGGGCACGACGACACGCAATGCGAGAGCGGCGAACGACATCAGCTGGCTCGGCGTCGTCTCGGTCATGTAGGAGAAATACATGGCATGGGCGAACAGAACAAGCAGCGCGCCGGCGAATTTAAATACCGTGATCCCTGGATAGAAGGTGCGCACTACGCATGTCTCCTTCTATCTCCAAGCTCCTGCAGCGCAAGCTCCTTCATCTCGGCCACGGATATTTTGCCTGTAGGCGAGAGCGGCAGCTGCGGCAGGAACAGGAAGGAGCGCGGCAGCTTAAAGGCTGACAACAATGGCGACAGCTCCGCCTTCAATCGTTCCGCCGTCAGCCCGCTTCCCCGCTTCGGCACGACGCAGGCGCATATTTCCTCGCCGTACATCCCGTCCGGAACGCCGATAACGAACGCCTCCTCCACTTCTCCATGCCGGAGGAGTACGGCTTCGATTTCGACGGGGGATATCTTTTCGCCGCCTCGTGAAATCATGCGATGCAACCGGCCCGCAATCGTCAGCTCGCGGTTTTCGTTCATCCAGCCAAGATCGCCCGATCGGTACCACCCGTCTTCGGTGAACGCCGGACGCTCCGCGTTTGCATTCGTATAACGCATAACCCGATTGCCACGGATATGGATCTCCCCTTGTCCGCCTGGCGGCAGCACGGCCCCGGATACGGGATCCACGACGCGGATCTCCACGCTGGACTCTACCTTGCCCGCAAGACTGTTGCTTTCCCTCATGAACTGTCCATATTCCATTATTCCACCCAGCAGATTCGACCGCTCGAACAGCCGGAACAGCATAGGGATCAGCACACCTCGCAAATGCTCCTTGCGGATACACGTCCCTGTTGACACAGCTCCCGCCTCCGATGAGCCATAGCTGACTGTAAAAAATTGCAAACGAAGCTCTCCTGTCACTTGCTCCAGAATCGCCGGAGTTACCGCAGCTGAAGTAAAAGCCACCCCCAGCAAGGAGGACAGATTATAGCGCGAACGCTCTGGCGCAGCCACCATTCTTTGCATCATGTACGGCGTGCCGACCATTATTTTGCAACGCTCCGACGCAATGACCGACAACGCTTCGATGGGATGAAAGCGGCTGAGCATGACCGTCGGCAGCTTGATCGGCTTCAAATTGGACAGCAGCGTTCCGAACCCTCCCATGTGGTACAGCGGCAGCAAATTCAGCATTTTGAACGCCTGCATGATGGGCGCGCTAAGCGCATCGGCGGCTCCGCCCATCCATCGCTTTGGCTGGTTGTCGCCTCGCGCGGGGACAAAAAAAGACGTGGTCGTGCGAAGCACCGCTTTTGGAGCGCCCAGTGTGCCGGAGGTGAAGAGCAGGACAAGAGGATCGCGGGACGATACGCTCGCGAGAACCGGGTTCAGCCGTTCCCGATCCGGCCGAGACAACAGCTCGGTATAAGCGCCGAAGCCCATTCGATCCATTGCGCTCCCTCCGATGACAAACAAGGAATGCGGCAGCCAATCCGCTCCAGCCAGAGCTGCTTGCTCATCAACAAGCTCACGCAGCAGAGTCGGATAATGCTGCCCATGGCCTTCAACCCCAATGATCAGCACCGATGCACGTGCTTCCCTCAGGCAGCCCGCAAGCTCGCTTTTCCTGGAATATGCGTTGATCGGCACGAGTACCGCGCCAAGACAAGCCGCTGCGTACATGGAAACGATGAGCTCCATGCGCCCTGTCATGAAGAAGGCAACCCTGTCGCCATGCCGAACTCCACGATTCGCCAAGCCCTGGGCGAGGCTCAGCGTTTCCCGCCAAACATCATGCCACGTGTATCTCTGATTCCATTCCGGGAACATGTAAGCCATGTGGCGGGAATAACGCCGCGCACGCTCCTGGAGCAAATACGGAACCGAATCCTCCTGCAGTTCATTTAACCATTCCATCCTCTAACCTCCGATAGCCTCGTTCAGGAGCCTGGACTATACTATTCATGCAGACACCTGCACCTTTGCCACTGTGATCAACCCTCTACATACCCCTTACTATATCACCATAGTTGTTCTTTATAAAGAACAATTTAACAAAAAGAAAGACGCCATAGATGGCGCCGCTCCTTCTACTCATATAGGACTCCCCCATAGTATTCCAGAATGTCGCGAATGAGCATAAACGCTTCTCCGTTCGTTATTGCCTTCTGATCTGTGACGGCTTGAAGGGTCTTCTCCTTCAGCCAACCGCGCTTCAGCAGCTCCGCCGTTGCCCTGTTCTGGTCGGTCTCCGCACCGGCCATGACGCATAATGCGCTAGCCGCCTGCTCCAGGCTGAAGCCGCTGGCGCCCCTGCTCGTGTTCACGGCTTGCGCCGGATTTCCCGCGAACAGATCCGGATGGACGAGAAACAGCCGCAGCATCAGATTTCGGTAGGACGCCGGAGTGACTTTGCGATCCAGCTCCCACCTGTTGTTGTCGTAGCCGCCGATTGTCATGTTCATGCTGACCGCTGCAAGCAGTCCCTTGTAAGCCAGGTGGCTGCTGTAAGCCGGTGCAGGAAAGTTGCGGTATTCAAGGTCTACCCCCGCCGCTTCCAGCCTGCGTCTGAGCTCCGCAATCGCTTCCTCGGAACGGGCTATCGAGCGAAAGCTCACACCGCGCTCAATAGCCAGCTTCGCCGCCGCACCCGCCGCTTGGCCTGTCGCCATGCCAAGCGGCACGACCCGCGCGCTGCCATGCGGCAAGGAGTCGAAGCTCGCCGAGCGCCCGACGACAAGCAGCCGATCTACTCCCAGGGGAACCAGCGTGCGGAACGGGACTCCGTATTGCTGCGGCGACAGCATAATCGCGCCGGTATCCTCGCGGTTCATGCGCTGAATATCTACGTCATAGGAGCCATACGCAATCGCATCCCAGAAATCCCGATTCTCCATGACGTCGGCTAGCTTCAGCCGGTATTCGCCCTGCATATGGCGGGATTCGCGGACGTACAGCTCCGGCGCGACACCAGCGTATTCCAGCTGCGAGAGCTCCTTGAAATGACGCTTCAAATATTTGACAATGCGCGGCGCTTCCTTTCTCCCGAGCTCCATGCCTTGCTCTCGCGATTTCGGATCAAGCGGATCAACGCCGAACAGCTGCATGGCGTTGACGAGAACGGTGCCATCGTTCTGGCGTCCGATGTTCAGTCCCCTAAGCGCAACTCGGCCCGGGTCGCTCGATTCGTAGAGCTTGGCATCCGGGAACCCCCAAGCGCTCATTTTGTCCATGCCGGTATCCTTTCGCTTGCCCAGCGACCTCCAGATATCGTCTGTCATTCCGCCCAGCTTGAATACCAGCGTTACAGCCATTCTGGCCTCGGGCTCGCCCAGATCCTCACGCCCAACCGTATACGGCACGCCTGCCATAGCCGCAATATCCGCATCCTGCGTGGCGTCAATGACGGCATGCGACTTTATCCGTCGTTCCCTGCCGGTTGGATCAACAATAGCTAAGCCCATGATATCCTTTCCGTCCATAAGCGGTCTCATCGACTGCGTCCCCAACAGCACATCAATCCCTGGCTCCTCCGACACCATACGGCTCAGCGTTGCCGCTGCCTTCTCTACATCAATCGACGTTCCTTCCAGTTGATCGTACCATTCCTGAAATATGCCCTTGTTCAAGAGCTCCAGGCTCCCCGCACCCTCTCCGGCTGCTGGAGCGAAATTCAAATCGAAGGAATTCAACCATCCCAGCGTAATGAGACCGCCCAGCCTATCCCGCCCTTTGCCGTCTACCAGCAGAACGTGCAGTCCGCTCCGGGCTGCTGACAATGCAGCGGCTACGCCTTCCGGATCAGAGCCGGCTACGATAACGTCATAATGCTTCATTGGGTTTAAGCCCGTTGATTCAACCATCGGCTGGCTGCTTGAATGGGCAATAGAAGGGAGCTCCTCCCGCCATCCCCATAAGGTTACGCTTGCCAGCATAACTCCTAGCGCCAATAGAGTGAATGACGTTTTCCATATGCGCGATGCTTTCAGACCCCGCACCTCCTCATCCCTTTTTCCTGAGGAATAGTATCTGACAATTACCCCATATTATCTTTAATTTTTATTGGAAATATTACACTTTCATCGGATCGCGGACGTCCTGCGCCGATAGTTGACCAAATTTTTCTACATCACGGCGCACGGCTGGTATATAATAGGGTCGTCCCAATCGGACGTTACCATGCGATAAGAATGAACGATAGGAGAATCCAAATGGACATCATTGAACTTCCTATGGCTTTAATCGACGAAGATAAGGACCAACCCCGATACCAGTTCGACGAAGAAGCGCTGCAGGAGCTGATGCGCAGCATCGAGGAGCTCGGACTGCTCTCCCCCATCAAAGTAAGAACAACGGGCGATGGACGTTACAAGATTATATACGGCAATCGCCGGTACAAAGCGACAGAGAGGCTCGGACGCGCGACAATTCCATGCATTGTCTCGACGGCGACGGACGAGATGGAGATCTATCTGGAGCAAATTGCGGAAAATTTGACGCGTGAAGGCTTCTCTCCCATTGAGGAGGCAGAAGCGTTCGACAAGCTGATGAACGATGCCCGGTTCCGAAGCTCCATCAAGTTTCTCTCAGCCAAGCTGGGCAAGCCGGAAGCCTATATCAAAAATAAGATGGAGCTGCTGAAATTCAGCAGCGCCGTCAAGAAGCTCATTGTCAGCGGCGTGGAGATCCGCAAGGACAGACTGACCGAGGATCAGCTGCTCCCGCTTAAGGATCTGCCTATGGAGCATCGCGACCCGCTTGCCCTCATCGCGGCCCGTGACGAGCTTCCCGTCAGCGACGTGAAGAAGATCGCCAAGCTGTTCAAGGACAAGACGATCTCGGACGGAACGAAGGAGAAGCTGCTGCTGAAGAGCGGTCCCGGTCTTATCGAGACATGGTCGATCTACGAGCAGAACCGCAAGGAGAAGGCGCGGAAGCAGGCGGAGAAGGAGGATGCTCCGGTCGTCGAGCCTGCTGCTCAGCCGTCCCCCTCCGCTAAGGCTGAGTCCGCGCAATCAGCCTCACGCGTTGCGGCTCCCGCCGCTTCATCCGACGGTTCATCCGCAGCAGAAGTATCCTCCCCCGGAGGCCTTGCAACGACGCCGAAGGGCAACGTCGCAGAGCTGCTCAAGCAGCTCCAGACCCAGCTCGCGCGTCAAGCGGATATCACGCAGACGATGATTCAGCTTGCCACCTCCTCCCACGATGGCGAATACACGCTGTTCCCTCACGAGATTGACGATGTCATCTCGCAGATGGAGGAGCAGCTGGCGAAGTGGAAATCACTTAAAGCATAGAGGCAAGGGCTGTAACTTTTCCCACATGCTGTGCGTTATTCATGTAGCAGTAGCGACACAAGGGGATGATAAAAAATGATTTTGGTAAGAATGAAGGGGCTTGTCGTAATAATGGTTATCCTCAGTATGCTATCCGCTTGCGCGAGCAGCACAAATGAAGCTCGAGATGCCACCGCCCACCTGTCGGCTGTCCAGAAGAGCGCGACTGCGACACCCGATGCGACTGTCCAGCCAGTAGCTTCGCCGCCTGCCCGATGGAACAGAAACGATTCATCCCTATCGGCTGATGGCAGCAAGCTGCTCTATAATCGTAAGGAGCGGAAGGAAGCTAACAACCAAGCTTTATGCGAATTATGGCTTATGGACCTGGACTCCGGACAGGAGATGAGCATTGTTCATCCTAATCAAAGCGGTTCGTGCCATACATTCGGATGGCTACACAATGTCATTTATGTGCAATGGAATGAATTCCCTTCTGCCGGATTAACCGATTTTTCGCTCTTTGACGGGAAGTCCGGTCAACTATTGGAATCAGGCTGGCTGTACCAGTACCTGGAGGAAAGCGGAGTGAGGATCGTTTTATTGCACTCGTCCCATAAGGACAAGAAGCACCAGGCATTAGGTGCCGACATCAGAATCGGAGCATTAACCTTAGATGGCGTATTTCATCTGTTATTTCAGCACAATGTGTATGAGGTTCAATTTCTCGATATTCAGTTGTCGCCTGCATGGGGTGCTATGACCGTCTTGTCTCATCAATGGCCCACCAACTCATCACGGCTTTGGATGGCACCAATTGATCTGGAGCAATGGACTACCGGAGAATGGGAGGCAGTAGATATCCAGCGTGAACCCGACAGCAGGACAATAACCTATGATCAGGATGGCTATGTCATACTCAGCGATGGCAGACGATATGCCCTTCCTTGGCTAGAATAGACTCTAAAGCCACTCAACAATAAGAGCCCGCATCGCTGCGGGCCCCTTCATGAATGATCAAGCTATTCGGTTTTTAGCACGTATTCCGCGATGTTCTTGCTATGGTCGCCGATCCGCTCCAGGTTGCTCAGAATATCCAGGTAGATCGCGCCGGAATTGCCTGTGCAGAGGCCTTGGTTCAGACGGTTAATATGCGCTTTGCGGAATTCCAGCTCCATACGGTCCAACTCCGCTTCGCCCTTCAGCACTTCCCCGGCAGCTTCGAGATCGCTGTGCTCCAGCGCATAAATCGCTCTCTCCACCGTGTGGTCGGCCATCTCCAGCATTTCCTTCAGATCCCGCGTCGCGTCGGCCGAATATTCGACCTTGTTCGTTACGCTGAACTCTGTCAGCTCAACGATATTTTCCGCGTGGTCGCCGATCCGTTCAATATCGTTAATCGTATGCAGCAAACCAGAGGCTTTCTCGGATTCTCCCTCCGTCAAGCCATTCTGATGAATCTTCACCATATAATCCGTAATCCGCCGCTCCAGCTCGTTCACCAGCTGCTCCTTCTGAAGCGCCTGGCTGGCCGATTTGGTCTCCCGCTTGAAGAAGAACGCCGTAGCGTCATTCAGCGTCTCGCGCGCGATGTTGCCCATCCGGATAATCTCGTGTTGAGCTTGTCCCAGCGCGATCGACGGTGTAGCAAGAAGACGCGAATCCAAAAATTTAGCGCCAAACTCCAGCTCCTGCTCCTTCTTCGGAACAATCTTCGTCACAATCCACGCCAGCACGCCTATGAACGGCAGGAACAGAATCGTGTTTGTTACGTTAAAAATGCCATGCGCGTAAGCGATCTGCATCCGAATGTTGGAATCCGCGCCGATCCAAGACACAAAATCGTACACCAGACCCAGCACCAGCATAAAAATAATGGTACCCAGCACGTTAAAAATAACGTGGACCAATGCCGCTCGTCTGGCAGCCACGCTCGCGCCGATCGAGGCCAGCACCGCTGTAATCGTTGTACCGATGTTGTCGCCGAACAAGACAGGCAATGATGCTCTGAGGCTGATCATGCCCTCATCGGCAATCGTCTGCAGAATACCGATTGTGGCGCTGGAGCTCTGCACGATCATCGTGAAGACCGTCCCCACAATAACGCCCAATATGGGACTATGCGATAAGTCCACGATAAAGTTCGTAAATTCAGGCAAGGTTCGCAGCGGCTTCAGCCCCCCGCCCATCGTGGACAGCCCCAGGAATAGAGTGCCGAAGCCGAAGATGACTTGTCCGATGTACTGAACTCTTTTTTTATTGATAAAAAAGAGCAGGAACGCGCCCACGCCAATGATAGGCAGCGCATATTCCTCAATCTTGATCCCTACGATAAAGGCGGTCATCGTTGTCCCGATATTCGCACCCAATATAACACCGATCCCTTGACGCAGCGTCATAAGGCCAGCATTAATGAGACCGATCGCCATAACTGTTGTGCCTGTTGAGGTTTGAATTAGAATCGTAACCACAATGCCGACCAGCACACCCAGGAGCGGGTTTGAGGTATACCTTGCCAGCAAGTCCCTCATCTTGTCACCTGCTGTCTTCTGCAGTCCGTCCGACATGTACTTGATGCCGAACAGGAATATGCCCAGGCCCCCGACAAACTTAAATAAAATATCCTGCCAGTCCACTCCGCAACCTCCCGTTTACTTCGCGATTTTTACAGTAACCCTTTCCATTATAGATCAGTTTGACGATTTTACAATTTATTAATATATGAATATTTTGCGACAATCCTTGACACCATATATTGGATAGTGGTAAGACATTACAAATTTTGTCGAAGGAGCCGATTGATGTCTATCCTAAATGATACTTTGCTCGTGCTTGGCCGTATCTATACCATCTACCCGCTTCTTCTAGTCGTCACCTTGTTTATGGGAAGAAGATCGATCGGGCAGCTTCCAATCTTCGACTTCCTGATCTTCCTCTCCCTCGGCTCGGTGATAGGCGCCGATATCGCAGATCCCAAGATTGAGCACCTGCATACCGCAATTGCTATTGCTGCCATCGGCGTTTTGCAGAAGCTGTTTTCTGTGTTATTGATCAAATCGCGCAAATTCGGCAAGCTGGTTACGTTCGAGCCTGCCATCGTTGTACATAAAGGCCAATTGCTGCGTGGTAAATTGAAAAAGCTGCAATACAGCGTCGACGATATATTACGATTGCTGAGGGAGCAGGGTATATTCGATCCTGCGGTTGTGGAAATTGCGGTTCTGGAAGGAAACGGGGAGCTGAGTGTGCTGAAGAAGGCCGAGAACCAGCACTCGACACCTGCTATATTGGGAATCCCGAACGCTGCTCTTGGCCTCGCTTATGCCGTCATTAAGGAAGGCAAAGCTCAGCGGCATACGCTGGAAGCGATGGGGGTGAGCGAGGAATGGCTGGAGCGCGAGCTGAAGGGGGAGGGACTAACGATGGAGGAGGTTTTTTTCGCTACGTTGAATGAGAGCAAGGTGTTGACCGTCAGCACGTACAGCGAGGCTTCTCCAGCACTGCCGGTATTTCGTTGAATGCGGGATTGTCCATTACGCCCATAAGTGTTCAAAAGGCAGCCGCTAAGGAGACACAATGTCCGCTACTGCCAATCCCAATCCTTGATCCGTCTCACCGACCCCCGAACGACAAGCGTCGGCGGGATATACATCCGCAGCATCTCCCTAGACGGCGCGCCCTTCAGCGAGAGCAGCATTTCCGCCGCCGCCTCGCACATACGCTCCTTCTCCACCCGCATCGTCGTCATGCCGAGTCCGCCGTTCTCCTCGTATTGCAGATCGTCGAAGCCGATAATTGATACCTCCTCCGGCACCCCCAGCCCCCGCGTCCGTAGCTCATTCGCAAGCAAATAAGCGATCCGGTCGTTCCCGCAGAAGAAAGCGGTCGGGTACGCCTCTAAGCCATTCAGAAAATGGGCTATTTCCCGCTCCGTGTTATAAAAACCCGCGGAATCCGTCAGCACAGCCCGTGCATTCACCGCAAGACCATGCTGCCGCATCGCGCTCCAATAGCCCAGCCAGCGCTCTTCATGGCTGGTTGTCAGGTTGGCGGAACCAATAAATCCGATCTCTCGATGTCCGGAACGAATAAGCGCAGCGACAGCTTCATAAGCGCCTTCAATATTGGCGGTGGCGACAACCGGACAAGGCAGCTCCCGATGGTAGGAGTCGATCATGACGAGGGGCACATCCCGCTCCCACACTATTCTTGCGTACTCTTTCTCTGCAATGCCGAACAACAAAATACCTATATAGTCGATCTCCTCGCAATGCCGGGGCAATTGAAGCCCCTTCTCCATCTCCACGGCGATGGGCACTATAACCGCGCTAAGCCCTCGCTTCCGAATGCTCTTCTCCAGCCCCCAGATCATGTCATGATAGAAGCGGAAATGATCGTTATCCTGATAGCCCATAATTCGCTCCGGCACAAGCACCAGCACATTACCGCCAACTGCCGCTTTCTCCGCGTAAGCCCCGTAGCCCAGTTCCCTGGCCGTCTGCAGAATCCGATACCTCATTTCTTCGCTGACGCCCCTTTTGTCCTGCAGGGCAAGCGATACGGCATTTTTCGAAATGTTCAGGCGGTCTGCGATATCCTGCATCGATACCTTTTTTTTGCGCGCCATCGTTCTTTTCAATCCCTTCGAAACATGGTAAACTTAACGCAACTTTACTTTACAAATAATAATTCTGTCAAGTTTGTCAAGTTGTAGATTGACCATCAGGAGGGAACCTAGTGAAATTTGCGTTAGGAATCGATATTGGCGGCACCAAAACCGCTATCGGTCTCGTTGACTCTGACGGGCGGATCATATCCAAAACCTCGCTTGTTACGGATCTTACGATTACACCGGAACAAATGGTAGGGCGTATGGCCGATGCCGCTATGGCGCTGCTGTCAGAGCAAGGCTTGAAGCCTGGCGACCTGCAAGGCATCGGCATCGGCGCTCCCGGTCCTCTGAACACGAAGCTGGGACAGATCGCCGAGCCTCCCAATCTTCGCAGCTGGTGGGGCTTTCCTGTCGTCGAGGCATTCCGGCAGCACTTCACGGCCCCAATCGTGCTGGAGAACGACGCTACAGCCGCAGCGCTTGCGGAGAAGTGGGTCGGCGCGGCGAAAGCTGCAGATCACTTCGTTTTCATTACGATCAGCACTGGCATTGGAGCCGGCATCTACAGCCATGGACGGCTTATGACCGGAGCAACCGGCAATGCTGGGGATATCGGGCATATGGTCGTCGACCCGGCCGGAGGCACCTGTGTCTGCGGACAACGGGGCTGCTTCGAATACATCGCTTCAGGCACGGCGATTGCTAGAGAAGCAAGCGAGCTGCTGGGTCGTCCAGTCACCTCCAAGGAAGCATTCGAGCTGGCCTTCTCGGGACAGCACCCCGACATGGAGCAGCTGGTGAGCCGAGTATTCGAATATGTAGGAGTCGGCTGCGTGACGCTTATTAACACCTTTGACCCAGAGCTGCTCGTTATTGGAGGCGGCGTCTCCCAGATCGGAGCGCCATTATTCGAGGCCGTCAGCAGTTATATTAGCCGCAACGCGCTGAACCCATCCGGGCGGAATACGCCCGTCCTGCCTGCCGCCCTTCACCAGGATGCCGGTCTGATCGGCGCGGCGGCCCTTGTTCATATCTCATATTAGAAGAGGAGTGTTAGCTTTTATGAATACGAATCAACCGATTTTTTTGCAGCCCGTGTTCCAGGAACGAATTTGGGGCGGAACCAAGCTTCAGGAGCTGTTCGGCTACTCCATCCCATCGGATAATACGGGAGAGTGCTGGGCAATCTCCGCGCATCCGAACGGCCAGAGCATCGTCAAGGACGGGCCTTACGCCGGCATGCCTTTAGGCACGCTTTGGTCCTCGCACCAGGAGCTGTTCCGTTCCAATGCCAAGGTGTTCCCTCTGCTCACGAAGCTGCTGGACGCTTCCGACGATTTGTCGGTTCAAGTGCATCCCGATGACAGCTATGCGGGCGAGCATGAGAACGGCGAGCTGGGCAAAACAGAATGCTGGTATATCGTGGACGCGGAGCCGGGCGCCGCGATCATCTATGGCCATGAAGCGGTCTCCAAGGACCAATTGCGGCAGATGATCGAGAACGGCGAGTGGGATGAGCTGCTTACGAAGGTACCGGTGAAGGCTGGCGACTTCTTCTATGTCCCGAGCGGCACAATCCATGCTCTGGGCAAGGGCATCGTTGTGCTGGAGACGCAGCAAAGCTCCGACACGACGTATCGGGTGTACGATTACGACCGCCGTGACAAGAATGGAAACCTGCGAGAGCTTCATCTCGAGAAAGCGATCGACGTCACAACGATCCCGCAGGCGTACGAGCCCGCCAAGTACTTCGCCGCAGAACGCGAAGGCATTGTCCAGACCACATTTGTCTCGAATTCGTTTTTCACCGTGGAGAAATGGGACATTTCCGGCAAAACAGAAATTCCGGCGAACAAAAAATATACGCTTGTCAGCGTCATTGAAGGCAGCGGCTACCTACGCGTGCTGGACAACGAATATAAGCTGAACAAAGGCGATCATCTGATCCTGCCGGTCGACTTCGGTCCGTACGAGCTGGACGGCCAGCTGAAGCTGATTATTTCGCGGGAGTAGCAAGCTGTAAGACGGAGCAAAAAGGCGTCCTCCAAGCCTCAGAGGACGCCTTTTTTTCATCGGTTGCGGATATCGAAGTCTGCCAGCTTAATTAGCCCCTGCTTCCCTCTATTGCCCTGCTCCGTTGTTACCTTTCCCTTCTCATCCGTAGTCGTTATGATATAATCTCCGGTCAGCAGGTTCTCATCCTCTTCCCTCTGCGACCCATCACCCGTAAAAGATTCGCCCTTCGTCGCTCCGATCAAATACCAATCACCGTCTTGATACCGGAATCGGTATTTGCTGTACCATCTCCAGTTGCTTCCGCCATAATGGCTGACGACAACTGAGCCTCGATCGATAGCCAGCGACTCCAAGGGATCACCCCATACGCCCCCTTCATCGGACTTCAGAATGACTTGGTCCGCCAAGATGGAGAGCGAGAATTCGCCGACCGACGATCCGAAGGCGATGAGCAAGGCGCGCGGAGGCGCCTCCTGCCCGCCTTTATCCTGCGCCTCAATAATCATAGCCGTATCCTGGATGCCATCCTTGTTCAGATCCCCCTGGGCGATGACCGGACCATCCTTATCCAACACTTCCCAACCTGAAGGGATGAGCGCGTAGACATCCTTAGCTTGATTCAGTGTCTCAGGTGCTTCAACCGCCTTCTCCACCTCTGCTGGCTGCGGCTCCGGGGAATGGGTCATAACTTCTTCAGCCTGCTTCGAAGGCGAGGGCGCCCCTTCGTTCGTATTGCGGCTGTCAGAGCTGGCGCCGCAGGCCGACAACAGACATACAATCATGATGAATGTGAAGATTGTTCGCATAGTGACTCCTGCCTTTATGTATTTTTGTCACAACAACAACTTGGAATAGCCATCCAATAATTTGTAATACAAATGAAATCTTTCATTCATCGCTCTTTAATGTAGGGAGCCTATAATAGAACTCGACCCCCTTTTTTATAATATAAACACTTTGGCCCGCTGCCCGTTGCAGCGGGTCCCTTTTTTTACCCTAACGGCGTAAGGGTATGCGGCACTTATCTGATTGGAAAAATATATTATTTGACTTGGTTCCGTTATATAGAGTTTGAAGCAGCCGCTAAGTATATTCCAATTCATAACAAAGGCTGCGAAGGAGTTAGTCCCACACAGCCTAAGCTAAGCTTTCAATGTGTTCGTCTCAGTTGTTCTAACTGCTCTGTTGAAAGTCCTGTCAGTTCTGCTACGATTGCTAAGTCCATTCCTTTAGATAACATGTTCTCGGCAACTTCCAATTTTCCTTTTAGATTACCGAAAGACTCCCCTTCTGCTCTTGCACCCTCTAGCATGGAAGCTTCATCATGCAGAGCTTTTTGTCTCATCTCGTACATGCGACGTGCTTCTGCATCTTGACTGAGATATTCCAATGCAGTCATCGCTTTACCCAAAGTTGGTTCATTCACTTTCAACACCTCCCAGTTAGTTGTATCCTCGCTTTTCAAGAACAGCAGCCAGTTAAGCAGACCGCCTTCATTCGGTATATTTTGTGAGTTTAGCTTGGAATGCTCCACCCTTCTAATTATTCCCCGCATGTCCAGTAAGTCAAGCTTTTCCCCGTTCTGCCTCGCAGTACGCGCTGCTTCCCGAGCTTCTTGCGGCAAACCCGAGGTCCTCCGCGCCTTCTCTTGCGGCTCGATCTGCCGCTGACGCCTGCTTCTGTGTTTTCGCTGCCCTGCTCGCTGCCCGAGGACTCGCCGCTCGTGACGGAATTCGTGCTCGGCGCGTATTCCTTAATATTGCCGAAAATAATGGTGCCTTGATTTTTGACGACGACAACCTTGCAGCACCATCCGAACATCCGCTTCACTTCCTCTCCCGCTTAAGCGCTCCAATCCGATCCCATACCATTCGTTACTATACCGTATGCTGAGGGATATGCGGACGAATTGGCGTTTCCAACGGGTACAGCCGCCTCTTTTGCCGCCTGGCGAGTGACATGGACTATCCAGCGGCTCGGCTCAGCTCAACCAGCACAATCTCTGGACGATTGAAGATCCGCTGCGGGAATGTGCTGTTGCCGAGTCCTCTGCTAATAATAAGCTGGGAGCTGCCAAGCTGGTGGAGGCCCTCGGAATACTCGGGCCAGAAGCCTTGCTCCGGGGCGTACACGCCGCCGACGAACGGGACGCGGAACTGGCCGCCATGTGCGTGACCCGACAGACTAAGGTCCATGCTGTAATCGGCGTATACCTGGAACAGCTCCGGCCGGTGGGACAGCAGGAGGGTAAACGCCTCCGAGTGTTCGATGCCTGCGAGGGCTTCCTCCAGATGAGCGGTTATTTTGTCAACGTCGCTGTCCTCCACCCGGTTGAAGATAGGATCGTCTACGCCGACCAGCCGAATGGCGCCTTCCCCCACAGGAAGGATGACATGCTCGTTCTGCAAAATATGAATACCCTCGATCCCCCGCAGACGCTCCTCCAGCTCAGGGTATCCCATCGTAGCAAATTCATGATTGCCACTGACGTAATACACAGGCGCGATTTCGGCGGCTCCCTTCATCATCCCAAGGCTTGCTTCCGCATCGAAGTGGCTGCTGTCCGTCAAGTCCCCTGTGACGACGATAAGATCCGGCGCCAGCTTCTCCACCTTCCGCAGCAACGGTCTCTGGTCGCGTCCGAACTCCTTGCTATGAAGATCCGACAGCTGCACGATCCTGTATCCTTCTGCCCCATTCGGCAGCTTAGGAGACGCGATCTTATAGGTTGTTACTCCAATCCAGTTATTCTCCGCGTATAAGAATACGAGCATAACCGCCGCCACGATAATCAAATATAGCCAACCCCGTCGTTTCTTCCTCTTCATCTCTCTCCCTCCCAGCGAGAAGGCCGGATATTATCCGTTTCTCAGCTTCTGAAGCGATAGGCTCCAGGACTGCCAATGCTTGCGTTCATCCGCTTGACGCCGCATTTCTTCCAGCAGGCCAGCAACGCCTTCAAGCTCCGGATGCTCGCGTTCCAGCTTCTCCAGCGCAGGAGCCGCATCAGCGGACAACGTGGACAAATAATACAAATCGATTTGGCCCGTTGCTTCGTAACGTTCGATATTGTTAAACGCGATCCGCGCGTCCAGATTGATATAGTTCATGATAACGTAAGCCGCTACGCCTAGCGCAACATATATTTTGGCCAAATAAAACCAACGGTACCAGATCCTCGCGATAGCCACTACCATCAATATGCCGAGGAAAATCATAAAGCCGTGCACCAGCAGTCTAAGCTGCGTATACCCGTAAGCCTCCTCGTACAGAGACATGCGGCTATAAGCGGATGCCAGCATGACAAGCGTACAGCCCATTAAGACGGTCAACAGAAGCTTGCGCAGACGCTCGAGGACCTGACTTCCTTGTTGGACAAAATGAAGCCCGACTAACAGCACGCAAATGTTGATCAGCGCAACAAACACAAGCTCAGCGAACCCTCTTCTCGCATATTCCGCATATGCGGTGCCCTCAGGCAGCAAGCCATCGGCCGCTCCGAACAGATACGTGAACTGAATAGCCGCGAACAAAACATATACAATATTGACGCTGATCAGCGCGGTTGCTGCTACGATGGGATCCAGCGCAGTGCTGGTTTGACCAGCTTGACCGGTTTGGCCGTCGCCTGCAGGTTGAGCTGGCTGAAGCGCAGACGCCGGCATACCTGCCGCTTCTTGCGTCAAGGCGCTGGCGCGACGTTCCCTTTTGAACATCAGCCCCCATACATAACAGAAGAGATAGATCGCTGTACAGGCCGCGAACAGGAAACGAAGGAAGTTGTTCTCCACTGAACCCCCTTCGAGCCATGTCGGAAGCCGGTTAAGCCAAGACAGGAAGATGCCATCTGCCGATGCAAGCAGCACAATGACAACAAGCAGAAGCGGCGCCGCGATCAGCAAGCCAAGACCCACTTTGCCCAGATTGCCCCGCGTTCTGCTGCCCTCATCCCCTACCCTCAGCCAGTCAGCCAATATGCCGAATGGCGCTCCCAGATGGGCCAAAGGCGTGATCAGCCATTGCTTGAGCAGCTCCCCCGCGAATTTGAGTCTGTACCATGGCTCGGAGCCTCCCCTGGTCAGCAGCATCGTCTGCCCGACGAGCAGGATGAGCAGCGCCCCGAGGTTTAGAATACGAAAGAGCTTATTGTCGAATATAGCAAATGAGAGCGCAAGGAGACCAATTGGGACAAATAACAGCCAGCCCGTCTTGGATTGACCCCGCCACCGGTCGAAGCCTCCTCGCCTTCCCTTCGTTACATAGAAGAAATAGATATACAGTAACAGCGTGAAGATCGGAACGGATATTCCAGGTACGCGGTTCACAAACAAATATTGGCCAATCGTACCAAGCAGGATCGCCATTCCCAACATCATGTCGTAACGCTTCTGCCAAGGCGCTGGATCTCTCATCAGCCACTACACTCCTTTGAACATTTCTCCCTTTTATTGTAACCTATAAAATGAGAACAAAAAGTGCAACTTTATTTCTCATAATTTCATATTTTGTTGATAACGTGATCGTGAACGGAGGAATTGACTCCAGCATTCGGGGAAACAAGCACTAATATCCCTCACCACATGACCGCAAGCCAAGCATAAAAGGTAAAGTTGGAAGAGTATAATTTTCAGTACGAAGTTCACTTCAGAACAGCGGGTCTCTGCGTATTCAAGAAATCATTCATGACCTACGTCCTCCTCTAGAGTAAAGGGCTGTACATTACAGCTCATCATCAAACCGTATGTAAGGTTTCCCCTCTCTTGCCCTTGGCTAATGGTTGGCAACAACCAGCCCCCATAGCGGCCTTCACCGCCTAGCTATGTACCATACGTGGCACACATATAAAAGCCTCACAGCCGAATTACTTGGCCATGAGGCTTTCTTACTTTCACTAATTACTTGTGTATCTAACCCAATCGTAGTAAGCGTATAAAGGAGTAGCACCGTTGTATGCCCCAAGCCAATCATCCACTCCGGTCCCATTCCATAGATTCATCATGATTTTCCCAGGAGTTTTAGGTATATTAGACGTTGCTGTGTGTTTCTTAACCCCATCTACATACCATGTAATAGACCCTGGTTGCCAGTCAAAAGCGTACGTATGGTAGCTCTGAGATGCATCAAAGCCTAATTCAATCACTTTTTCATGGCCGCCCACACCGTTGGTAAAATAATTGAACTGCACTTTCGTCGTATCCTTACCTAAAAATTCAATATCGATCTCATCCCACTGTGTGCCATCCGACGGACCCGTATACGTAAAGAAGGAGGATACAACTCCTGTGTTTTTGGCAGGCTTCATCCTTACCTCGTACAGTCCATAACCATACTTGTCCTTGGAGCGGTACTCCCCGCAATCAAATTTATCTTTAGAAGGACTTGTAATTGATAGTCTTAGTTTTCCATTGCTTGTAATAATTGCATTGTTGGCCCGCCAGGTACAATTAAACATGGAGCCGTTAGACCATCCATTTGACATCTCCCACTTCTGTGAATTATGGGAAGTCAGCGGTTCCCATAACGTAGTTGCACCAAAAACCGTACCAGCCAGTGAAGCCAGTAGAACTAGTGAAGAACAAAGAGCAACCAACCATTTTTTATTCATTTTGCTCACATCTCCAATCTGTTTTAATAATTTCCTTAATGTAACTGGGATATTTAATCCGTATTATAATTGTAACCCTGTCAATACACTGTCACTATAACAAATAAATAGCTTCTATGACGATTTTATAAGGATTGCAGCTCGGTATTCAGAAATGGTCATTCTGTTAAAAGCCTATCTTGGCACGATAATCCTGTGGTGTCATACCGAATTCGTCCTTGAACACTTTGATAAAATACTGTGAATTAGAATAACCGAGCTGTTCGGAAATCTCATACACCTTGGCCTCCGAGTCTTTGAGCTTCGCTAAAGCTCGCTCCATCTTGACTTTATGAATGTAATCACTAATGCTGCTCCCTGTAAGCTGTTTGAACAGTCTCGACACGTAAGAGGGATGTAGAGAGACATGATCAGCTGCGGTCTGAAGGCTGGCATCTGCATAGCTCCGATCTAAAAAGCTGCGGATTTCCTGAATCACCTTTTGCTGGTTGGTCTGCGTATCGATTTCAAGTTGGTCCTTTATAAGATCGGCAACCTCTTCTCCCCATCGGATCAGTTGCTCCATAGAGCGAAACGAAGATTTGTGCATTCGATCATACCCTACCAGATCTGATAACAGCATTTGATTTTTATGGGCAATGTAATGAAAGGAAGAGAGCAGCAGGCTTCGGATCTCTTCAAAATATTCTTCACTGCATCCGTTCCAGCTATCGTATTCCTGCCTAATACGCTCAAGTCGTTCCTTAAAGCCATCCCACTGCCCCGTCTCCAGCAGATGAGTGAGTGTCGGAGGCTCATATAGAATTCTTAAGGGCTGTACAATAGTCTGTTTCGGACTACCTCCCACGGATAGCAGATATCCTTGCCGGTTACCGACCTGTTGTTTCAGTGCATAAACGGCATCCTCATACATCTTCCGCACATCTTGAGTGAATAATCCCGGGAAAGATATGACAACCGAAATGCCCCCCTTTAAATATTCATTGACGTTGAAATATAATTGATCCGCCTTGTTGTTAAGCTGCTTCAGAACCTGTTCTTTACTCAGATCCCTGCCTTCTTCCTTGTACTTAAGGAGAAACACCAAATATTCGTAAGGGTCCCGGCACTGCCAAAGGACAAAGCTATCTCCAAAAATTTCTTCTGCGATATTAATGATAGCGTATTCGAATAACATCTGACTGTCAGTGCCGTAATTGGTAAAACGCTCTTCCAATCGAATCAGAATCAAATAAACGGAGTCTCGTTCCTGGATTGAAATGTTGTAGTTGATCATTTTTTTCGCCAACTCATCCACTTGAAACTTCTTCCCTTGAACCAACTCACTCAACAGCTTGTCCTTGAGCATTGGCAGGTGCTCTTTGAAGGCCAGCTTTGCACGCTCCAACGAAGCGACCATCGTCAGCTCTTCATGAATCTTTCGAACCGTAGAATCAAGTGTCATCCGCAGCTGTGTTTGATCTAACGGCTTGACCAGATATTCCAGCACCCCATTCTTGAGTGCTTCTACAGCATATTCAAAATCGGAGAAGCCTGTAAGCAGAATGCATTTGGTCTGGGGATGATTTTCTTTAACAAAACCAACTAATTCTAAGCCATTCATCCCCGGCATAGCGATATCGGTAATAAGGATATCAACAGGTTGCTCCTGTAGGATCTTTGTAGCTTGAAGCCCAGAATAGGCCTTATGCACCTTACCGATTCCAAACTCTGTCCACGGGAAAGCGACTTTCAAATCGTCTACTACATACTGTTCATCATCAACTAATAGAATCTGCAGCATACTTATCATCGCCTTTCTGAATCTGGATTCGGTAACTAGTTCCCTTTGAATGTGTTGATTCAATGATCAGACCTGAACCCTTCCCATAATATAAACGCAGGCGCTGGTGTACATTTCGGATTCCGGCACCCAAGGCTCCATCCTGTGGTATAACCTCTTCCATGTGTCGTTGAATAGCCACCTTTCTCTCTTCCGTCATGCCTTCCCCATTATCCGAAATAACAATTTGGAATCCATGCTTCATAGGTTCGGCTCTTAATGAAACAATACCTGGCTGTAATCCCGGCTCAATTCCATGCTTTACGCAGTTCTCCACCAATGGCTGGAGAATCATCCTTGGCACTCGCTCATCATATAAACTTTCTGGAATATGAATTTCAAAGGCGATTTCACGTTTACGTAGCTGAACAATGGATAGGAAATGCTTAACAAATGCAACCTCATCCAGCAAGGTAGAATCAACCAGCTCGATTTTATGTATGTAGCGGCAATAAGCTCCTAGGTGAAGCGTCATTGCAGTAACAGACTCGTAGTCCTTGACGCTGGTCTTGCTTTGAATATAATTCAAGCAATTAAACAAAAAGTGTGGATTGATCTGAGCCTGATATTGTCTTAGTTTGGCTTCTTTTACTTCAATTTCAATGAGGAGTACCTGTTCAATCAGTCTTTGGGTATTCTCAGCCATACGATTAAATGAATTCCCAAGCATTGAAAATTCGTTAGATTCCAGGCTTACGACGCGACTTGATAGATCACCGTTATCAAAGCGATTGATCGCGGTCCGAAGCGCACGTACAGGCTGCTGAACCTGCCTTCGAAGCAGCAGGCTATAGAAGATGACCCCGATCATTACAATCATAACAGCACAGAAAAAATACTGATTGTTGCGAAAGATCTGTTTAGTATATTGACTTCTCGAATGATAATCCAGAAAATAAAGATTGAGCTTGTCGGACTTTATGTAGGTGACCACGTAATCTGTTCCCTGATTTTTCAGCACAAAAGAGCCGCTTTGACCGATAATATTGTCTCCAATCGTTTGATATGAATCATCAGGGAGACCCTTCTTCTTATGGATAAATGTGTTTTTACCAACATCGTAAACCATTGAATTTCCAGAATTATACTGATCCATTATTTTGGTTATGTTCTCCAAAGATATTCTAACTTCAATCAGGAGTGGGCTGAAATGACTGCGCATAATATAGGAATAATAGCCTGATTCATGGTCCTCTATATGAAGAGTCCACTCATGACGCTTCGAATCTGGGAGCTTATATGTACTGAAGCTTAAGGAATTTACTGATGAGACCATCTCTTTTTCATTAGGATAATAAAGGATTACGGTATTGTTCCACGACGTTGTTGCTGAATTTAAAGCCAACTTATCCATTATGGCTGCCTTTATTTCGTACCTCGCATATTTATCACCTGATTTTAAGATATAAGGAAAACTCCTTACCATAGAGTCGTATGAAAGCGTCATCGTGTTTACAAGTACTTGGTCAAATTGTGTTGTAAGCTGAGCAGTTATGAAGCGCATATCATTCATTTTGTTCTTGTTAACTTCAGTCTGAATGACCTTAAGATTTAGACTATTTATGTACCAGAAAGCGATAACAAAAATCGCCACCATAAACAGAAGGAAATAAAAAAGTTTCTGAAATATGGACAATTTAGTTATCACGAATAATTCCCCCTAATGTTTGTAGTTGATCATAGAGCATTAAGGGCAGCCATAGCGGCTGCCCTTTCTTACCTTTTACTTTGGAACTTGGACCGATTGGTACCAAGCGTTTACTTCCTCGTTAATTTTTTCACCACCGCTAGACTTCCATTTTTCCACAAAGGCGTCAAATTCGTCAATAGAGGCTTTGCCGTATATAATTTTGTTCAGAACTTCCTTCTCCAGCTTGCCCAGCATATCACCACGGGACAATTGAGTCTCTGTTGGTGCACCTGTAAACATTTCCTGCATAACAGCGTCTTTCTGTTCAACGACAATCTTGGCTGCTTGAATCTGCTCAGGGAGACGTTCTGATAGAACCTTCTCATACTGGTTTGTTGGCTCGGCTCCATCTGCTAGCTTCGCCAAGGTATTCATCAATAAGTCCGGAATAATTGCTCCATCAAAGGTAAGCGTATAGCGAATTGCATCCACCCAACCGCCAGGAATTTTGTCGCTCTGCTGTTCTCTGTATACTTCACCGTTTGGACCCAAATCATAATCATAGCCTTTAGCAAATCCATTGCCAAAGATCTCTCCGTTCGGATTTGCCCAGTAATCAAATAAGTAGTTTTGGTATACAAAGAAAGCATCCTTATGTTTCATATCTTTGTTAATGAATACTGCGCCGCTGCTGATTGCTGTACCATGACGTCCAATTTTTCCATCAGGTCCAGCTGGAAGAGGATACGCCTTAAACTCTGCATCAGGAACGTTAGACTTCAAATCTGGAAGCGGCCAGCCTGTCATCCAGTATGGGCCCACAATAATACCGGATTTGCCTGCGGCGAAAGCCTCCGTAGCCTTAACTTCATCATAAAGTCCGGATTCAGCAGAAATATAACCTTTCTCCATCCATTCCTGCATTTTTAGAAGTGCAGGCTTCATCTCTGGCTGTACAGAGCCATATGCCAGTTTATTATCTTTTGTCTTGTTCCACTGGTTTGGCATGGCTCCGAACATACCAAAGATCCATCCGGAGTCAGACATCCATGTATTCAGATTATTTTTGAAGCCTACCGATAGAGCATTTGTGTCTTTTTTCCCATTCCCATCTGGATCCTGATTTGTAAAAGCGTCCATTACCGCCTCAAGCTCAGCTAAATTGGTTGGAGCCTTTAAATTTAGTTTTTTCAGCCAGTCTTCTCTAATGTACATGACAGGATCGTTGTTGTAGGCATTCTCCAAAATAGGGATGCCCATTCTTTTTCCATCTCTCATCAATGGATTCCACACTTCTGGGTGCTGCGCCATCGCACTCTTGTAGGAATCCGAGGCATACTTATCAAACAATTCGCCTGCATCCGTGAATTGTCCGCTATCAATGAGGTCCGCAATGAGAGCAGAGTTCCCACGATATACTACAATGTCAGGCATCTTTTCGCCGGCGGTCAACATGAGACGCAACTTGGTTTCATATGCATTGTTTTGTTCGGTGACGGTCCAAAGATATTTAATATCAATACCAAAGGTATCTTTTGCCCACTTGGTGTGCACATTATTTTCAATATTTTCCCCGTTTTTAAATTTCACGTTACTCTGAATCGGAAATACAGTAGTTATCGTTACCGGCTCTGTATACTTACCATTTTCAAAAGGAGCCGAATAGAAACTTTCTTCTCCAGTACTTACATCTTCAGGTTTTTTTTCGCTGTTTCCAGAGCAACCGACCAGGGCACTGGAAAGCATAACCATTGCAAGTAATGCCATTATCGTCGTTTTCATCTTTTTTGCCATTTTGCGAACCCCCTAATTAAACTTATACATTTAGAACGTGTAAATACAGGTGTAAAGAAATGTAGGATATCATTCAATTAATCTCATAGATCTAATGCCTCACCTCCTTTCAAAGTGCACTTACTTAAAACACATTATTCTTTTACAGCCCCGAGCACGATCCCCTTCACAAAGAACCGTTGCAGAAACGGATAAACAAGCAGGATAGGCGCCATACCAATAAAAATTTGAGCTGCTTTCACGGTTCTTTGCGAAATGTTCTCCAAATCCTCTGGGCGGACAGATACTTTACTAAAATCCTGCTGCACTATAACTGTCTGCAAGTATGAGGCCAGTGGATATTTCTCGTAATCGGTCATGAACAACAGACCATCAAACCATGAATTCCAGTGCCCGACTAGAGTAAATAGAGATAATGTAGCCAGAGCGGGTGTGGATATGGGAAGATATACACTGATAAGTGTCCGGAGATGACCTGCGCCATCAATCAAGGAAGCCTCTTCCATTTCTTTGGGGATCCCTCGAAAAAAATTAAGGAGCAGAATCATGTTCCATACGGAAACCGCACCAGGAAGAATCAGAACCCACATCGTGTTCAACAGATTTAGATTTCGGATCAACATATAGAAAGGAACTAAGCCTCCGCTGAACAGCATGGTGAATACAAAATACCAAATATAGATATTTCTTCGTTTAAAGCTGCTGTTTTCCTTGGACAATGGGTATGCCGCAAAGATAACGATTAGCATACCTACCGCGGTGCCTAAAATGGTACGTTGAACGGTAATCCAAATGGACCTTATAAAATTTTCATTCGCTATAGTCTTCACATACGCATCCCATGTGAAATCCACCGGCCACAGCTTGACCAGGTTTGCACTCGCTGCAGCCTTGCCACTGAATGATACAGCTAGAATATGGATCAACGGAATGATGCAAATCAGTGAAACTACAATTAATAAAACAACGTTAAACACTGCAAATGTCTTGTAGGATTTTGATTTATGATACACTCGTTTATGGCCTCCTCTCTAAAAAATGCGGTAATTCGCTAGTTTATAGGCCATCCGATAAGCGATTACGATCAAGACAAAGCTGACAATAGATTTAAAAAGACCCACAGCGGTTGAAAAACTGAATTTCCCTCCGATAATACCGTAACGGTAGACAAAGGTATCAATGATATCTCCTTTGTCATATACGAGAGCATTATACAAATTAAAGATTTGATCGAAGCCTCCATTTAGGATGTTACCAAGAGCAAGTGTTCCAACTACGATTGTGATAGGTAGCATTGAAGGAATCGTGATTGCCCAGGTCTGCTGCCATCTTCCAGCTCCGTCTACCTCTGCCGCCTCATATAGTGCAGGATTGATGCCAGCTAGTGCGGCGAGGAACACGATGGTATTGAATCCAAACTCCTTCCAAACATCACTTACTACCACGACAAAGCGAAACCAGTCTCCGTCTCCCAAAAAGAAGATTGGCTCTATACCGAAAACTCCTGCTAAGGTCTGGTTGACAAGACCTCCATTTTGAGCAAGCAAATCAATTAGGATTCCTCCGACAAGTACCCAAGACAAAAAATGAGGCATGTAAACGATGGTTTGAACTATTTTTTTGAAAAAGGCTTTCCTGATTTCATTTAAAAGGAGAGCAAATATAAATGGAACGACTAAATTTACAATCATCTTCAGTCCGGCGATAATAACCGTATTCCAAATGACCTGAACGTTCTCGGGAATGCTGAACAAAAATTCGAAATGCTCAAGACCAATCCATTCAGAACCCGTCATACCTAGTGCCGGCTTATAGTTTTGAAAAGCCATTACTAATCCGGCCATGGGGATGTACGAAAAAATGAACGTCAGAATCAACGCTGGAAAAAGCATCATATCGAGTACAATCGTCCTTCTCCATTTCGAGCCTTTCCGAGTTGAATCAGCCTGCATCGTACTGTTAGCACTTGCTCTTTCATGATTTAATAAATCTGTCTGTTGCATAAGCATATTTCCTTTCTGAACCAACCATAGTTAACCTTTCTTATACATTAATCTTAACGTTTCTGTAATTTCAGTTACACGATAATTTGAAAGCATTCATAACAAATTGTTGATATCACAGGTATTCAATTAAACCTTACAACGACATAAAAACGCCCCCACACTGATGAACCTGTTCTATCTCAAGTCCATCTATGTAGGAGCGTTTACGCAGTAAGAATTAGTTTAACTGCTCAAGCAGTGCTTTAATCTCCGGATCCATATTGAGGAGGTTATAAATAACCGTAAGTGCTTCTGAGCGCGAAGTGTCGGCTTTAGGAGCAAACCTGTCATCTACCTTCCCCTTTATGAGTCCGGACTCGGCAGCCTGTTTAATAACCTCTGATGCATAGGAATTCTGTAGGTCCGTAAAGACCTTAACTTCTGAAGCTCTCGGAAGATTATACAGATCTATGATTCGGGACAAGATGACCACCATTTCCTCACGGGTGATCGATTGATTAGGTCTAAAGCTGCCATCCTTATATCCCTCAATAATTCCAGCCGCTGCGAAATCAGCAATCGGAACGTTGGCCCAATGCCTATTCGTATCGTTAAAAACCACCTGCTGTGTCCCCGATATATCCATAAGTCTAGACAATATCATCACAAATTCAGCCCTGGTCACCGCCCGGTCTGGTTTGACTGTTCCATCAATATATCCATTAATTACGTCCAACTGGATGAATTTCTCTATCACATCCGCGGCCCAGTGATCCATAATGTGTTCAATTAGGAGAGATGTTCCTGAACCTTTGGCACGTTTAACCAGAGACTCAATCTTTGCAGCCACATTAGATACAACACCGATTTTAAAAATATTAAGTTCGGACGGTGTTGGTGTTGGTGTTGGTGTTGGTGTTGGTATTGGTGTTGGTGTTGGTGTTGGTGTTGGTGTTGGTATTGGTATTGGTATTGGTGTTGGTGCCACGAACGTCAGAATACCAAATTGAGATGTATTTTGCCACGAATCATTAGATGGATCGTTCCACTTGCTTGAAGTACGGACGCCCCCGCCCTGATCGTCATTAATCTGAATATCAAATCCGATAGACTGGTCTGCTTTTGGCACTATTGTACCCAACTGGATTTTCACTTCCATGTTATAGCCGTCGTCCGTATGAATCACAGCACTTTCTAGTCTGTCTGCGGAGGCTCCACCAGCAAAGGAAAGAACGTTATCGATATTTATACGGTACTGACTGTCATCTCCTTGATAATATCCGGTTCTCTGATGATTCTCATCCAAAAAAATTTCTACAGAATCCTGATACCAAGGTTCAGGCGCATCCACTTTAAGTAGGGAGTCCTTTACTTCCAAAAAGATCAACAGACTATCATCATTCCACATCGTCCACGCTTCTGCGGAAGCGCTTTTTGGCGCATTGGTTAAGTTGACCTGAATCCGCTCCACTTTCTCCCAGGTAGCTTCTTTTTTTCCGTCAATCACGAGCGCTCCATGAACAGCCTCTACGGATTTCGGCATGCTGGCCAAACGAATCATCCCATATCTACTGGTGTCGGTATCCTGTTGAAGAGTTCGGTCGTTCCAATAAATTTGCGTGGGTTGATATCCGCTGTCATCTGTAACTCGAACATCAAACCCAATCAGGCTGCCAGCTTCAGCCTGTATGGTGGTCCAAGGAATTACTGCTTCAACAGTATAACCGGCAGCGCTTGGTCTAACCACCGTCTGTACTTCCTCTGTTCGTTCGTTTGAACGCGGTATAACAACCTTACGAACAGCCGGCTCCAATGACCCGGACATTGCATTTTGCTCGTCAATAAACAACTCAACTTTGTCATCAGGATTGATTGTGCTATCCTGAACATCCACTTTGATATAAAGATGATTTAAATCCCAAAAGATCTGATGCGAAGCACTTAAATGATCCTTTACGGCCATCTCAGATTTCACGGCCTTTTTCCATAGTGGATCCTCAGCTCCTGTCTGATTCGGCGATCCAGACAGAGCTGTAGACAGTTGCCGAATCACGGGCAACCGGGACGGGTCTGCAAGACCCCAATAGGCATCTTTTGCTTGTAGTTTCTTATCGAACAGCAAGGCATGACGATTGTAGCTTTTCTCATCTTGTAGTCCCCAGATAGTCACAGAGGAAATATTATTCCTGTATTTCTTGTAGACCTCCATGAGCTCCATGTAACGGTGACCCTGCCGCGCCTCAATGTCTGCCGGCAGCGGCATATCTACACTGACTCCGGAATCTACATCCAGCTCCGTAATTTGGATATCTAGACCGAGCTCGGAATACTGCTTGATCGTCTTTTCAACTTCTTCAATAGAAGGGGAATATAGCAAATGGTGAGACTGCAGGCCGACCCCATCAATTAGATCTTTTTCCTTCAATGTCTTTAACAGCTTGTAGATGTGCTCTCTCTTGGACGGAACTTCAGTATAATAATCGTTATAGTACAGATTAGCATCCGGATCCGCCTTACGTGCAAATTCAAAGGCCTTTTCAATATAATCTGGTCCGATCAGTGTATACCAAGGTGTTATTCGCAGACCATTTTCATCCCCGCCATTGTCGGCTATGACTTCGTTCGCTACATCCCAAGCATCAATTTTACCCTTGTAGCGCTGCATAACCGTAGTAATATATTCTTCAAGTCTCTGCAGCAGTAGATCCCGGCTTGCAGGCTCGCCATTGGGGCCCGTAAACATCCACTCTGCTGCATCAATATGCCAAAGCAAGGCATGTCCTCTGATGTCCATTTCATTATCTTCCGCAAAATTCACATACTGATCCGCTACTTCAAAGTTATACTGCCCCTCTCCTAATGAGATAAATTTAGGCTTCATCTCATATGTGGCTGTGATACTGTTAAAGTGCTTTTTCAAAAGTTTTGCATATGAACCCTCCAACTGCCAGGTGTATGCAGCGGCTCCAATCTTGAAATCATCCGCATATACTTCTTTCAAAGACGGAATACCCTGTTCGATGGTGAGGGGGGCAGCAGGCTCAATAACTACATCATCCACATAAAATGCTAATGTGTCTATAGGCTCTGGTGTACGGTATGGCGTTTCAACATAAAGAAATAAATCGGATGGATAATTATTGTATCGGTAACTGCCTTCTAGCCGGTGCCACTTATCCCAGTTATCTTTAGTAATTGTTGTCTGGTCAGGCACCAGATAATTTTCTGTTTCATGCTTGTTATAAACCGTCAACTGGAGGGTTTGATTCTCCTGCGGTTCTTCCTTCAAACGAACATACATAGATATCTGGTAGTCTTTATTCGGTAGCAAGCGATCTTTCAAATCCAGCTTAGGACCATAATAGGTTCTTTGACGTCCCTCTACCAACATACTTGAATGACCGTTATTGTAGACATCATTAGTTACGCTTAAGGTCTCGTCACCAATACGCTTTACCCACCCTTGGAGAGTGCCGTCCTCAAAATCCGTGCTGATCCTTTCTACAGCTGAGTTCGCTTCCGCTCGGTCTATTAAGCCTTGTGGAGCTAGCATTGTAATCAGTATCATGATCACAAGGAATGCCGCCATGTTCGTTTTGCATTTGTACATTTGTATCCTCCTTAGAGATGCATTTTATTGTCTCACAATCGTACACAAAGCAGTTCGCTAGGAAGCGTTTTCAAGCGCGAGACAACTTAATCTTGATTATATCTACAGCCACTTCAAACCCAAATAACAAAAGCGTATACTGAATAACAAATTAATGTCCTTTGTCAGGCAGGCCTGTTTATTATCAAGAGCGTCATCATTCAATACCGGCCTAGGCACCTTGAAACTGTTGCACAAGGAATCTAATTACAAAAAAAAACCATCCCGCAGGATGGTCAATATGGAAGCCGACTGAACAGCCGGTTTATCTGTTTTGCGGGGGAAGCAGTACCTTATCAATGACATGAATAACGCCATTAGATGCCATAATATCCGCTTTCACCACATTTGCATCGTTCACCTTGACGGGGTTGGTGGAGATGATTACGTCACTGCCCTGCAGCGTCTTTACCTTCATGCCGTCCTTGAGATCTGTAGACAGAACCTTGCCAGGCGCCACATGGTACAGCAAAATGTCCTTCAAATCCTTGCGGGCAAGCAATTCCTCTGCTGTAATATTCAGTTGCTTCAGCAGGGTGGTAAACGCCTCGTCCGTTGGCGCAAACACAGTGAACGGTCCGCCCCCTTTTAAAGCGTCCACCAGGCCGGCTTGTTCCAGAGCTTTGGCGAGAATTGTGAATTGTCCGGCTGCGACGGCGGTATCAACGATGTCTTTTCGTTCTTCGGCATTCGCCATGCCCAGCGGGATCATGAGCAGGCACAGGGTCAGGAGCAGCGTCAGTGTTTTTTTCATTTCATATTTCCTCCTTCAAGATATAGGTACCTATGTACCTTTCGTTACGTATAAATCATGACCCAAGTTAAGGAACATTATGTATTTCTTCAAAGTACCATTTTACGAAAAAATCCAATCAAGTTAGTGTACAGGAACGGAGGGTTTGGATGAAAATACGAAGGCATCTGCTCCAGCTGAGAGAAGCGTATCCGCATGCCGAGGATAGCTCGTCGATCGAGGTGACGACCGCGGAGCTGGCGGACAAGCTGGGCTGCACACACCGCAATATGGTGCTCCTGCTGAAGCGAATGACGGAGGAGGGCTGGATTAGCTGGACGTCGAAGCGCGGACGCGGCAATCGCTCCCTGCTGACATTCCAGCTTCCGCTCGAGAAGCTGCTGCAGGAGGAGGCCGAGGAGCTGGCCATGCGCGGTGATCTGCAGGCCGCCTTCGAGCTGCTGCATACCAAGAGCGCCGGATCAGCGGCGCTAGCCCGCTTCCAGCAATGGCTCTCCGGCCAATTCGGCTTCCGGAGCATAGTGGAAGGCCAGCGTCGAACAGATACGCTGCGCTTCCCGCTTCCCGGCATCATCGGGAGCCTCGATCCGGCCCGCATTCACTATGCCGGGGAGTCGCATCTCGTGAGCCAGCTGTTCGATGGGCTTGTCCGTACCGACACTCGGGGCGGCAACGCGCTGCCTCATCTCGCGCATGCATGGGAGACGAACAGCGATCGGACAGAGTGGACCTTCTACCTGCGCAAAGGCGTCATGTTCCACCACGGCCGGGAGATGACCTCCGCAGACGTCCGATTTACGCTTCAGCGTCTCCAGCAGCTCGCACCCGGAGGGCTGTACAACTGGGTCTATCATGGCATTCAAGATATGCTGACACCGGACTCCACCACGATCCGCATCCGGCTTGCGCAGCGCAACGAGACGTTCCTCTCCTTCCTCTCCACCAACCGCGCATCCATCATACCGGAGGATATTTGCCAATCCGAAGGCGACGCCTTCGGTCAAGCACATGGCTCCGTTATCGGGACGGGGCCGTTTCGGCTCGGGAGCCGAGAGCAGGGCATATGGATGCTGGAGGCGTTTCCTTCTTATTTTCAAGAGAGAGCGTTTCTGGATCGGGTGGAGGTCTGGACGATGCCGGCTGGCAACACGGACAAGGATGGAGGACAGGGCGTGCTTCAACAGTTCCAGGTCATGCACAATGTGAAGCTGGAGAATACGTCGAATGGACATTTCCAGCAGGTGAGGCAATCGGGGACGACCTGCAAGTTCATAACGGTTAACGAGCTGAAGGAAGGGCCTCTGCGGAATGCCGCCATTCGCGCCGCGCTGGATCGCGGCATTCATCGGGGAGAGCTGCTCAGGCTGCTGTCGGGCGATGTAATCGAGGGAGCTTCCAGCTTCTGGTCAAGCGGCGAGCAGGGAAGCTGTACGGTGTCCCAATATGACAGCGCTGCGACAAGACAGGAGCTGGAGGAGGCCGGATATCAGGGAGAAACGCTGGTGCTGACTACGATCCCTCAATACGAGCGCGATGCCGCAATGATCAAGACGCTGCTGGAGCAAGCAGGTGTGACGGTATCCGTTAATTTGCTGCCTGCGGAGCAGTTCAAGGGCGCCGAGCGGATGTCCGCCGATCTGCTGCTGTTCGCCGTCATGCTGGACGAGCACCGTGAGCTGCGGCTAATCGACCTGTACAAAAGCATGATGCAGCATGCGGAGCCAGGAACACGCGCTTTAGTTGCGGAGGCGCTGGAGCGTATCCTCGCTGAGCCGGATGCAGCGGGCCGGACTCGTCTGTTCATCGGTATCGAAGGCTTGCTCGCCCCCCGCCATTCGCTTCTGTTCCTGTACCGCAAGCATTTGAAGACGGCATTCCACCCTTCCGTGCAGGGGATTTCGCTAGAGTCGCTGGGCTGGGTGCGGTTCCGGGATTTATGGTTTCGTTGAATGTTGCCTGTGAGAAAACAAATCGTTCTTGCAACACGTCGGTCGTTTTTGACGTATTAGTTATAGCTTCACCTTGCTCTACACGAGTACATCATTACTTTAGGAGGTCATCTTTATGGGATTTGGACACGATCCGTCCTTCGGACATAGTGGTTTTAACTTCATGTTCGACATCTTTCCTATTATATTTTTCCTCGTCTTCGCGCTTATTGTTGGAGGCATTATATTCAGCATCGTTAACCATATGCGCAATGCCCGCTCGCCCGAGGAGACTGCCTACGCAACAATTGTCGCCAAGCGCATGGACGTGCGCCATTACTCCAATCATAACAACAACGACATAGGACATTCCAGCTCCTCCTCTCGAACGTACTACTACATTACGCTTCAGTTCGACAACGGCGTCCGCAAGGAATTTCTCGACGTAAAAAACTTGTTCGGCCTTGTCGTGGAGGGCGACCGCGGCTTCGCAGCGACCAAAGGCGAATGGATCGTCGCCTTCGAGCGGCAGGCGGGTTAAGCAACAAGGCGGTACAAGTCATGAACCTCGTACCGCCTTGTTATATTCACTTGGGTACAACGACACCACGTGTCGGTATGCAACTAACTGCTCCTTCGCCGCAATAGCCACACCTCATGTCGCTGTCGAGCCCTGAAGAACCTCCTTTGCCCCTACAACGACACCACGTGTCGCTATTGCAGCAACTAACTGCCCCTTCGACGCAATAACCACACCTCATACTCCAGCTAACTGCTCTATCGTGGCCATAACGATCTGCCGTGTCGCTGTTGAAGGCAAAAACGTCTCAGTTACTGCAACAGCGACATGTCGTGTCGTTGTAGCTCCCACTAGCAGCTCTATCGTGACCATAACGATCTGACGTGTCGTTGTTGAAGGCAAAAGCGCCTCAGTTACTGCAACAGCGACATGCCGTGTCGTTATAACGCTAACTAGCTGCTCTTTCGTGACCATAACGATCTGTCGTGTCGTTGTTGAAGGCAAAAGCGCCTCAGTTACTGCAACAGCGACATGCCGTGTCGTTATAACGCCAACTAGCTGCTCTATCGTGACCATAACGATCTGTCGTGTCGTTGTTGAAGGCTAAATCTCCTCAGTTACTGCAACAGCGACATGCCGTGTCGTTATAACGCTAACTAGCTGCTCTTTCGTGACCATAACGATCTGTCGTGTCGTTGTTGAAGGCAAAAGCGCCTCAGTTACTGCAACAGCGACATGCCGTGTCGTTATAACGCCAACTAGCTGCTCTATCGTGACCATAACGATCTGTCGTGTCGTTGTTGAAGGCTAAATCTCCTCAGTTACTGCAATAACCACACCTCATGTCGCTGTCGAACGCTGTAGGACCTCTTTTGCCCCTACAACGACACCACGTATCGCTATCATACCAACTAACTGCCCCTTCGACGCAAACTACCTCAGCAGCTTCTCCATACACAAGCTGGACTCGCAGTCCACGTACTCCCCGAATCGGTCGATTTCGTAGAAGCCCATCTTCTTGTAGAAGTGGACGGATTCGAACTGGGGAGCTCCCGTCTCCAGGCGCATGACGGAGCAGCCCATCTCTTCCGCCTCCTGCTCAAGACGGCTGAATACTTGGCGCGCCACCCCTTGCCTGCGCATGGATGGCTCGACGTAGAACCGCTTCAGCTCCACCGTGGCCTCATCAAGCCTGCGAATGCCCCCGCAGCCGACCGGGACGCCGTCCCAATAGGCCACTACAAATGTCATCTCGCCAGTCTTCGGGTCTGACATATCGACGCCGAATATTTCGTCCTGCGGGTACAAATCCGACAGGTAGCCATCCAGCTTGCTGATTAAGCCTGCCAGGTCGCTGTCATTCGGGCCGACCGCTCGAAGCACCAAATGGTCGATTCCACTCACCCCTGATCCCCCTTCTTCCCGCTCATCGCCGACTGAAACCAATCCCAGCCAAAGCCTACATGCTCCGGCTTATGAGAGTCGGAGCCGTATACACAGGATACGCCAAGCCTTCCGCACTCCGCGAGGAACCATTCCGGCACATAGGGCTTGCCGCATGTCGCTACGCGCATGCCTGCCGTATTCACGTCGATGCCTACCGAGGACTTCGCGAGCAGCGGCAGAATCCCCTCCAGCCTGCGCCGGATTAAGGCCTCGTCGATCTCGGGCAGCTCCGTTCTGAACTTCTCGATCAGATTAATATGGCCAAGCCTTGTCCGCATCGGAAGCGTCGCCGCGAAGGCTATTGCCCCCTCCACATGATCGTAATATTCGTTCACAAGACGATCCATCGAGCCGTAGTAGGCCAGCAGATTCCTCTGGAAATCCTCAGGCATATAATCAATGCAGCGTATGCCTCCCGCCCCCGGCAAAAAATGCACCGAATATACAACATCCTCCAATTCGTGCTGCCATTCCTCCACCATTCGCTCCGTGAAATCAAGCTGGCCCGGCAAATAATCCAGCTCGAGGCCGATCGTAATGTCGATTTGTCCCTCGTATCGCCGCTTCATCTCCCGCACATAGCTCATATAAGCCGGCAGCTCCTCCGGAGGCATCGCCAGCTCGTCGAACAGCTTCTTGTCCGGCACCAAGCCTGCAGGCAGCGGAGGATGCTCACTTATCGTATAGCGTTCAAAGCCCAGCTCGATCGCTCGATCTATGTAAAGCTCCTGAGCGGCATCGCTGCCGTGATAACAAAACCTTGTATGCGTATGGCCATCCCATTTCAACAAATCCCTTCACTCTCCCGCCGAACCTTTTTTTATAGATTATCACTTGTCCGAGCTCGGGTAAATCAGGACGTTCTATAAACGTATTTCCCCGGAAATAGAGGATTTTCAATGCAACGTGTCGAATAAAGCGTTTGCGATGTTTTGGAATAGGTAGGAGGAAAGTCATGAAAAGCTTAAATGCGAGGGTGAAGCTGGTCCTTATTCCGGACGCAAATAGACCTGTTCGACATTACAATGTGCCGAAAGTCTTATTTGTTGCAACGCCCGCCCTCATCATTTTATTTGCCTTGTGCTCAGCCATCTTCATATTGCTCAACTCCAGTCACCTCCAGCAGGTGGAGCAGCTGCAGGAGCAGCTAACCCTCTCCGAAGCCAGCTACGAGACTTTGCTTCAGGCCAGAGAGGAGCAGATCGCCGGGCTGGAGTCCGATCTTGCTTCGTTATCCCGGCAGGCCGCCGAGGTAGAGAGCAAGATGACGGAGATTGCGGAGTTGGAGTCCCAGCTGAAGGAAATCGCCGGCATCGAGGAGACCGTCATTCCACTATCGGATGGCCAAGGCGGGGAGGAATTTGCACTAGCCTCCACAGATGCCGAGACAAGTCTCGTATCGGAGACCAAGGAGAGCTTTCTCCAGATGACGTCGATGATCGACGAGATGAAGCCCAGTCTGGAATCGACCAAAAAAGCCCTCATCGGCTACCAGCGCATATTGGATATGACGCCAAGCATTTGGCCGGCGGATTCCCGCCGGGTGACGTCGACCTTCGGTATACGAAGAGACCCGATTTCCGGCAGATCTGCCGTACATAACGGATTGGATCTCGGCGGCAACCGAGGCGATCCCATCTATGCGGCCGCTGATGGCATCGTTACGCTATCAGAGCGCGACTATCCCCATGGCAACAACATTCTGATCGATCATGGCCGTGGAATGGAGACCCGCTATCTGCATCTGAATAAACGTTTTGTCGAGGCAGGTGCCCGCGTGAAGAAAGGCCAGCTTATCGGCGAGCTTGGCAATACCGGCAGAAGTACAGGACCGCATCTTCATTACGAGGTCATCGTAAACGGAGATCATGTCGATCCTATGCCCTATATCAAAGAAGACAGGAAGGAACCGTGACCGCGCATGTTCAAGAATAAACCGACTACAAACAAAATAAACCCCGACGCTACGGATACGCTTATAGGCGAAGGCACCACTTTTGAAGGGAAATTAAAAACAGAGGCCAGCATTCGAATCGAAGGCACGATCATTGGCGACATTATGTCAAGCGGTGACGTCATTATTGGCGAGAACGGCAGCGCCACCTCCAACGTCATTGCCCGCGATCTCGTGTTAGCCGGTCAGCTGAACGGCGATGTCGAGGTGCGCGGCAAGCTTACGATCTGCGCGACTGGCGTGCTGAACGGCAACATTGCCACACAGGCACTCGTCATTGAGTCGGGCGGCGTCTTCAACGGCAGCAGCAAGATGCCGGTGGGCAAAGCTTCTGTTACGCCGGTAGAATCGCAGAAGGAGCTCAAGGCATCATCTTGAGCTCCCTGTCTATACCCTTCGCCTATCCGCGGTAATAGCCGATTCTCCGAAGATAACGCTCCAGCAATGCCAGGAAAGCCTCTATATCTCTGTATGTGATATCCCCGATATTTGCGATTCGGAACGTATTCATGCCGTTGAGCTTACCAGGGTAAATGGTAAACCCTTGGCTGTACATTTCATCATGCATGTCCCCGAAGCTGTACGAATCGCAGTCGGGCTCCAGGATGGATGTCACGATTCTGGAATGATGCTTCTCCTCCACCAGATGCTTTAACCCCAGCCGCTTAATCCCGCGAATCAACGCTTCCCATGACTGGGTGTACCTCGCGTATCGTTGCTGTACGCCTTCTTCCTTCAGCTCAACAAGCGCTTGCTTCAATGCGTAGAACGTCTGAACAGGGGGAGTAAAGCGCATTTGACCCGTCTCCGAAAAATGCTTGTGCTGAGCGTACAGGTCCAGATAGTAGCTCCTTGGCTTCCTCTCCTTCTTGCTCTCCAGCTTGCTGGTGTCCGCTATAACAAATGAAATGCCAGCCATGCCCTGCACATTTTTGTTGGAGCTTGCGGCCAAGTAGCTGATATTCATAGGCCCCATGTCAATAGGCAAGGCGGCATAGGAGCTCATCGCATCCACGATCATATCGATTCCGTGACGCCTGCACAGCTCCCCAATGGATGGAATATCATTGAGTAAACCCGTGGTTGTCTCATGATGAACAACGGCAAGATGCGTTATTTTTTGAGAGGATCGCTTCATCATAGCTTCGAGCTCGGACAGGTTGACCGGACTGTCGGAAGGACTTACAAATTCCATGACATGCAAGCCATAAACAGCCGCAATTTCGCACATTCGTTTCCCATACGCGCCGTTATTGATAATGATGACGACGTCCTCGCCGATAACAGAGCTTAGAATAGACTCTACCGCCGCCGTTCCGGAGCCGCCGAACAAGACGGTTGTGTATTGGGCAGGATCGCCGACCAACATAGTCAACTCCGTGGAGACGGACAACATGATGCCGCCGAAATCCTCCTCGCGGGGACAAATATCAGGGACAACCTGCGCGTATTTAACGGTATCGGTTGTTGTAGCGGGACCAGGATTGAGCAAAATCATTTTTTTCATGGCCCAACCATCCCCAGAAACTGCTGCAGACGCTCTTTGATTTCATGAGGCTTGATCTGAGGGCGCCCCAGCGACTCCTTATGGCCTTTGGACGTTCTCATATGAAGGAAAGTAAGACCTTTGGTCCGCTTCCATTCCTCAATAGCGGCTTGCAGCTCAGCCAGATGATGCACGTAAATGGATTTCACATAACCGCAGGAAGCAGCCACCTCTACAAATTCCACATTATGCGACACTGTGCCTTGTCCACCCGTCGAATCATGGGCGTTGTTGTCCAGCAAAATATGCAACATATTGATCGGACTATACGTCGCGTTGGTAGCCAAGCTTCCCATACGCATAAGCAGAGAGCCGTCGCCATCAATGACAACAACATCCTTGTTGCTTTGAACGAGCGACAATCCAAGTCCAAGAGAGCTCACACAGCCCATAGAGCCCACCATATACAGATTGCCAGGACTGTCCTCGATCTCATACAGCACCCGCCCTGTTATTCCTGTTGTGGCCAATTGAATGGTATGGGCGTCCTTCATCCCGTTAATGACCGTCAACGCTTCATAGCGGGACGGCATTTGATCCTCTTGGGACTTCAACGCTTTACATTGATTGGCTCTAGCGGGAAGCTCCTTCCTCATCAAAGCAACTGGAGCAAACGTCCCGTCCCGAACGACAAAGAAAAAGGGCTGATTCCGCCCGATCCAGCTGCTGGCCTCGCTCAGCTGCTTTATCGCTTCGTCCGTATCACTCGACAAGTATTGCCACTTGATCTCCATAAGCTCCAGCAGCTTTGTGGTTTGCCGGCCGATTAACTCATGCTGCGGCTCGTCCTGCTTCCCCGGCTCGCCCCGAAGGCTGACGAAGCCCAGCAGCGGAATTCGGAAGGGCTGATTCAACGATACAAGCGGCGACACGGCATTCGTTAGACCTGAATTTTGCATAAGAACAACCGATTTCTGCCCGCCGAGGAACGCCCCCGACGCAATGGCGACCGCGTCTCCTTCGTTCGCTGCCGCTACATATTGACATTCATTAATGGCATAATTGATAAAATGCTTTAAGCATGAGCACGGAACTCCGCTAAAAAATTCAAAGCCCAGGGCTTGCAATTGCTCACCCAGACGCCCCGTCTGAATCATGATGAATGACCTCCCTGTTCGGGGTCGGACGGCAAGTATTTCAGCTCCGCCTCTTGCAGCTCCTCTGCCCCCTGCAGCCTGAAAATTTCATCGACGGTCGCTACCTTGCTCTCCGCCTGCTTCAGACTTTGCTCCTCAAAAATTTGCTTCGAAATGCTCTGCATCGCGCCAAGCGATGCTCTTAAGTTGTGGTTCGCCCAGATGGCGACGCTGACTCCCAGCTCCTGAAACCGTTGTGTCGGAACTGCATAATATTTGGTTGGCACAATCACGACAGGGAGCCTTCCATTCCACTCCTTCAGGAACGCTTCAATCTCCGTGATGTCCGATCTCTTGCTGTGCATAAGAATCGCATCGGCGCCAGCCTTGCGGTATGCCTCCGAGCGTCGCAGCGCCTCCTCCAGCCCCCAGCCTGTAATAAAGGCTTCCACACGCGCGATGACGGAGAAGTCGTCATCCTGCTGAGCGTCCTTCATCGCCTTGATCTTGCCGGAGAACTCCTCGATATCGGCAAGCGGCTGTGCGCTTCCGTTAATGAAGGAATTTGTTTTGGGAAACAACTTGTCCTCAATACAAACGCCTGCAATTTGTCGCTGCTCCAGCTTCTTGACCAAGCGCCTTGCATTGTTGAAGTTCCCGTATCCCGTATCGCCATCAAGCAGGATGGGAATGGAGGTTGCGTCGCTCATAAATTCCAGAACGTCCAGCACCTGTGTCCAAGAGGCTTCATTGTTGTCCCTGACCCCCATGGATGCGGATATGGATAACCCGCTGGCCCAAATGCCTTTGAACCCTGCCTCCTCTACGATTTTAGCCGACAGGCCGTTGTGAGCCTCCATCAGAAACTCCAGGCTTTGCGATTGGATGATTTCCTTTAACAGCGATGTTTTTTTCACCGACAGTCTCCTTTCGTCCATAGATTCATAGATTCATAGACAACATCAATATATTCTTAATAACCGGAAACGTAAGGGCATTCCGCTTGATTTGTTCATTTTCCGTAGAATCGGGTAGGAGACTAAGCTGATTTCTAAGGCTTCGCGATATCGACCTATACCAAAACGAACAAGCTTTCATAGCTTGATGAGAAGAGGAGGTCATGTTATGTATGAGGTTTCAAATTCGATTGCCCGATGGGCTTCCAGAAGTCCGGAACGCCCTGCGGTGATCGATGAGCTTGCGGCGCTCTCGTACGCGGAATTACACGAACGCGCCAACCGCTGGGCGGGCGCTTTGCATGAGGCAGGCTTCCATTCGGGCGCTGGCATTATTGTGCTGCTGCCTAACCGGGTCGAATGTATCGAAGTAATGGTCGCATTGTTCCGGGCGGATGTGGTTCCATTCTTCCTGAACACTAATGTCGCCAAGCACAAGGCGGAGGATTTGCTGGGCTTGGCCGCTGCGACAGAGGCCAGATTGTTGATTACGACTCGGGACGTAGCGGATGAAATGGCGTTCAGTCAGGCTGAGGCTCCCTTCCAGATTTGGACTGTGGATGACCTCGACCTCTCCCGGCAAGCGATTGGGGAGATTCCCCCTCCCCGTCATGGAACCGATATGGTGTTATTTACATCAGGATCAACCGGGAGTCCCAAAGGCATTATTTTGTCCAAATCGGCATTTGATCTAGGGCTGCAGCCAAACGGTGAGTTTGTGGAGCCGAAGCAGCATCTGCTTGTTAAACCGCTTGCCTCTCGCGGGAGCATCAGCACGGCGTGCAACATCCTTCAAGAGGGCAATACCGTCGTCTTAAGCAGAGTAGCAACGCCTGACGCATGGATGAAGCTAATGGAGAATCATCACATCTCATTTGTGAAGCTTGGACCGAGCGAGCTTATAGGATGGCTGGAGCATCTGGAGCGTAACGGGAGAGGGCTTCCATCCTCCGTGCGCCACATCATGTCCAACGGAGAGCCTCTGACTCAAGCCTTGAAGGCCAGAATCGGGAAGCTGCTCCCTCACATCCGAGTAACCGATCTGTATGGCACAAGCGAGGTTGGGGCGATTACGATGATCGAGCAGAAGGAATGGGCCCTCAAGGACGGCTCCTGCGGCCGGCCAATCTTTTTTGTTTCCCTGAAGATTGTTGGCGAGCAGAATGAAGAATTGCCTCCCGGAGAAATCGGGGAAATATGGGTGAAGACCCGCTATCGAATGAAGGAGTATTATCAGAATGCCGGGGCGACCAACGAGACGATCCAAGGCGATTATGTCAAAACCGGCGATTTGGGTTTTCTCGATAAGCAAGGCTACTTGTATCTGCGCGGACGAAAGCAGGATGTCATCAGAAGAGGGGAGCATCGCATTTTCCCAGCCGAAGTGGAGGATGTGCTGCGCGAAGCGAACGGTGTAGAGGCCGCGGTAGTGATAGGCAGGAACAGCCCGGAGCACGGGCAGGAGCCGGTCGCCTATATTCTTATGCGCGATTCCAAGCTGCTCTCGACGGAGGGGGAAGCAGTGCTTAGGAATGACATCCTGGCCCATTGCGAGGAACGTCTGGCCAGCTATCAAATACCTGCAGAAATGTGGTTTGTCCAGGAAATTCCGCTTAATGCCGCTGGCAAAGCAGATCGACTCGCTTTAGCACAAGCAGCCGCAGCCCTGCAGCAGAAGGCTGAACAATCATAATTATCCATAAAGGGAGTGCTCACATGTCTGACAACCATCACGAATGGCTTCTCCAAGGACGACGCAAATTGGCCGGAGGGCAGTTCCAGGAAGCGAAGGAGCTGTTCGAGCAAGCGGTCGCGGAGCATCCTGACAGCGCGGAAGCGCATGCATGGCTGGCTGCTGCATACGGCCGTTTAATTGAAATCGGCACTATGCTGGAGAAAATGACGCTGCTGCCTGACCTGGAGAATGAAATTGCAGCAGCACTGGACCTTGACCCTGCGCTGCCATTCGCCAGACGCATGAATGGAGCAAGGCTGCTGAATGCGCCGGAAATGCTGGGAGGAGACCCCGCCGCGGCAGCCAAGGAGTTCACGTATTGCATCGATAATGGAATGGACGAGGCCGAAATCTGGGCATCTCTAGCGGAATGTTATCTGAAGCTGGGGGATCGGAGCAAGGCGTCTCAAGCGCTGCAAGAAGCGTTGAAGCGCGATCCGGAGGATTACAAGCTTAAGGACTTGTGGCAGCACTTAGCGGATGGCCATTAATCGTATCACACCCTCTTTAACAAACCTTTAAAAAACCATAACATTCCCTGCACAATTGTTGGATACACTGTTCCTAAACACGTCGATTCCCGTCCAGGAGGTTATCCAAACATGAACCTAGCCAAAAACATCGCGCTAACGCTGATTGCCGCCGCTACACTATATGGAGGACTGACCAATCCGCCTGCCCCCGTAACGGCGGAGGAGGAATATGCCCCGATTGAGCAGCTCGCCGAGCAGACGGGCGCAGAGCTTGCTTATCACGAAGAGAACGGCAGCATTGAAGTCCAGGCGAAGGGAGTTGCCTACTCCCTTCTTCCCTCCGAGGGAGGCATTCGAATGAACGGATCGCAATGCCGCGGAGACTTCTATATGAAGGACGGCATTCTCTACATGAATAAAGGGCAGGCCTTCGAGCTTATTGACTCCCCTGATCCCTGCTAAAATCCCCCCGTTATCTGGCATCCTTCCCATCCGCGCGAATATCCCGAAAAAAAACCATGACCGGAAGCTCCAGACATGGTTCGCAAATGAGTATATGTAATCATGTTTGAAAAGTTTCTAGAGCTGCTCCGCGTTCTTGAGCGCATGCTCCCAGCTGGGAAAATAAAACAGCGCGTTACGCATCAGCTCCGGGTCGCTCTGCTTCACTTGCTTCTTGCTCACCGAGCCACCGCCAGTCTGCAGCTGCTTGATTCTGCGGACAACCTCGTCCGCGCCTATCGTGGAATCCATAAGCCATCGCTCCTTTCCTAGATTGCGAGTGCTCTCCCATTAACCATTCTATCACTCCAGGAACGATCTATACCCTCATGTCAACAAAAATAACGTGTATTATAGACCCAGCAGTTCGATGACAAGACCCGCCGCTGCGCCAGCGATTACAATAACCCAAGGCGGAAGCTTCCAGAACACCAGCATAATAAATAGCAGCAGTACCGCAACGAAGTCTGCCGGTCCCACGACCGCATGCTTCCAGATGGGATCATACAGCGCCGCCAGCAGCAAGCCGACGACAGCCGCGTTTACGCCGGCCAGTATGCCCTGCGCGCCAGGAGAACGTCGGAGGAGCTGCCAGAACGGAAGCGCGCCCACCACCAGCAGAAACGCAGGCAGGAAAATGGCTGCCGTAGCTACCAATGCCCCTGTTAGCCCATCCATCGCCGCACCAAGGTAAGAGGCGAACGTAAACAAAGGACCAGGCACAGCCTGAGCGGCCCCATAGCCTGCAAGAAACTGCTCCTCTCCAATCCAGCCGGAGCTGACCGTCTCGTTCTCGAGCAGCGGCAGCACAACATGTCCCCCTCCGAATACAAGAGAGCCGGTCCGATAGAAGCTGTCGGCCATAGCAAGCAGCGGATCCAAGCCTCTGAGCCAAGGCAGCAGCAGAAGCAGAGCGGCGAACAGCGTCAGGCTGGCGATCGCCATTCCCTTGCCAATGCGCACCGGACTCGTCTCTGGTGTTATAGGAGACGCACTCTCCGTCTTCCGGTATAACCATACGCCTGCTAGTCCGCCTAACAAGATGACCGCTACCTGAGAATAAGCCGTCTGCCACAGCAGAACGCCCCCCGCCGCAACAACAGCGATTGTCATTCTTGCCCGATCTGGCGTCAGCTTCTGGCCCATGCCCCATACGGCATGCGCAACAACGGCTACCGCAGCAAGCTGAAGCCCATGCAGCCAGCCCGCTTGACTCACGTCCGATCCGCTTAGCAGCCACTGGAACAGCACAAGCAATATAACAGAAGGAAGTGTAAAGCCGAGGAAGGAAATGACGCCGCCCAGCAGTCCGCCCCGCACAATGCCAATCCCGATGCCAACCTGGCTGCTGGCGGGTCCAGGAAGGAACTGGCACAGTGCCACCAGATCCGCGTAGCTGCGCTCGTCCAGCCACTTCCTTCGCTTCACGTATTCATTATGAAAGTAGCCCAAATGCGCGGTAGGCCCGCCGAACGAGAGCAGACCGAGCTTGGTTGACACTCGCCATATTTCGAGCCATGTCTTGATGTTGCCATTCATTCTTACGACCCCCTATTTCTACATCCCTAAAGTAATTGTAAGCAATGAAGGGTTGTATGAAAAGTAAAGGATTCGTAAAATATTGCTGCTAGCGCAAGGTTAATGCTTCATGATGATCGCTCTTCACGACTCGTGGACGAAGGATTGCTTCCAGCAGCGCTCTTGCGCCGACGGCCGCAGCGACGAGGAAAAAGGCAAGCGCGGCAAGCGGCAGCGCCGTCCATTCTACAAGGCTTCTCCCCAGCAGCGTCTGCCAACCGATCGTTGCCAGCCCGCAGATGAAGGAAATACCGAAGATGTGGATCAGTGTCCTTGAGAAGGCTGACGGCAAGGTCGATCGAAGTGTCAGCCAGGCTACGAAGGGAAGCACCTGCACGGCATGGAAGCCAAGTCCATGGAACCAGATCAGGTTGCCCTCCGCGCCCATGAATCGTCCGCCGTTCACTGATAGGAGTACGCCGCCAGCGAACGACAGCATTACCGCGGCCATCCCGTAACGGATACTGAGCACAACCGCAGGCTGTTGATGATAGGAGCGCTTCCGGAAAAATTGTGCAGCGAAGAACAGGTAGAGCAGTACAAGCAGCAGCGCGTCGAAGGTGAAGCCTGTCGCCACAGCCGCGTCGAAGGCTGTGCCATTCTCCACGAATCTGGGGTTCACTCCTCGCATATGCTGCACTGTCTCAGCGAAATAAGCATAAAGAGAAAGCAAGATGTAGGACCAACGAAATACGGCACGCCCCCTTCTCCCCCATGCCGCCATCGGCGCGATCGCCGCCGTCGACAGCAGGAATACGCCTAACGCCGCGTTGAACGAGGCAGCCTTCGCCAATCCTTCCCCTGTAACGTGCTCCGTCCCGTACACCAGAGCTCCCACCCCGCATAACCATGCAAGCACCAGCCCCAGGATGCCCGTCCAGACCAGCGCCTTCTCGCCCTTGAACCATAACCCCGATTTACGCAATCTAACCACACCCATTTCCTGTAAAGTTATATATTCACTTTACAGGATGCTGCTGCTGCTCCGTTACAGGCTGAGGGATGAACCTCGCATCATGCTCTGGTCCTAAGAGGCAGACGCAGGCCCGCTGGACCAAAGTCCAGCGGGCCTGCGCCGCTTGCTGCCTGGCTTCAATTCCACAAGTCAGGATTGCCAGTGGATACGTAATCCGCGCCGCTGCCAAGCGCCTCCCTCACCTCTTCCTCATAGCGAATCAATCCGCCGACAATAAGCGGTCTGCTCATCTTCGACTTGAGCTCGCGGATGACACGCGGCATCAGCCCCGGCATCAGCTCCACCTCATCCGGCTTGCTGGAGGCAATCATTCGTATCCCCGTCTCGACCGCGGCGGAATCGATAGCGAATATACGCTGTATGCTGCGAATACCCGCCTGCCGCGCTGCAGCAACGGCCTGGCTTTTGGTCGTCACAATGCCATCAACCCCGAACATCCCAGCGATATAATGAATGCCTGAGGCGTCACGCCCGATGCCTTGCATCATCTCCATATGAACGTATACCTGCTTGTCCGCCTCGTGCAGCTGACGAACGATGTCGCCCAGCGTAGCAATATCACCCGTCATCAGATTAATCCGGGAGACAGGACTCCTGAGCGCCAGCTCAAGCTGCTCCTCATTCGTAATCGACGCGATGATGGGTTTGCTCTTCTCCTTGGTCACATGTCTTCCCCCTTCTCTATCTAGCCAGCCTACTTAATGCCTGAGTGGATAAAGCTGTTCATGAATTGACGTTGGAACAGCATAAAGCCGAGCAGCAGCGGCAGAATGACGATCATCGTCGCCGCCGTCACCTCGCTCCACTGCGCTCCCGTCTCGAATGATTGCGCGAATATCGCCAGTCCTACCGTGAGCGGCCGATTCTCAACGGAATTCGTAATAATAAGCGGCCACAGAAAGTTGTTCCAATGGTAGCTGACCGAGACCAGCCCGAAGGATACGAATGCAGGTCCTGACAATGGGATATAGATCCGCCAAAGCACTTGCCACAGATTGCAGCCCTCTATACGCGCCGCTTCGTCCAGCTCGAACGGAATGGTTTTGAACATCTGCCGGAGCAGGAATACGCCGAAAGCTGAAGCGAAATACGGAATCATAATGCCGAGCTTCGTATCCAGCAGAGACAGATCCCTGAGGATGGTATAGTTCGGAAAAATCAAAATGTCTGCCGGGATCATAATTTGTGCCAGGAACAATACGAATACGACGGATTTACCCCAAAATTCCACGCGCGCGAAGGCGAAGGCCGCCAGGGAGACGGTCAGAAACTGGATGGCGAATATGCCCGTTACAATAATCAGCGTATTGATATAGTAGGTGTTGAACGGTGCGGAGCTCCATACATGCGTGAAATGCGTCAGCGTGAAGTCAAACGACAAAGTCGACGACAGCGCCAGCCGTTTCGGACGGAAGGATGTCCATACCGTCCACACCAGCGGCACCAGCCAAACGGCGGCCAGTATATACATGAAGCCGAAGCTTATTTTCTTCATCATCATTCAGCCTTCTCCTAACGGTAGTGGATTCGGCGGTCTAAGCCGAAAAATTGAAGCGCAGCCAGCAGCAGGAGGAAGACGATCATAACCGTCGTCAGCGCGGAGGCCATGCCTTGATCCCAGAAGCTGAACGCCGTCTCGTAAATATAGAACAGCAAAAGGTTGCTGGCATTCTCCGGTCCGCCCTTCGTCATAATCCACAGATGGTCCACCATCTTGAACGAATTCGTCAAAGCAATGATAGAGACGAACAAGGTTGTTGGCATCAGCAGCGGGAATGTTATACGCCAGAAGACGCGCCAGGCGGGAACGCCATCCACCTTGGCGGACTCGTACAGCTCTTGGCTAATATTTTGCAGGCCGGCCAGGTAGAACACCATGAAGTAGCCCGCTTCCTTCCACAGAATCATAAGAATCATCGCCCACATGACGAGATCCGGCGTGCCAAGCCAATTCGGGCCTGTCAGGCCAAACGGCTCCAGGAATCGGCTGATCATTCCATAATCCGGCGTGTAGATGAACAGCCAGATGTTGCCAATCGCAATCATCGGCACGACTGTAGGATAAAAAAACGCTGTGCGAACGATGCCTCTTGCACGCATCACTTTGTTGGCGAAGATCGCCATCATCAGCGACAGCAGAATGCTGGTCGGCACGGTTCCAATAGCAAACCATGCATTGTTGGTGATCACTTTCCAGAACACGTCATCCTCTGCCATTCGGCTGTAATTGTCGAGCCCAATATAATAAGGCTGCGGGGTCCCGAGATCAGCCTGGTATAGGCTGAGCTTCAGCGACCCCGCAACCGGATAAAGGGTGAACAGCACGAGGAAGAGGAGCGAGGGGAGCAGGAGAAGCCACGCGAACGTATTGGTTCTCCATACTCTGCGCCAAGCTGCCGTTCCCACGATCGGTCATCTCCCTTCGCTTACTTGTTGAAAGGCTCCAGCGCCTTATCCGCTTCTTCCTGCACCTTCTTCAGAGCGGCAGGAACGTCGGATGAGCCTGTCAGGACGGACTGAATGGCGTCGCTGAACAATTTGGATACCTTGCCGTTGTTGTGCGTCGACAGCTCGGCGGATGCGTATTGCAGCTGATCGCGAGCGACAAGCGCTTCCGGGAAGCCTGCCGAATAGGTCTTCATACGCTCGGTCTCGTAGGCTGACATGCGAGGCGCTACATAGCCCGTGTCGATGCTCCATTGAGCAATGCGCTCGGAGTCCGTCATGAAGCGGATGAATTTCCAGGCTGCTTGCTTCTTCGCGTCGCTGAGGCCTTTGAAGAGGTAGAAGTTGCCGCCGCCAGTAGGCGTGCCGTATTGCTTGTTTTTCGGCAGCATCGCGACGCCGAAGTCAAAGCTGGCGTTATTTTTCACATTAGTCAAATTGCCTGTCGTATGGTACATCATGGCCGTCTTGCCTTCCAGGAAGTCGGATGGCACGGTGCCCCACTCGATTGTGCCTTCCGGCATCGCCTTGTGAACGGCAGCCAGGTCTCTCCAGAATTGCAGCGACTCTACGTTCTCAGGTGTATCGAAAAATACTTGCTTGCCGTCCTGCGTCATAATATTATCGCCCGTCTGCAGAGCGAAGGTCTGGAACATCCAATACAGGAAGCCTGTCGAAGGGATTTCAATCCCCCACTGACCGTCCTTGGTCAGCTTCTTGGCGTAATCAGCAAGCTCTTCCCATGTGCCCGGCGCCTTCTCCGGGTCAAGACCCGCCGCCTTGAACGCATCCTTGTTGTAGTACAGAACTATGGTGCTGCGCTGGAACGGAACAGACCATGTCTTGCCCTCTGTCACGCCATTCTCCATAAACGCAGGGTAGAAGTCCTTCATATATTCGTCACCGCCGTCTGCCGCAATCAGCTCGTCCAATGGCTCGATCGCGTCCATATCAAGCAGCGTGAACAACTCCGTCGACAGAAGCACAGCCAGATCCGGCGGCGTTCCGCCCTGAACGGCTGCCTGCGCCTTGACCATCGTATCCGCATAGCTGCCTGTGTAGATCGGCTTAACTGTAATGTTCGGATTCTCCGCCATAAAGTCCTGGGCCATTTTCTCAATGACCTCGGTAATGGGTCCGCCTACGGCAACGGGATAATAGAAGCTCAGCTCTACCTTCTCATTCTCAGCCTTGTCCCCTTCTTTGGTCGCCTCCGGCGTCTGCGAAGCCCCTTCATTCGTGCTGGCATTCGATGCCGCCTGATTATTGCCGCCGCCATTGCCGTTGCTTGAGCAGCCGACCACGATCATGGCGCAAGCACAGATCAAGAGTAGTGCTTTCATCATTGCTCGCATGGTTTGTAACTCTCCTTTATCTCGACTTTTTTTATAACATGGCGTCCTCTTCGACAGCAGGCTCCGCCTAAAGGCGAGCTGCAGAGACGAAAGCCATTGTTACCAGGAGCTTGCCGCGGACGGCATGGCAAATAAACCCTGACCGAAGCAATATGCGGTACTCACAGCACAATCTCATGACGGACCTGCAGGAGGATACCGCATATCTTTCTCCGACAATGGTTTTCTCCTGGTCTCGACCCGTCGATGGGATATGCCGATTCTGTTTAGTAAGCTTCCAGTGCTTGGGACAACTATATCGTTGGAATATTTGTACAATGTCAACGACGTGTTGAGTTGTTGTAAAAGATTGGAACTGATCCCGGCAAAACGATTGAATGACAGACGGTTATCGCCCATAATTGATGCAGGAACCATTCGAAGGAGGGGGAGCATGAATCAAGCCTATGAGAACGCGGGAGCAGGTGAAAGCGGCGTCTGCGGCTTCACCATTGAAGTGGCAGGAGAGGGCATGACGACAGCGGCGCCTGATCGGACCCGCATCACGCTTGGCGTTGTGACGGAGGGGAAGGACGTGATGACCGCGCAGAAGGAGAACGCCAGCCATATCGAAGCGATAATAACGGCGCTTATGGGGCTCGGTCTTGCCCGCGAAGCGATGATGACCAAGACGTATGCGGTGGAGCCGCAATACGATTATATCGACGGATCGCAGACGCTTCGCGGCTACAAAGCTGTACATCTGCTGGGCATCACGCTGGATAATGTCACGGATGCGGGAGCCGTTATCGATACGGCCGCTGCTCATGGCGCGAACCATATAACAGACATCGTCTTCCTGTCTTCGGAATCGGCCGCATACGAAGCAGCCGCGCTTCAGGAAGCGGTGCGAAGCGCGCAGGAGAAGGCCGCTGCTATAGCTGGAGCGCTGGGCGTCTCGCTGTCTGCCATTCCATGCAAGGTGCAGGAGGTCGGGCAGGAAGGCCAGCCCATTCGATTCAAGGCGGCTGCCCTCTCCATGGCAGAAGCGGGAACGTCAATCGAGCCTGGCCAATTGACGTTTAGAGCCGCAGTGCGAGTCTGGTACGTGTACGCCTGAGCTGCGTCTGCGCCTGATGCAGCTTGAACGCGTCCAGCTCGGAATAGTCGAACAGCCGTCCTTCATATACGGTCTCAAGCTTGACGTGCTCTCGGAAGTGCTGCGGTGTGACAAGCGCCGCCGGCCGGTCGTTCCACAAGCCGACCCCGCCCTTGCTCATCACCTCGGCCACGAACTGCGAGCAGAAGCGCGCTTCGTCGGAGCCCAGCTCTCTGCCGGCGACAACGCCAAGCAAGCCCATTAAGTTATACGAATAACGCTCCTTGTTCTTTCTGAAATAATCAATGGCGGCCATGATGCCTTCCTTCTGACGGGCTGTCACCTCCACTCGCAGCAGCTGGAAGGTCGTACCAGGGAAATAACGATATGTCCCATAATAGCAGTTGTTCAAAAAATCCGATTTTGATCACGAAGTGTGCCAAGAAGCCTACTCGACATCGAATATGACACGCAAGCGAAACTTCCGGTGCTCACGTAGCTTTCACTACGCTCCGCTCCTCAGTTTCTACTTTCGTGCCATCTTCTCGGTGCTGAAAACCAGACTTTTTGAACACGCACTAATAAATATCTTCTCTAACGAAGCCCGCGTTAAGCGGGTTTCTTGCTTCCTTCCGCCCGAAGCTGTACAGCTCGTTCAACTCCGGGTCCAGGGAGATGGAGGCATGATTGTAGGGCGCACCCGTAAAGCATTTGATCAATCGGGTGAATGCTGTGCCTGTATTTGTGAGCAATATATATACATAAGTCATGTCGTACACCTCTTCGCAATAGGAGTGAAAGCCTTGTTCCTGGCTTGCTCTCACTATAACAACGACGCCCTGAAGCGAATAGTACCAACTCCTAATAGTACCCCATGATTGCACATGCTATTTTAAAATAATATTAGCTATTGATTATATAATTAGATGCGCATATACTTAATATTGTTGAACGTCACCTTCAGATATACAGAAAGGAGCAGCAAGTGAATCCAATCGATGAAATCTCCGAATGTATGAAGCTTCTGTCCGATAAGACTCGCCTGACGATTCTGGCCTTGCTGAAGGAGCAGGACATGTGCGTATGCGATATTGTAGATGCTCTCGAGACGACGCAGCCTAACGCCAGTCAGCATCTTCGGAAGCTGAAGCTGGGCGGGCTCGTGAACGAAACGAGACGGAGCCAGTGGATTTATTATTCGCTGAACCGGGATGCCACTCCCTACTTGCCAACCGTGCTGGAGCAGCTGCCTTCCATGAAGGAACTGCTGGCTTCCCGCACTAACTTATCATGTGATTAAAAGGAGGAACCATGGTCGCGCTTGCTTCCGTTATTTTTGTGCTTACCTTGATTTTTGTTATTTGGCAGCCGCGAGGGCTTAGCATCGGCTGGTCGGCATCCGCCGGCGCTATTGTCGCCCTGCTATGCGGCGTCGTCACATTAACGGACGTATGGGATGTCACCCAGATCGTCTGGAATGCCACTTTGGCATTTGTTGGTATTATCCTTATTTCGTTAGTTCTTGATCAAATCGGATTTTTTGAGTGGTCGGCGCTTCATATGGCCCGATTCGCCCGCGGAGACGGCCGTTTAATGTTCGTGTACACCGTTCTGCTCGGTGCGGCGGTATCGGCATTTTTCGCTAATGACGGGGCTGCTCTCATCCTGACGCCTATTGTGCTGGCGATGGTCAGAGCGCTGAAGTTCGACGATCGGTTCATTCTGCCATTCGTTATAGCAAGCGGATTTATCGCGGATACAGCTTCTCTGCCGCTCATTGTCAGCAATCTCGTTAACATCGTGTCGGCGGATTTCTTCGACATTTCGTTCACAGAATACGCGAGCCGAATGATCGTTCCTACATTCTTCTCCATCGCTGCGAGCCTGCTGATGCTGTTCCTGTATTTCCGCAGGAGCATTCCGGCGCAATACGATATCCGGCAAGCCAAGGAGCCGCGCGGGGCAATTCGGGATATCCGCCTGTTCCGTATCTCCTGGGTCATGCTCGGCGTGCTACTGGTCGCTTATATGATGAGCGAGGTCGTACAGCTTCCTGTATCGATCATCATCGGAATCGCTGCTGTCATCTTCCTGCTCCTGGCCAGACGGAGCCCCGTGATTGAGACATGGCAGCTCGTGAAGGGCGCACCTTGGGCAGTTGTTATTTTCTCCATCGGCATGTATGTGGTCGTCTACGGCCTGCGCAATGTCGGCTTGACTGACGAACTCGGCAAGCTGTTCCAATGGACCGCCGATCAAGGCTTATTCGCGGCGACTGTAGGTGCCGGCTTTATCGCAGCGATCCTGTCCTCCGTCATGAACAACATGCCAACCGTCATGATTGATGCGTTGGCCATTCAGGGTACGTCGACGGATGGCATCATCCGGGAGTCGCTCATCTATGCGAACGTTGTCGGCTCAGACCTCGGACCCAAAATGACTCCCATCGGCTCGCTCGCGACGCTGCTCTGGCTTCATGTATTGGCACGCAAGGGCATCCGCATCAGCTGGGGCCAATACTTCAAAACAGGCATTGTGCTTACCGTGCCTACCCTGCTGATCACGCTTGTCGGGCTGTATGTATGGTTCCTGGCGATCGACAGGCTCAGCATCCCGATAGGGATTATGATGGCCGCGCTGGCGCTGCTTTTCGTTGGCTTTGTCCTGCTTATCGCACGCGCCGTTCGCTCGAGCAAACGCAATCAAACACAATAAATGAAATGAAGGAGAGAATGAGATGAACAATCCAAAACCGCTGGTTTACTTTCTTTGCACAGGCAATTCCTGCCGCAGTCAAATCGCCGATGGCTTCCTGCAGGCTCTTGGCGGAGAGCAATATGAGGTGAAAAGCGCTGGCCTGGAAGCACACGGCTTGAATCCGCGCGCCGTGGCAGCCATGCGTGAGGTCGGCATAGATATTTCGAACAACACCTCCGATGTCATCGATCCTGAGCTGCTGAATCGCGCCGATTATGTCATCACGCTATGCGGACACGCTGACGATCATTGCCCTGCCATCTCCAATGCAGACGTGGTCAAGTGGCATTGGGGATTCGAGGATCCCGCCAAGGCAACAGGAACCGAAGAGGAGATTACGGCCAAGTTCCGTGAGGTTCGGGACGCTATCAAAAACCGCATCAGCGAATTTGTTGCCACCGGCAAATAATAAAGCGACTAATCATCATATAACTAACGGGATCCGCTTGTACGGATCCCGTTTTTGCTGTAGAACATGGGGTCATTAGGAGGACGCAGACTCGTTGCCGGCACTGCAGCAAGAGCTGGCCAATACCTTCGCCTGTCTAATCGTAATTGGCAGTTTCCCCGATACCGAGCATACACCCGTCTCCGGCAGCTGCAGGCGTACGTCACGAGCCGCCGCCTCATCCCCGGCCAGTGCAGCAACGACACTGCGCACTTGCTCATAGCCCGTAGCAAGCAGGAAGGTCGGCGCTCGGCCATAGCTCTTGGAGCCTACAATATAGAAGCTGTGCTCCGGCTGGCGAAGCTCGGCTTCGCCATGCGGCCTCACCGTTCCGCAGCTATGCAGGTTGGGGTCAATAAGCTTCGCCAGCTGCGGCACCGACTCAATACTGGAATCCGCACTGTATCGCAGCTCACGCAAGAAAGCGAACTCCGGTCTTGCCCCAGTCGACGCGATTACAGCATCTATGCGATCAATGGCATATCCCTCACCCTGTTTCGTTCCCAGCAGCGTAAGCGCTGAGTCTTCATCACCCGCAATGGAATGAATGAGCACCGGCGCATGCACCCTCACATTGCCGTTGCGTACGAATTGCTCCGCTTGCATGCCCAGCGCTCCCCTTGCCGGCAAAGCGTCCTGAGCTCCTCCGCCAAAGACTTCCGACACGCGACTCTTCCGCAGAATCCAGTGGATCGTCGTCTCCGGCACACGCAATTTCAGCTCATGCAGCAATCCCAACGACTGAATTGCGGAGTGCCCGCTGCCGACAACTGCTACGTTCCTGCCCGCATAGCGCTCCCGATCCTTGCCCAAAATATCAGGTATGCCATACGCTATTCGGTCGTTGTGCCTCATCTCGCCATCCGCCGGTACGCCGCTCGCCCCAATGGGGTTCGGCGTCAGCCATGTTCCCGCAGCATCCAGCACGGTTGCTGCCTCTATTCGATCCGTTCGTCCCTCACGCTCATAGTTCACGACGAATGGAGCTCGTTCCCGGCCAGCAGTCTTCATCTTGTCAAAATGCTTGCGGTGGATGCTTGTAACCTTGCATCCCAGCAGGAGATGAGGTTTAATGGACGCCAACTCTGCCAGCGGCTCCAAATATTCCTGTACCAGCTCCGCTCCAGTAGGCATCCGCTCTGGATCGGGCTCATGCCACCCGGCTGCCAGCAGCAGCTCCCTCGCGGCGCTGTCGATATTGTAGGCCCATGGCGAGAACATCCGCACATGCTGCCAGCTTCGAACCGACCAGCCGACATCAGCTCCCTGCTCCAATACTAGGAATGGCAAGCTCCTGGCCGCCAGCTGAGCGGCGGCGGCGAGTCCCACTGGGCCTCCTCCAATGATGGCAACAGGCAATGTTGAGTTGTACAATTCAAACGCCTCCTAATCCTTATTTATTTGCATAATGCAAATATAGATGAAACGCGATGCCCCCCTTACTTGGGAGGCACGCAGCATGCTCCTGACTTCTTCATCGTTTCGTTAAATAATTGAATCGACCGGAGCAGCGTCTCCCGCTCGAATGCCGTCATGAGAGACAGGACGCCGTTCAGCTGATCGTTGACAGTCAGGTTGATGCTGTTCTCCATGCGCAAGCCTTCGGGCGTAAGCGCGAGTATGTTGATCCGGTTGTCGGAGGGATGAGGGGTCTTCCTGACCAAGCCCTTATCCACTAACGTCTTCACTTGCCGGCTGAACGTTGTAATATCGATCCCCAGCGCCCCCGCAATTTCCTGCATGGACGGCTTGTGCTGGCGGTTGATCTCATACAGGATATGACTCTGAACCAGGGACACCTCCTGCCCGCAGCAGCTGTCGCAGCATTGCTCGTTCAACAAGCCGAATTGGCGGGACAACATTTGAAATAAGTGACGTACATCCTCCATTCGCTTCACCTCCTGACATTGTTATATCATATATACTTGCAATGTGCAAATAAATAATCCGGCACATCAACGCAAAGACGCGGCCGGTATACCGGCCGCGCTTCAATCCATCTATTAATACATTTCCAATCCAACAAATATACCTTTGGCGAAATCCATCTTATTAACGGGAGACTCCGCGTTCCCCGCTTTGTCGACGCTGTAGTATTCCACAACCTTCGTTACGCCCACGGTCAGGGTGACAGGTCCCGTATAGGTCTGCCAAGCCCCCCCGTTAATACGGTAGAATGTCGTCTTCACACCGCTTCCGCCTTTGTTGTCTGTCGCTTTGAGCGAGAGGGAGAAGCCCTTGAGATAAGGCCAGCCCTTGGCATTAATGCCTATCAGCGGCAGAAGACGAAACTTGGTATTTGGCGCAATCCTGTCACTCGGAATAGGAGCCGGCGCTTCTGCACTGTACGACTTGGCTACTCTTGCGCTTTCTAATCGACCCATGCTCGTGATGGTCACATACAGCTGCCCTTCAGCGGCGCCAATCTGATCCACAAGGACAATTGCCGAGGTCTGGCCGGAAGCAACCGTTGCTGTTCCCAGCTTCTCTTCACCGTTCGCCGAACGGTATACCGTAATCATATCCCCGGCGGCAAGGCCTGCAACGGTAATCGTATCTGCGCTGCCGGCGCGATTGTTTACAATCGAAATGAGATTGGGCTGAGGACTATTGGAGACAGGCAACTCCGTCTTCATCTCGATGGTTGCTGTGACACCTGCTGATCGATTACCTCGCAGGTCCTCCATTCTGATCCGCGCCTCATAACTGCCGTCCGACAGTCCCGTATAGTCGTAAGCCTGAACTCCCTTGGCAATATACCGGGGCGCGCCCCACTCCTCGCCGACAGTCCGAAGCTCCAGCACAGCCCGATAGTAGTCGCCGTCTGATGGATCCCTCCAGGTCAGCCTTATTCCACCCTCTGTCGTTTCCCCGGTGAACGCAGCGGCTTCCCCCGGCGGCGTGTCATCCACTGGCGGACGATTGTCAATGGGCTGTCCGGAAGCCGTTACGCCATCCGATTCGCCCCCGTTCGCGTCGACAGTCACGAGGCGGATTTCGTACGCCTTATCCGCTTCCAGCCCTTCAATCCAGAGAGTGCCGCTTCCCTTCTCTACGATGGTCTCGGACCACCCAGGCTCGCCGGCCGCCCTCCAATAAGCCTTAATGCTCTTGAACAACGGCACGTCTTCCTCCTGCCAGGTCAGGCCTAGCCCGTCGTAGCCTTCGACAATGCGCACATGGCTGGCTGCCTCCGCCGGCTTGGACGGACCGCTCATGAATGTCGCTTCCCCTGAGAAGGCAGAGGACATCGGCACCTCCGCATAGCTGAACACATCCGCGTCGATATGAATCGCGATTTTGTCCCCATCCGCCAGCGGGTCCGTAATCTTCAGCACATAAATGCTGGCGAAGCTGCGTCCGTCCAAATCCGTTTCAGCGTCAGCGGGCTCTACGGTGAACGACAGCTCCGCACCGTCCTTCATCAGCATTATTTTGTCTGTGGTCACGGTTTCCGGAATCATATATTTGCTGAAATCAATCAGGAAGCCTCCCTCCGATGGATATACGCCTTGGACGTGTGGCGCCGCCAGGGATACCATCGGAATATTGACGTCGAAGTGAGGCGGCAGCACGACCAGCTCCGCGCTTTGCGCAGGCTCGTAGCCTTCCTTCCTGTATTGCACCTGCCATGTTCCCACCGGCACATCCCAGCCGTAGCGGCCGTCATTCCCTGTTACCTGTGGATTAATCTGTCCGTACCATTCAGCATCCCAATATTCGTATTTGCCGGTCTCGACATTCCTCTCCGTGACGGTAGCCGTCACACCGTCCAGCCGATTCGAAGGCACGGCCTCAAATACATAGCCGCTGGGATCGAATACCCAGCTAGGAAGGCCAATAAGCTCGCCCGGCACAATGGAATCATCCTTGGGATCCGGCTTCTCGGGCTTCTTCTCCTCATCGTCCGCCTTGCAATCCGGAGAGGCTAGCGCCGCCTTAATATCCGACTCCAGATTATTTTTCCATTCGTCAAACATCTGCTCCCACTGATATTCCAGAGCTTTCTCCAGCACGAAGCTTAATGCCGCAACTCCGAGGCCTGCGATGGTGCCCACTCCTGAATAAGCCATGCCAATGCCAACAACGGTAAGCGAATAGGTTAACACGAGATTGGTCCCTAAGTGGTCCATCATCTCTTCCGCTTCTCGAGCATGGTACTTAACGCGGTCCATCGGCATACAATCCGCAACTTCGACCTTATGAAGCAGCTTGTCGATTTCGTCGGCCGTATCCAAATATTCCATCGCGCTATCAATGACGTCGTATAAATCCGAGAGACCTTCCTTGTTTTTCTCAATATCCAAGTTGATCTTCGTAAATTTAGTTCCCGCCTTCGTCAAGTGCCCAAGTCCCATTAGCTGCGCTTGATCATTAGCCACGATGAATTCCAGGTGTAAACTCATGCCGCCATCCGCTGTAGGGTTCGCGCTGTAGCTCATGTTATAGACAGGCGGCTGACCCTTCTCAAGCGGCTCCGGCACAAAATGAGGCACTTCCTCTGCGCTCATATTCACCGTGCTTCGCGCGTCCGGATTGGATTTGGACGTCATAATTATAGTCGGTCCAACCTCCCGGGCAGCCGCGCTCGCTGCCGAAGAGGCCGGCGGAACAATATCCACCTTCCACTCCTGCAGTGTCTTAGGCAGCGCTTTAAGCTGCTCCGCCGCAATCTCCTCATTCGTCATGCCTGAAGGCTGGAATGAATCAGGCTTGGGGTCATACGTTACCGAGATTGGCTCGGCTGCAGCATTGATACTTGGCGGCTGCATAGCCAGGAACGTCTCCGTCTTGGCGTCATAGGTAGCGGGATATCCTTTTTTGCCACTATAGATGATGACATTCTCTACTTGTTCCGGCTCGTTGAATTTCAATTCAAACATAATCGGGAGACCAATGTTGATTGGCAGGTTAAGCCTGAGCTCCCCTTTCGTTATGTCGACAGGTCTTGATTTTTTGCCGCCTTGCGAGACAACCAGCTCCACAGGCTGGGCAAGCTCAGGATCGTGCTTGATCAGGAGCTCCTTGGAATGCATCTCCTCGCCATTATGAACAGCAATTGCCTTCAACGCGTGATAAGGATTCAGCTTAATGGACGGAATCGTAATCGCTGTCGCGTAATAACCGCCGGGGGAGGACATGGCTTCCCCGACCAGCTGCTCCTGATCGTAGATAAGGACACTGCTGCCTGCCGGAGCGCGGCCGGTCACTTCGAAGGTCAGCCGGGATATCCGTTCCGGCGCGGAGATCGTTACCTTGGCGACACGCAGCAGCGCGGTGCCGAGCGTTTCCACTTTGAGCGGCTCCTCATGTTCCCATGCAAATGCTATTTGCGCTTCCGCTCTCAGGTACTCCCCAACAGCTGAATCTGTCCGCAGCCGGTAGCTGAAGCTTCCCGTCTGGCCATTCGCAACGACACCTGCCTTAATGGCATAGACAGCCTCGCTGCGCTTCTCGGCATCGACCGGCAAGCCGTTCAGAATGACGCTGCCTTCAACCAGCGTTGTGCCGGACGGAACCATTAACCGCAATTCCGTATTGGACACGCTCTTGCCGGTGCTGTTCTTATAGCCGCCTCTTAATGTGAAGGTGCCGCCCGGGACCACTTCTCCGGCTCCCGCGGTCAAGAAGTTGCCTGAACCCGTGAACAAGCCGCCTTCCTTCACTTCTACATCGCCAAGCTCAACGAACTGCTCCTCCCCGACCTCAACCTCCTTGTACACGGTGGTCGGCTTAACACCGCTTGTTCGAGCCCTGCCCGCGAATTCGACCGCATACCGTCCAGCCTTCGGAACAGACAGCTTAAACTCGCCGGACACCTCGTTGTAGGTGCCGCTGCCGATCCGTTTGCCAGAGTCGTCAAGCTGCTGCACGCGAACGCTGACATTATAGAATCGGCTGCTGTCGAACACAACCTTGCCCTTGAGCGCGGAGGTCTCCTTAATCCGCAGCTCGACCGCTCCTTCGCGGCGTTCGTCCAGCTGTACCGAAGCGCAGCTGCTTTCTCGGCTGCCGCTCAGCTTGGACATGCAGACCTGCACTGTTTCTCCAGGGCTGGCTTCAATCAACAGTCTGTTCGTCGTTACCGTATAGCTGATGTAGCGATTATGTTCACCCGTCACCTTCAAAGAGTAGATTTGCAGCGCCGCTCGGTTAACCTGAACGGCCTCCCAGTCGGTGTCGATCAGCTTGCTGAATAGCAGCACATCTATATGACCGTTAGCTTTGCTGTACAAGGTTAAATTCTTCACTGCCGCAGCCGAGGAGGATATCTGCAGCCGCTCATACCCTCTGCTCCTCAAGAACGGAGCTTCCGTCCGATACGCTTCAATCGTCGAATCGCCGATTGGAGCCTTGAGCGAATACCTCCCGTCAGCGTCAGTGACAGCCTTTCTTGTAAAGTGAGGCTGCGTCACGATGACAGTTGCGCCGGCTGCCGGATGGCCTGCTTCATCCATCACCACGCCTTGCACCATGCCTTCCTCGTTGTCCACCGTAATACGGACCTGGGTGCGCTTCTCAAGCGTAAGCGTCTGCTTCTTAGGCACCTTGTACGGCGACCTGACGTTCGCCACAATATCGACAGAGTCCCCAACATATCCAAACGTAATAGAGGCGCGCCCTTCTGAATCCGTAGCCATCCCCGTCAACGTTTTCTTGGACCCTGGATCCTGAAGCTCAAGAGACGTGAAGGGCATTGGCGCGCCATCGGCATTCTCCACAACTACCTCAATAGCGGCCGGAATTTGGACGCTCATCGTATAAGCCGTGGATCTGCCTGACTGAATAACGATTGGAGCCACCCCGCTTTGAGCCAGCTTGACGCCGTCAGCCGCTAGCAGCCTCAGCCGGTAGTCACCGCTGGCTTGCAAGGGCAGCTGCAGCGATGGGCCCGTCACTGCCATAGAGCGGTTGCCCGATTTGCGAGTTTCGCTCCATCCTATTAACGTTGCGCCTTCAAGTGTATTCGGATTGTCCGCAACCAACGTAATCATCAGCCCTCCGCTGACCGATAACGGCAGCCTTGCAGCCTCGGCTTCAGCCACCTTGCCGCCCTTCTCTGCGGCAGCCTTCATCCCCTTCACCTGCTGAATGCCTTCGATCAGCGCGAATGCTCCCTGGTACACGCCAGCCGACGTCTCAACCAGCGCAACGCCGGCTGTTTTCTCCTCCGAGCCCGAGCCGTCTTCCTTCCAAGCCATATATTGGACTTGGACCTCCGCCCGCATGCCCGGTGCGCCTTCCAGCCGCAGAGCGATATCTGAGCCTAGCTCCGCCTCGCTTCCTGTCATAGCCGCCTTCCATGTAAAGGAGTCGATCACGGCATCTTCCTCAGGCGGCGCGTCGGAGCACACACCGCCTTGACAATAGATGTACGCCGCAGTAGGAAACCAGCCATACGAATCAAGCCGCGTTACATCCGTCGAGTGGTAGATCAGCTTGCTTGCGCGGGAATCGATATGCCAGCTCGCCATTTCCTCCCCTGGGTGAATAAAGCTGTCCGCGATAGACCCCGTCGCTATGTCCATCCAACTCAAGCCGTTGCCGCTTACATGCCAGCCGCTTGGCGGCGTCAGATCCTCGAACCGGAATACAACGTCCGATCCGTCCTGGCTGATGGCCGGCATACTGTAGCTATATTCAGCATCCGGTCGTATCAGCTCGGTTCGCTCACTCGTTCCAGCATCGTATAGATAAATGCTGCCTCCATTTGAGAATGCGATTCTCTGACCGTCTCTGGACATACTCACCTTGGAATCCGGCGCTGAGGGAGAGACGGCCTTCGTTGTTAAGGCACTCAGATCATAGGCGAACAAGCCCGTTACCGGCTCAGGTTCTGGTTCCGGTTCCGGTTCCGGTTCTGGCTCCTCTTCCTCCGATGCGCCCAGCCCCCATCCCTCAAGCGCATAGACCATATGCATTCCATCGGCCGATAACGTCATATAGGAGGTGTAATCGGCCCATGGCTGGGGCAGAGGCAGCTCTTCGCGCTGGCCCGTTGCAAGGTCATGACGAAAAAGCTTGTAGGGATCCTCATAATAGGCCGGCTGCTCCAAATAAACGATCAGCTGCCCGTCGTCCCTCGCGCCAATGAGATAAGAGCTCAGCGCTCCCTCCGTCAGCTTCTCCAGCTCCTGCGTCGTCCGATCATAACGGAAGATCTGCTCCGTATAATGATCGTCCTCCGATATCTCTGCGCTGAATAGGGTATAACGTCCGTCCTGGCTGAGCTGAATATGGTCGAACGAGCCTCCTTCCTCCAGCTGTACCTGATGCTTCGCGCCATCTTCTTCGTTCATGATATGAAGCACGTATTGCGGCCACTTCTCCTCCACATACGCCGTTGTTTTCCCATCTGGACTAATCGCCGTCTCGCGAATGACATCCATCTCGACTTCACTTACACGATAGATGTCATTGCGAGTCGTCGACGCCGTGATGGCAAGCGGCTTCGACCGGTTGCCCGCAGCGTCGATTCCGAATACCTGGTATTCGTATATCGTGCCGGGGCTTAACCCCTCATCCAAGTGATACAGCAATGCCGTCTCGCCTAAGAGCTCGCCATCCCGATAAACCTGATACGCGGTTGGCTGATTCGAGCCATACGGCGCATGCCAGCTCAGCTCGATTTGGGAGGTTGAAGGGGAGAACCACGATTTCTCACTTGGTCCGTCTGGCGCCTTCACATCGATAATCGTTTCTACCGGCAAAGAATGCTGACTTAACGTTCCGTCGCTATAACGCGCTATGGCCCGGAACGAATACGGCCCCTCGAAGGAAACCGTAATAGGTATACTGAACCGTCCCTGCTCGTCGACCTTCGTTGTGCCAGCCTGATAGCTGTCGGAATATCGAGTCAGCCATACCGTAATTTCAGCGCCTGGATATGACATGCCTTCAATGGTAACTGTCTTGCTGTTCCAATACGGCTTCAGCGGATTCAGTATGGGCGCGTCCATGACGCTGACATCCCCAGCCGTGTCCGCCACAGCTTCCTCTTTCCCGTTAATCCCCTCCTCTGCAGTCGTAAATTCCCCCTCCAGCTTCTCAGCGAGAGTCTCCAATGACTCCTCCAGCTCCTGAAGCTGCTGTGCCTCCGTCGTCTCTGCCCAAGCTTGCAGCGGAGCAGCAAGCAGCAGCACTGTCGCAAGCACGGAAGCAAGGAAACGCTTGCCGGATCGCCTTCGTCTGATCATTCCTTTCGCAATCACTCTTATCACCCTGCTTTTGATTTTTTTTGCCGATACCATTCATTCAGCACGACAATCTATTCCAAATGTTACCTGCAAACCCAGCCGACCAGATAGTCACCAAGGTCATGATCAGTCCCTATGACTGCGGTCACAATATTCGTCACAGCGCCTCTCCCCCATATCCCGACGCTCTCCCATGCTTTATAATGAATGCATCCCATTACCGCAGAAGGAAGAGGGTTGACGTTGTCCAAAATACGACTTGTTATCGCCGATGACCAAACGCTCATGAGAGACGGACTGCAGACCATTATTAATCTGGAAGACGACATGGAGGTCGTCGGGCTGGCCGACAACGGCGAGGCGGCCTTGCAGCTTGTGCGGGAGCTTCGTCCCGATCTGGTGCTCATGGACGTGCGCATGCCGATTATGGACGGCATTGAAGCGACTCGGCTCATCGTAACGGAGCTGCCCGAGACGCTTATTGTGGTGCTGACCACCTTCGCCGAGGATCAATATATCGTGGACAGTCTTGTGAACGGAGCGGCCGGCTTTCTGCTGAAGGATATGCCAGCCGACCGGATCGTGCAGTCCATCCGCGACGCTATGAACGGCCAGCTTATGATGTCCGGCGTTATCGCGGGCAAGCTTGCCGCCCGCATTACGGCGTTGTCGTCCCCGCCGGCCAAACGCAGTACAAGCGTCAAATTTAAGGAGGGGCACACCTTCACTGATCGGGAGAAGCAGATTATCCAGCTGCTGATTGAAGGCGAGACGAACAAGGAGATTGCGCAAACATTATTTATGAGCGAGGGCACGGTCAAAAATTATGTGAGCATCATTTATCACAAGATTGGGGTCAATGATCGGACAAAGGCCATTTTACACTTGAAGGATTTAATGGAGTAGGGCGATCGAAGGGACATAAGATTAGGTGACGAGAGGAAGACGCGAGGTGCCTGAACAGGGGAAAAGGTGGATGGCTTGCATCATGAGATATGGTTACAGGAAGAGCAAAAGGACCACAAAGCGCGAGCAGCCGTCCCGCATGGAGCTGACGCGGCTGAATCAGGAGCTGGAAGAGAAGCTGCGGCAGCGAACAGCGGAGCTGGAGGGGACGAGTCTTCGGCTTCAGGAGGCGATGCTGGAGACCTATGAGGCTCTCGACGAGGTTGCCATCTGGGAGGAGCGTAACCGCATCGCGCATGATATTCACGATATGCTCGGCCATCAGCTCGCAGGTGCGGCTGTTCAGCTCGAAGCCGCCAAGCGGCTGACTCATATCGACCCCGATTCAGCCAGAAGCAAGCTGGATGCCGCGCTGGAATCCGTTCGGAGAGGACTGGAGGATGTGCGAATCGCCGTCCGTATGATGAAAGAGCACTCGCCCAAGAAAGACTGGGCAGATGCCTTGCACGAGCTTATGGACGAGATGGAGCGAATGACCGGCGTCACGATAAACCGGTTGATTCACGGAGATATCCCCGTCTTGGACGCTTTTACCAAAAAATCAATCCACCACGCCTTGCAGGCAGGCTTGGCGAATGGCATGAAGCGCGGCGCCAGCAGGCGGTTCGACTTCTCTCTGCGAATGGAAGGCAATATGCTTCGATTCTCGCTGAAGCATGACGGCACCTCCCACACGACGATGCCTGACGGCGACAGCACCTTCTTGCACGCAATGAATGAGAAGATTCGACATCTGGGAGGCTCTGTCGAGCTGCTGCCGACAAGTCCGCTCGGAGGAGCCGAGCTGCGAATCGCCCTCCCGCTCAAGAATGAATGAAGGAATTGAAGGAATTGAAGGAATTGAAGGACGGAAAGATGAAAAGCCCTCAGTCGGAGTTGCGCGGGTGGCAATGCTCCAGTAGAGGGCTTTCCTTATGTGCTCGTTATTTGTATACCTTCATGCGCTCGTCCAGCGGCTTGAAGGTTTTGTCGCCTGGAGGCGCGGTCGGCTTGCCGAACGGCATCTGCGCGAGCAGCTTCCAGCTGGACGGAATATCCCACTCCGCCTTCACCTTGTCGTCAATCAGCGGATTGTAGTGCTGCAGAGAAGCTCCGAAGCCCTCAAGCTCCAGGGACGTCCAGATGACGTATTGAAGCATGCCGTTTGACTGATTCGCCCAGACAGGAAAGTTGTCCGCATAGCTGGGGAACTGCTGCTGCAGACCCGCCACAACCTCCTGATCCTCGAAAAACAGCACGGTACCATAACCCGCGGAGAAGGATTTCATCTTATCCTCGGTTGAAGCAAATTGATCCTCTGGCACAATCGCTTTCAGTGTTTCCGTTGTAATACTCCACAGCTTAGAATGCTTCTCGCCTAGCAGCACAACCACTCTGGCGCTTTGCGAGTTGAAGGACGAAGGCGTATGCTTCACAGCAAAGGATACAACCTCCTGAATCCGCTCATCGGATACAACCTGCTCCTTGCTGATGCTATAAATCGACCTTCTTGCTTCTACCGCCGCGTAAAATTCCTTTGTCGCTGACTCTTGCAATGAACTTGCATTTTCCATAATGGCTGCCTCCCGTCTATTGCATGTTGAACTCACTTATTATTGGTATACCCCGCTCCTGCTATTCTTAAGCGGGCGACAAGTTGTCTGGCAAGTTGTCGCCCGCACGGCAATGCTTAACGCAGAGCATCCCTCTGGACAGCCAGCTTCACCTGAATGCCGCTGCCGCTGGGGTCCTTCACCCATCGGATGGAGTCCTCGCGCCGCACCTCGCAGCCATACGCTTCCAAATTGCGCACTGTCTTGTCGAGCTCCTCCTCGCTAGGCAGCAGCACGGTGAAATATACAATGCCGGTACCATGGGCCGGCGCTGGCGGCGCGCCCGCTCCCGCCCAAATATTCATGCCGAGATGATGATGGTAGCGGCCCGCTCCAACAAACAGCGCTCCCATCTGACGCTTAAGATCAGCTTCGATGTCGAAGCCCAGCGCGTCGCAATAGAACCGCTTCGCCTGGCCAAGATCCGCTACATGCAAATGCACATGCCCGATCATAGTACCCTCCGGCATCCCCGCCCACGTCTCGCCATCCGCCTCCGCCAGTAAGCCGTGCCAATCGATTGGCTCCGATCGCATTTTGACAAAACCTTGCTCATTGTACTCCCATTCGCTTCTGGGGCGATCTCTGTAGATTTCGATGCCGTTAAGATCCGGATCGGACAGATACAGCGCCTCACTTACTCCGTGATCGGCCTGTCCCACCTGTATACCCTTGTCCAGCAGCCTGCGCAGCGCCAGCCCAAGCGCCTTCCGTGTGGGGAGAAGAATCGCGAAGTGGTATAAGCCGCTCACGGAACGTTCGGGAACGATATACGCGTTGGGCACTTCCTGGAGCACAAGCAGCACATCGCTCCCGTCCGCGGTCAACTCCGCCAATCCATCTTGCCTGCTCCGCACACGAAGTCCGATCACATCCTGATAGAAATCAAGCGATCGATCCAAATCGCTTACCTTCAGCCTTACTTCTCCCAGTCTTGTTGCCGGGTGCAACGAATAGGCTGTCATCTCACTCGCCTCGCTCACATCTCTCACCTCGCGCTTTATATTATTTACTTTAGTATGTTACTTACTATTTGTAATTAATAATAGTTTACCTTCTCCATTTAGTCAAGTCTTCGGAAGGAACCCAGACAAGCGTAAAACGGCTGCGCCGTCCTTTGGCGAATCAGCATACGTTTCACGTTGAAATAGAAGCCAAGTGTAGATGTGCACAAAAAAAGCAGAGAGCTTCAAAGGCCCCCTGCTCCTATCCTGCTTTAAACCTTCATTCGCTGCAGACGAAGCGCGTTCAGCACGACAGACACAGAGCTCAGCGCCATCGCAGCGCCTGCAACCCAAGGCGCCAGCAAGCCAATAGCCGCAATCGGTATGCCCAGCGTATTGTAGCCAAGTGCCCAGAAAAGGTTCTGCTTGATGTTCGCCATCGTCTTGCGGCTGAGCATAATCGCGTCCGCTATGCTGAGAAGATCGCCTCGCATAAGCGTGACATCCGCCGCCTCCATCGCAACATCCGTGCCTGTACCGATCGCCATACCCACGTCAGCTACAGCCAGCGCCGGGGCGTCGTTAATGCCGTCTCCGACCATCGCTACCTTGCGCCCTTCCGCCTGCAGCTTCTTCACTTCCTCCGCCTTGCCTTCCGGCAGCACCTCAGCCAGCACATGATCGATACCGGCTTGTCTTGCAATAGCTTTCGCCGTACGCTTATTGTCTCCCGTCAGCATTACGACATCTATGCCCATCGCTCGAAGACGGGCAACGGCTTGCGCCGAAGATGGCTTAATTGTATCCGCTACCGCTACAATGCCAGCATACTCGCCGTCGATGGCGATCAGCATTGCCGTCTTGCCCGCAAGCTCCAGCTCCGCCATATGCTCGTAAGCAGACTGGGCCGCAACACCGTTTTGCTCCATTAGCCGTCGAGTACCCGCCAGCACCTTGCGCCCGTCCACCGTTGCCCCAATGCCATAGCCCGGAAGCGATTCAAAGGCACTTGCCTCTCCAATGGCAGTTCCTCTCTCCGCTACGCCTGCCACAATCGCTTCCGCAAGGGGATGCTCGGAGCCCCTCTCCGCACCTCCAACCAGCTTCAGAAATTGCTGCTCGTTCCAAGCAGTCACAACATCCGTAAGGACCGGCTTGCCATTCGATACGGTTCCCGTCTTATCCAGCACGACGGTATCCACACGATGCGTGCCCTCCAGATGCTCGCCGCCCTTGAACAGCACGCCAAGCTCCGCTGCTCTTCCGGAGCCCGCCATGATAGAGGTTGGCGTCGCAAGCCCCAGTGTGCAAGGGCATGCGATAACGAGTATCGCGATGGCCTTCTCCAGCGACTCTCCGAATTGTCCGGGCGTAATGAAAAAATACCATACAGCAAACGCCGCAATCGCTACAACCACGACGATGGGCACGAATATGCCGGAAATCACATCTGCTATACGCTGAATAGGCGCCTTGGAGCCTTGGGCGTCCTCCACAACCTTAATGATCTGCGCTAGTGCCGTTTCCTTGCCCACCTTGGTCGCTTTTATGCGCAGCAGTCCGTTTTTGTTCAAGGTGGCGCCGATTACGCTGTCTCCCGTCCCTTTGCCAACGGGCAGGCTTTCCCCCGTCAGCATGGATTCATCCACTGCGGATTGCCCATCAAGCACCACGCCGTCCACGGGAATCTTCTCGCCAGGCTTCACGAGGAGCACGTCTCCGGGCAGCACATCCTCAATCGGCATCCTTATCTCTTCGCCGTCACGCACGACAATAGCTGTCTTAGCCTGCAGGCTCATCAAGGATTGGATCGCTTGGGATGTGCGGCCCTTGGCCAACGCTTCGAACAGCTTGCCTAATACGACAAGTGTAATAAGCACGGCGCTCGTCTCAAAATAAAGCGACGGTCCGTGATGCGCGGACGCCCCATCCAGCGACCACTCCAGCGTCAGATACAGGCTGTAGAAGTAGGCGGCCGAGGTGCCCAGCGAGACCAGCACATCCATGTTCGCGCTGCCGTTGCGAAGCGCTTTGTACGCGCCTCGATAGAAGGGCGCGCCCACGATGAATTGAACGGGCGTTGCCAGGATAAGCTGAAGCCATGGATTCATCAGCCATGCCGGCATGGGAATCCATGATGTGAAGCTGAAGTGGCCTGCCATGCTCCACAATAGCGGCAATGACAGCACGGCAGACAGCAGAATCATCCGCTTGTGGCGCCTGATCTCTTGCAGCTTGGACGCCTCCGAGCGCCCCTCCTCCAGCTTGAGCGCTGCCTCGTAGCCTAGCTGCTGCACCTTGCTCTGCATAGCGTCCACATCGATTTCTGCCGACCGATAGCTCACGCTGGCCGTCTCCATCGCAAAGTTTACGCTAGCCTGCGTAACGCCCGGCAGCCGATTTAACCCTTTTTCAATCCGGTTGGCGCATGCCGCACAGGTCATGCCCGTTATATCAAACGTCACTTGCTCACTCCGTTGCCCTTGCTCTTGAAGCCGCTCTTGTGCCATCGTTCATTTCTCCTTTTGGGCGTGCCCACTGAGCTGCTATCGCTATTCAGGCACGTGTATTCATGAACCCAGTATACCCCACCCCCCTATATTTAGTCAATATACCCTCATACCGTATATTTAATTGCGCAGAAATTGAAGTGTCTTTCGACACCCCACCTATACGTGAATTCGGCTAAATACAATATCTTGAATAACCTACACATATTTTGGAAATTATTAAGATGATGTAGAAAACTGTCGAATTTATGAGGTGGTTTCATTTGGAAATCTTCAGATATTTGCGTAAACAAAGAAAACTACAATCGCAAATCGTTCCATTTGAAGCTATGGAAGGGGATCCTCCTAAAGAATCGCCTCAACTCAGCAACAATCTGGCTGAGAATTTGGATTATCTGAAGCAAAACATTCCTAACAGTCCGGATTTGATGTTCCGCACGCTTCGATTAGGAGAGGATCGTCAAGAAGAGGCAGTCTTGGTCTATAATGACGGAATGGTCGATAAGAACTCACTAAACAACAACGTGATTCGACCTTTAATTGAAACGGGAAGTTTAGACATTCTACAATGCGTCTCGATAGCAAATATTAAGCTGTCTTCATCGTGGGATGAAATCGAGGATAGATTATATCGCGGATTTACCCTACTGATAGTGGATCGTTCCAGCATGGCCTATTTATTCGAGACACAAGGCTGGCCTCAACGCGCGATTGAAGAGCCTCAGTCGGAGACCTCCATTAATGGGGCTCACCAAGGCTTTAGTGAAATAGCGACTCAGAATATCGCATTAATCAGAAGGCACTTACCGAACAAGCAGCTTCAGATGTCAAAAGTGAATGTAGGAATTCGCGGCAAAACAGAAATATCCGTTCTGTATCTTGCAGACGTTTGCCATCCATCCTTCATTCATGAGTTTCTAGAACGCATTCGTAGGATCGAAATCGATTCTATTATTAACACAGGTGAGCTCGCTGAATGCATTGAGGATCATCCCTACAGTCCTTTGCCCCAATTTCAATTAACCGAGCGTCCGGATAACGTGGCTTCGCATTTGCTGCAGGGCCGAATCGCGGCAGTTGTAGATTGCTCGCCAAATGTATTGATAAGTCCTATGACTTTTTTTTCCTACTTCCAGACACTGGATGATTACAGTTCGAGATGGTATGTCTCATCCTTTATACGGTTACTCCGGTTCATTGGATTTCTTATTTCCATTCTCCTGCCTGCCCTCTATATCTCGGCGCTATCCTTCCATTATGAGCTGATCCCATTGGAAATGATCATCACGATTGGAGAATCCAGATACAAGGTGGCTTTCCCGCCATTACTTGAGGCATTGATGATGGAGTTGGCACTGGAGATGATTCGAGAAGCAGGTATTAGGCTTCCAGCTCCTATAGGTCAGACAGTTGGGATTGTAGGTGGTATTGTCATTGGGCAAGCTGCGGTTGAAGCCGGCATTGTAAGTAATATTATGGTGATAGTCGTGTCATTAACCGCTATCGCTTCATTCATCATTCCGAGCAAGGAAATGGGCGCCGCCATACGGTTAATTCAGTTTCCCATGATGTTGATGGCTGCCATGTTCGGTATGATCGGTATCTCCATTGGAATTATGAGCTTGATTGGCTATATGGTATCCATGAAATCACTTGGCACACCATACATGACCCCACTTGCCCCCTTTCGCCTGTGGGACTGGAGGGATCTGCTAATCCGATTGCCCATCTGGCGAATGGATTTCAGACCCCAATCCAACAAACCGATGCAGAAGAGAAGGCAAGGCAACATTCGACATAAGGAGGATAACTAGTGCAAACCTCTATACAGAACAAACCTATCACACGCTTCCAATTCATTGTGTTCATTCATTTAACTCAAGTTGGCATTGGTATTCTCACTTTGCCAAGCGTATTGCATGAGTCAGCCGGAACAGACGGATGGATCTCGATCATCGCAGGCGGATTGATGTCCATCTTGCTTAGCATCTTAATCATACTGTCTGTTCGTTCTACTAATTATAATAACTTTCAAGAGTTATTAATAAATACCTTTGGCAGCTGGATTGGAAAATTCGTTATGCTGCTCTGGTCAGGTTACGCATGCCTGGCTGCCATGACCGTCATATTACAGGCTGTTTTCATCATAAATACTTGGATCCTCCCCCATACACCTCCATATGTCATACTTTGCTTGTTTACCGTTCCTTTATATATCATTATACGGAATTCCATTCAAGACCTCGCAAGATATGGCGAAGCCGTCTTTTTCCTATGTGCGTGGATGCCCTTAATCAGCATTCCACTCGTCGATAAATTGCAGTGGATACATCTTCTGCCGATTGCCAAGGAAGGTTGGTCGCCAATCATTTATGCTGTCCAGACGACAGCACTATCCTTTCTGGGTTTCGAACTGATTTATTTCTTTTACCCCAACTTAGAGGATAAAACGAAGGCAATTTCTGCTGTAGTTATTGCAAATTTGATGTCGATGCTTTTATTTCTGTTCGTGGCACTCCTTTGCTTTATGTACTTTAGCCCTGACGAAATCGAATCCCATCTATGGCCTACGCTGCAGCTTTTAAAAACAATCGAACTGCCTTTTATTGAACGCTTTGAAATTATTTTTTTGTCGCTCTATCTATTCATTCTATCCATGACAGGACTTCCGTACTTCTACTTTTTCCTGCAAGGATTATCTTCCGTGTTCTCGATAACGGATCATAAGCGATTGCTCAAATGGTTTATTACAGTAATGCTGCTTGCCGGTCTATTCTTTCATACAACTTATGAACAAGTATTCCATTTAAGCCGCTGGTGGAATACTGCCGGCATTTATTATTCGTTCGGATTCCCAATATTGCTGTTCCTGTTGAGGCTTATATGGAGGAGAGGTCACGTGGAATGATGCGCGCAATTCTGTTTACCATCTTGATTGTTTTTTGTATAACCTCTTCTGGCTGCATGGATCAATTGGATATCGAGGAAGAAACCTTAACCTTATTATTAGCATTCGGTATGAATGATGAACAGAAGTTAACCGTACTGCAGACAAACCCCATATTCGATAAGGAGATCAAGAGCAAGACTCAAGCCTTAATGGTGAAAAGCGACTCTATCCGCGACTCCAAAATCAAGCTAAATACGTTCACGAACGGAAAGATTGTCGGAGGGAAGATTCAAGTAGTAGTGATGGAAAAGGACGTGGTGATGCGGCAGAATCCACTTCCCCTAATGGACGTCTTGTATCGTGATCCCAAAAATTCTCTTAATGCGGCAGTCATCGTTTTGGACTCCTCCATTGAAAATTTGAAGGATATAGTCAACCGCCCCGATCGACCGCGGATCTCTGTTTATTTGAAAGAGCTTGTAGAGACAAACCAAGAAACAAATCGCACGGTCGAAACAACATTGAGGTCTTTCTATTATCAGATGCTCGAGAAGGGAAAAACTCCCTCGTTAACGGAAGTGAAAATCGTGAGAGACGATATGATAGGTATAGCCGGAATTGCATTGTTGAATGAATCAGGAATTTATAAAACGAAATTGTCGGAAAATGAAAGCGTATATTTATTGCTCCTGCAGGACGAAGCGATGCTTCCGGCACCTATATCAATACCGATTCCAATGAAACTTCCAGAAAGCAATGCGGGCAAAGATAAACTCAGCTTTGATATCATGAAGATAAAGCATACTATTAAACCGGAATACTACTCTGGGCGCTTCCACTTCACGATTCAGCTTGATATGACGATCAGCTTAACTGAGAAAATGTTTCTATTAAACGTCCAAAGCCAACTTCCTGCATTAGAGAAAATAATCGCTCAAAAAATAAAAAACGATATTGAGCGAGTGGTTCAAAAAATTCAGAAGCATCGAATTGACCCGATTGGATTAGGAATATATGCCAGGGCCTACTCTTATCCACAATGGAAGGAAGTAAAAGACAATTGGGGCGAAGAACTGGCTCGTGCTGATATAGAAATCGAAACCAAGGTGAAAGTAAGAAGCTTCGGCGTTATTAAGTAAATAGGTAACCTACTGCTTGGGCACGGGTTGGCCTGAGAGGCGCGTCGCCCGAATCAGCCCCCGCGCCGCGCCGGGCGCCAGCCGGGCCAGGAGCGGCAGTACATGGGAGAGCAGCGGCATCTCCAGCAGCGTCTGGGCGATCCGGCCGGAGCGAAGCGGGCCGCTGAACTCCGCCGTAATGGCCGCGCTGTAATCGCGCTCCCACTGCGCTAGGGTCAGCTCGCCCTGCAAGTACCGCTCGGTGTACGAGACGCACAGCTCGGCCGATCGAAGCCCCATGGACATTCCGTCTCCGCACAGCGGCGGGATACGGCATATCGCGTCTCCGACGAGCGGCATCCCCTTCCATGGCAATGGCCGATAGCTGATGCGCACCGGCGATACGGCGGCCGAGCTCCCCATAATCGGCATGGAGCCGGACATTCTGTCGGCCAGCCTGGGGCTGCGGCCGATCGCCTCCTCCAGCATCGCCGGCACATTCTTATGAAGCGCTGGAATATCGTCAGGGTCCAGCAGAGCGGCAACGTTTATTTTGCCGGCCTCAATCGCGTTCAGCCCGATATATCCCCCCCGGAAAAAATACAGCTCCACGCCTTCGGAACGGCCGCGATTTCCCTTCTCCCTCGTTACACCGCTGTCCTCCGTCTCTCTTCCGAAGCGATAATGCATCTTGACGCCCAAGGCGGAGGCGCCCTTCCGCTCTCGCTTGCTTCTGCCGGCTCCCTCCTCCGCCTCTTCCTGCCAATCGCCGAGCGACACGCCAGCGCCGCCCCACGCTCCAATCACCGCGCGGACAAGCAGCTCCTCGCTAGCCTTCCCGCTTCGCACCTGGACCGCGTAATAATCGCCCCGTCTCGTGACCGAGGTTACGATCGCTCCGTCCCGGAAGTCCGCGCCCGCCGACTTCGCCGCTAGCTGCAGCCTCTCGTCCAGCAGCCAGCGGCTGACACCAAGCGCGGTGCCAGGCAGCGGCAAGTCGAGCACACCACCGCTTCGCAGATGGATGGCTGTCCGCGACATCCGGCTTGGCCCCAAGCCAAGCACATCCTTCAGCAGGCCAAGCCGAGCCAGCGTACCCTGCGCTTCGGGCGACAGAAACTCACCGCATACCTTATGACGGGGGAACTTATGCCGATCCAGCAGCATCACCGTTCTCCCCCGCTCCGCCAGCAGCTTGGCCGCCGCGCAGCCCGCAATGCCTGCGCCCAGCACCACGACATCATAGACTCTGTTCAATGCAGCTCCTCCTCCGCCTCGCCATGATCGCTCGGCCGTTCGCTTTTGGATACCATAACCGCGTATCGGAACAGCGGCCGCCATGAATAGTCCAGACCCTCGAGGCCCGGATGCTGCCGCAGCTTCTCCCAATCCTCTGCGCGGAATCCCTTGGCCACGGACAACGGGCCGTCATGCCGTATGTATGGATTACGCGACACCAGCCGGGCAGCCAGCCATACTGCCGACCACGGCAGCCAGTGGCGGTGAATGTCGTTAAGCGCGACGCCGAGACGGGACACGCGAAGCATCTGCTGGACGGCCTTCTTCAGCTCTGCGCCTTCAAAATGATGAATAAATTGTGTTCCCGTCACGATATCCGCAGAGTCCGCCTCCAATTCGAACAGATCAGCCTGCCGAATCTGGACTCGCGATTCCTTCCAGTAATAGAGGGCTGCCTCCTTGGCCGCCTCCTCCGTCTTGTCCACCAAGGTTACATGCAGCTGCACGCCTTCCTCCAGCGCCCACCGCAGCAGCCTCCTGTTCACATCTCCCGATCCGGACCCCACATCCAAGATAGACAGGGTCCTTGGGCAGCCAGCCTCGCGCCATAGCCGTCGCACCCCGTAAAGCGTAGGCGCCGCCGCGCCGAACAGCCGGTTCAGCCTGCGCAGATGGACAAGCGCTTCCCGAAGCTTGGGGCCTCCCTTCGTTAAGTCGTCCATCAGCTCGGGACGAGAGTCTCGCGCCTGCAGCGCTCTAGGCATGAGCTTCTTCCGCCAGCGTGAACGACGAGTTCGCATGGCCATGGGCAGGCGGGGCATAAGCGATCCGGAGCATCTCCGCCGTAACGCCGGGGCCGAACGCAAGCGCAACGCCTTCCCGCACAGGCGCGCGGCTCGCCTCCAGCTCGCGCTTCATCTCCGCCAGCACGAACAGAATGGTAGCAGACGACATGTTGCCGTAATTCCGCAGAATAGAACGGCTGGCGGAGGTCTGCTCCTCTGTCAGACCGAACAGCTCCTGCAGAATATCGACAATGCCTCTGCCGCCGGGATGAATCGCCCATAAATCCGGCTTCGCGGCACCCTCCAAGAGACGCTCCACCTGAGCTGGAACATGCTCGCCAATTAACCGCGGTATAGAGGTCGACAGATACAGGTCAAAGCCATGGTCGCCGATCTCCCATACCATCTCTCCTTCGCTGCCTTCCAGCAGAACCGTTCGCTCCTCGCCAAGCAGGAAGCAGCTATTGTCCCTGCCACGGCTCTCTGCCGCTCCCACCACGCAGGCGGACGCGCCATCCCCGAAGAAGGAGGCGCCGTAGAGCGCTTCGCGACCGCCGGAGGGCTGGATGTGAAGCGTACACAGCTCCACACAGACGATTAACACACGCGCCTGCGGCTGGGCGGACACCATTCCCTTGGCCAAGGCGATCGCCTTTAGCCCCGCCGCGCAGCCGAGGAAGGTGAGCGGGTACCTCGCAGCCGTCTCACGGAGGCCAAGCTCCCGAATAAGCACAGCGTCCAAGCCAGGCAGGAATTGTCCCGTGCAGCTTACGGTTATCAGATGTGTGACGCTCTCGGCCTCCGTGCCGCCGTCTGCAAGCGCTGCGCGCGCGGCTTCAACTGCAAGAGGGACGCATGCCTGCTTGTACACCGCCATCCGTTCGCCAGTCGTCGGCACCAGGCCGCCGCCCAGCTCCGGTCCCTTGAAATAGCGGCAGTCGTCCGCCTCTTCCAGCAAATTCGGCTCGCACGTATATCGGCTGTCCACCCCGCACTGCTTGAAGATTCGCTTCGCCCAGCGGCTGGAGTCCGTATGGCCCGCCCCGGCCAGTGCCTCCACCAGCCTGCGCGACGTATCCTCCTGATCCATTCGATATGGAGGAACCGCTGTTCCTATTCCCCAGATTGCCGCAATCTCCCGTCCTGTGTTCATTGGCATCCCTCTTCCCCTGTTATCTAGGCCCCAGCTGCCTAGCTTGCGCCTGGTCAGACAAGCCTCTAATCAGGATCATTGTATTCAGGACGCTTCCAAAATATGAATGCTGCTCCTACCGCGAGTCCGCCAGGATGAGGTCTATCTGCCGCGCAGTATCCGCCAGCGTCTCCCGCACGTCGCGGCCAGCAATAAAGATGTCCTCCATCGCCGCGGCATACAGCAGCTCAATCGCGTTCCATTCCGGAATCGACGGCCGGTAGAACGCGTCAGATATCCCTTCCATATAAGGCATCAGATATGCGCTATTGGCGGCTTGGCCCGCTTCGAACGCCTTCGTATTGGCGGGGATGAGCCCCGCCTCCATCAGCTTCAGCTGGGTCGCCTCCGACGTCATCCAGCCCATGAACGTCCACGCCTCCTGCTTGTTGCGGGCACCTCTTGTCATAACCAAGCTCTCCCCGCCGATTATGGAGCCGTAATCGCCGTCGCTCGGGAACGGCGTCGGCACGGTGCGCTGCAGAAGATCGGCCTCCACGCTAACGCTGTTCAGCAGAATGCTGTAATACCAGGGTCCATCGTCAATCATCAGAATTCGGTTCGACGTGTAAACCTCCTTCCACAGATCGGCGCTGCCTTCCAGCATCCAGGGATTGATGACGCCCTGCTGGAACAGCCGGCGCAGCTCCTCCATTGCTTGGACGCTCTCCGCGCTGTCGAGATAACCCGCCGCGCGGGTGAAGCCGGCATCCGCAAGCCTTCCCCCCAGCGCCATAAAATACGGAAGGCTATGCCACAGCTCAATGCCGGACATGCCAATGATATAGCTATGCTGCTCGGCAAGCCCCGCCAGCTCTGCGAAGGACGCCGGCGGCTCCGCGAGGCCCAGCTCCTCCAGCAAGGCGGCGTTATAGATCGCGGCTTTGGTCGTCACATTCAAGGGCACTCCATATACGCGGCCATGGAATCGGTTCGTCTCCAGCATCCGTCCCCCAAGCTGTGAGGCTACCTCCCCGTAATCGGCGAAATCGTCGAGGGGCTGCAGCAGCCCCCGCTGCGCGAACACCGGCACCCACGTATAATCCATCCGAATAATATCGGGCGTCTTGCCCGCCGACGCGCGCGCCTGAAGCGCGGCATGATATTCCTGGTTATGCGTCTGCCTGACGGATTCCACGACGATGCCGGGATGCTCCGACTCGAAGGCGGGGATTACCTCCCGCTCGAACACCAAAGTCTCCTCGTCACTGTACGTATGCCAGACGACGATACGCTTCTCCCGCTCCTCCCCCAGCCGCGGCACAGAGCTGGAATCGTCGATGATAGAATCGCTCATGCAGCCGGCGAGCCCCGCGACAACAGCCGCCATAGAGACAAGCCTTATGAGCAGTCGGAGCGGATTACGCCTCATCATGCTTCTCCCCCCTCAGCTCCCTGTAGTCGACGGGCGAATGCCCCGTCATTTTTTTGAACAGCTTGCTGAAATATTTGACATCGCCAAAGCCCGACTGCTCCGCTACCTCGTACACCTTCAGCTCTGAGCGAGACAGGAGCCGCTTCGCATGCTGCACGCGCAGCTTGATAACGTAATCGATGAAATTTTCACCCGTAACCTTCTTGAACAGGATGGAAAAATAATTTTTGCTCACATGCACATAGTCCGCCACCTGTTGAAGCGTCAGCGGCTCCGTGTAATGTGCGCGGATATAATCCAGCGCCTTGTCGACGGGATGGGCGGTGCCCGGCGCGTCGAACCCGCGTCCATCGCCTGATCCCGCCTTGCGCAGCTCTGTCACGATGGCCAGCAGCGTGTCGCACAGCTCACCCAGCGTGCCCGTCTTGAACAGCCGGTCGAACGACTCCACCAACGTATAGGGGTCTAGCTGCCGCTTGAACAGAACCGACAACACCCGGCTCGCCTCCTCCTTGAGCCGCAGTGGCGGACAGCCGCCCGATGACCAGTCCTCGCGCCATTCGGCGAGTGCGGCGGCCAGCTTCCGTTCGCCTTCATCGGTCTGCTCCCTGTACAGCTCCGGCAGCTTGAGGCCATCCCGCTTGTCGCCGCCGGGCGCTTCCCAGGCATACATGCCGCAGCCTTCGAAGAAGCCGCGGTCCGCAGCGTCCCGGCCTTGCAGGAACACCTCGCGGATCCCGCCGGCCCCGCGTCCCGCCGCATAGCCGATCGAGACGCCGATTGCGCCCTCCGCCTCCAGACTCGCCGCAAGCGCGCGTAGCCTGCTGCCGCTGGCGTCCGATTCCCAAGCAGCGCCTTGCGGCGGCTTCGGCATGAGGAGGAACAGCTCATTCTCCCCTGTCTGCAGAGCTATCGCTTCCGGCTCATGCAGGTAGAGCTGCTCCATCAGTCCCTCCAGCAGCACCGCCTTGTGCAGGTATCCTTCCCGCTCCTCGATGGCGTACAGCTTGCTGAGCTGAATGACGAGTCCAAGATAATCGCCGCCCAGCCATCCCGGGCAAGCCTCCTCCGGCAGAGCGCCGCTCTTGTGCAGCAGATGCTGCTTCAGCTCCCCCTCGCAGCGTCTGCGCGCCAGCGCCAGCTCATCAGCTCCCGAGCGCCGCCCGCTTGCGGAGGCCTCCTCCTCCAGCAGCTCCTTGCATCGCCGCAAGGTCTGCAGCAGCTCCTCGGGCTCCAGCGTATGCTTGAGAATATAATCCGCAACGCCCAGCTTGAGCCCTTCCCGAACATATTCGAAGTCGTTATAGCTGCTGATGAACACGACCTTCGTCCGAGGGTGCCGGGCAAGCGTCTGCTGTGCCAGCGCCAGACCGTCCAGCACCGGCATCTTAATATCCGTAATCAGAATATCCACCGGCTCCTCTTCCAGCAGCCGCAGCGCTTCCGCCCCATTCGCGCAGCTGGCGACGACGGTTATGCCCTCCCTCGCCCAGTCCACAGAGGCTTGAATGCCGAACCGAATGATCGGTTCATCGTCTACGATCATCGCTGTCCACATGCCGCTGCCCCTCCTGTCTCGGCTTTTTTTGAGGAATGAGCACAAGCTTCGCCACGGTGCCGCCTTCCTCACGCGACTTCATCGTTACCCGAGAGCCATGGTCAAAATACAATCGGGCGCACTCATGCACATGCTGCAGCCCGATGCCCGTATGTCCCTCGCGAACGGCCTTCTCCATGGAAGCCATGAGGTCCTCCTTCTCGGGAAGAAGTCCAATCCCGTTATCCGTAACGGTAATGACGACGGCTTCTCCTTCGCTGACGGCATGAATCTCGATCTCGCCGTCCGTTCCCTTGGGCACAATGCCATGAAAAATCGCATTTTCAACAAGCGGCTGAACCAGCATGCGCGGCACCGGCAGAGATGCTGCCGTCTCATCGAGCCTAACCTGCAGATGGAATCGCAGATGGTACCTCATTTCGAGGATTACCAAATATTTGGCGATAATGTCCAGCTCCTCCGCAAGTGTCACGAAGCTGCCCTTCCTGCCCATATTGGCCTCCAGCAGTCTCGTTAGAGCAGATATACCGTCGTATGCCTTCTCGGCTTCGCCGTATTTGATCAGCCAGCGGATGGTGCCCAGCGTGTTGAACAGAAAATGGGGGTTAATGCGATGCACGGCCGCCCGCAGCTCCGCCTCCTGCTTCAGCTTCTGCTCCTCCGTCACCTGCTCCATCAGCAGATTGATGTCGCCGATCATCCTGTTGAATTGATGGCTCATCAGCCCGAATTCATCGTTCGTCTTCACATCCGTCCGCACCGTCAGGTCGCCCTTCTGCACCAGCTTCATGCCCCGGGTTAGCTGCTTGACCGGCTTCGTGACCCGGCTGGCAATAACAAGGCCTGCCGCGATGCCCAGCAGCGTAAAGATGCCGAACGACATCAATATATTGCGATGCAGCGCGCTCAGCTTATCTGTTATTTCGTGAACAGGCACCGTGCCAACGAGCCGCCAGCCGTTGCTAAGCGGCTGCTGCACGCCGTAATAAGGCACATCCCCCAGCAGAAATTCGAACTCTATGCGGGGATCGTTCCCTATATGGGAGAGCAGCTCCTTGTTCGACACCATGCCCCCGATGCTCGCCTCATCCGCCGATATCATCAGGCGCCCTTCGCTGTTCACAACGAAGAAGGCGCCCGTCTCCCCCAGCTTCATTTCCTTAATCTTGTCGATCAGCTTGCGGCCATTCAAGTTAACCAGAATATAGCCTACCGTCTCCCCGCTGCTGTAGTCCTTGATCGCTCTGCCGATCGGCAGCACCATCTCCGTATTATCACCGCCGCTGCTCAGCCTGTCCGCCGCAATCCCGCTCCAGACCAGTCCACCCTCCAGCTCTCTCGCCTTCTCGGCCCAGGGCTGATTGCCAAGGTCGTATCTGGCCAGCTTTACTCGGGAGAAGGTGCCGCTCCCCCAGCCTGTCGCGTTGTCCTTCAACACATACACAATATTAACGAAGGAGCTGGAGTAGACGACATTGTTCAGGAAGCTCTTCATATACTCCTCGTTCTCTCGCCACAAAGCGGGATCGCCCCCCTCGGAGGGCTGATTGGCCAGCACATGCTGAATGCGGGAGTCGATATAGATCATGTCCGATACGTCGCTGCCCGCGTTGAATATAAAGGATAGAGAGTCCGCGCCCTGCTTGGCGATCTGAACCGACGCCTCCCGCACATTCTGCTTCACCGTAGCGTTCGAGACGACGTAGAAGGAGAAGCTGGTGAACAAGGCAGGGATCAGAATAACAAACACAAAAGCCGCAATCATCCGCGTTGTAAAAGACATTCGTATTCGCTTGCGCCATCGTTCCACCACTTGCTCTCTCCTCCTTCCTCTCTGGAATTCTTCCAGTATACAACGATTCTGGCGCTGCTTTAATATTCCAATACAAGCATACCCCAATATTTGAGCTTAGGCAGCGTCATGGTCACCCGTCCATCCTGCTGCGTGAAGGAAAGCGGCAGGGCGGAGCCGCCGTAGTGATCCGGCGATGCCGTCCACACCCTCTTCACTTTACTATCCGCCTTAAGCGTCACCTTGGCTTCTATAATTTCCGCAGGCTCAGCCTGGTTGGCCTTATTGTCCTGCCACTCCAGAGTCGTCGCGTCCGTGAAGTTAATGAGATGAAGCACGGTTCTACCTTGCGCCTCCTTCGCGAACATCCATACCTTGCCTCGCTCCGGCTGCTCCGACAGCTCCAGCCCTTCGCCCGCCGCCTCATCAAGCGCCTTCTCCGTTACGCCGTCTCGAAGCAGATTCTGGTAAGCGGTCAGGAAGTCGTAATAGGATACGAGCGTAGCCTCCAGCTCCTCCGTCATTCTCAGATTACGGTTTGGAAAATATTCCTTCGCCAGCATACTCTCGCCAAGCTCAAGATGGGAGCCGCCGGAAGCGAAGATGACGGCATCCGTCAGCAGGACGCCCGGCGTGTTGAACTCGCCGGAAGAGCTGGCGTGGTCATAGTTCATATAGGCGGCGAACACGGTGTTCAGCCTGCCTTGGCTATAGCGGTAATTCTGATCCGCAATGTCCTTCAAGCTGCGATAGCCTGGATGGCCATCCCATACCTCCGTGTACAGAAACTTAACCGGCGCTTTGGCGATGTGCGCCTGGCCGAACTGAGCCACCGCGTTCATCACGTAATCGACGTCAAGCTCCCTCTTCGCCGCGTGGAGGAATGATTCATACGTTTGCGGCAGATTGACCTTATCGGCGTTCGCATCATACAGCACGCCCCGGTCGCCAAGCTGATCGACATGCCAGCCGTCGAAGGGCAGATGCTTGAACACCTCCTTCTCCTCCGCAAGCAGATAGCTCTGCCACTCGGCATTCGCGGGGTTCACGAGCATAATATCGCTTGCCCAGCCGTCCGGCAGCGGGTGCCGATCCTGATTCGTCAGCAGCGGATCCTTGAACAGCCCCCATTCCCGCTTCACCCCATCCTGCTCCGCGTCGTCAAAAGCGCCGAACAGCAGATTGTAGTTCATAGCCTTCATATTTTTGCCCTGGGCCAAATCAATGTACGCCTTCACAGTGTCGTACGAGACAAGCCGATTTGCGATCTCCGGCCACTGCGACGCCGGCTCCCCTGCATCCAGCTTAAGCGGCTTGTGATGCTTCCACTGCCAGTCGTAGAATTGGATGCCGTTGATCCGGTATCGGTTCAACCGCTCTATAATCGACTCCTGCTCCGAAGCCTCCATCGCCATAAAGTCGGCCAGATAGCCGTAGCGCGGGAACCTCCCCCAATCGGAGGAGACGTCCACCGCAATGTTGGCGTGATCAACAATCACACCCCCTTGCTTGGCGTAAATTTCCGTCATATAGCCCTGGAAGTCCGCGGCTGGCGGCTTCCATTCCCAGTCCAGCGTGGCTGAGCCGTCCCATGCCAGCGTCGTCTCCTCCAGCGTCTCGTCGAGATGCCTGTAGCGCACAACCAGATCGCCGCCCTGTGCAGAATCCAGCATGGTCAGCGTATAGCGGACCGGCTCGCCGGGGCTGTATCTCGCCTTGTCGGTTGTGATATACGCGATGAGTCCGGCATCGCCCGCCGCGCGGGGATCAACCCCCGCGCCGCCGCCGAAGCAGCCGCCCAGCAGCGCCGGAACGAGCAGCAAGCCTATGAAGAAGGCTGCTGCCCGGGTTGGATGTATTTTCAAAGCAGCTGTCACCCCTTCACTCCGCCCTCATTGAAGCCGGATTGCACAAATTTCTTCTGGAACGTCACGTACAGCAGCATGACCGGCAGCAACGCAATGATAGACGCCGCGAACACTTGGCCGTAGTTGGTGGAATATTTGTCGTTGAACATCATAATGGCGATTGGCAGCGTGCGCAGCGCTTCGCTCTTGATAATGGTGAGAGCCAGGAAGTACTCCTCCCATGTCCCCTGAAAAATAAAAATGGCCAGCGTGCCGAGCGCAGGAAGCGATTGCGGCAGATAGATGTTCCAGAAGATGCGCCAGCTCCCGCCGCCATCGATCAGGACGGACTCCTCCAGCTCCTTCGGAATGCTCTCGAAGAAGCCTCGCAGGAAGAAGACGTTGCCGATCACACCGCCTGCGATATAGATCAGCCACAAGCCGCTGAACGTGTTCACAAGCCCCATGTCCTTGATAATGACGAACTGCGGGATGATGTTGATAACGCCGGGAATGAACATCGTCAGCAGGAAAATGCGGAATACAAGCTCCTTGCCCGGGAATGTGAATCGAGCGAAGCCATACGCCGTCAGCGCGCCGAGAAACAACGAGCCGACCATCGCCACTGATGTGACAATGACGCTGTTCATGAAGTAGCCGAAGAAGTTGTTTTTGTTCCATACCGTCACGTAGTTGGTGAAGTTCATCTTGACCGAGAACACCTGATCCGGCTTCGGCAGCGTGTTGGTGCCCAGGAAGAACGTCGTCAGGACCATGTAGACGAACGGGAAGACGAACAGAAGAGCGCCCGCAATAATAATCGTGTAGACGATCGTTTTGTTCAAAATTGATGTGTACATGTGCGCTCCTCCTTAGAACATTTTTTGTCTTCCGATTTTTTTCATCTGCGTATAGGTGATGGCGAATACGAGCATGCCCATCATAACGCCCATGGCCGACGCCGGCCCAAACTTCAGATTCTGGAACGCCTCGATGTAGATTAAGCTCGGAATGACGTGCGTCTGGTTCATCGGACCGCCTTGCGTAATGAAATAGACCTGCGGGAAAAATCCGAACGCGCCGTTAATCAGGTTAATCACGATGAACAGCGTGATGGGCTTCAAGAGCGGAATGGTGATGCGCCAGAACTTCTGGCCGGCATTCGCGCCGTCGATGTCGGCGGACTCGTACAAGTCCTTCGGCACACCCTGCAGCGCGGCGAGATAGATCACAACGCCCCAGCCGACCGTCTTCCAGATATGGAACAGCCAGATCATCACCATGGCCGACCAATAATGGCTCCGCCAGGAGATGGGCTCGGACAGGATGCCAAGCTTGGCGTGGAGAACGTAATTGATGAAGCCGCCGTCGCCGTCGGCGAACAAATATTTGAACAAGAGCGCGATAATGATCCATGATGTGACGATCGGCAGGTAATAGATCGTGCGGAACGCAATCTTGTATTTGACGAATTTGGCGTTGATCAGCACCGCGAAGAAGATCGCGAGAAACCAGTTGACCGGCACGGTGGCCGCCACGTTCAGGAACGTGTTGCGCAGAGCGATCAGGAACCGTCCGTTGGGGTCCTGGAACACTTTGGTGTAGTTGTCGAAGCCGACCCAAGGATTCGCCGCATTGGGCATAATGCTGTAGTCCTGGAAGCTGATCATAATATTGCGAATCATGGGATAGATGACAAATACGGCGATGCCGATGAAGCCTACCGCCACGTAAGGCAGCACAGCCATCCATTGCCGCAGTCCCAGCTTGAAGCTGCTCTTGCGCTTGCTCGCCGCGAGCGCTTGGTTCGTCTCCGGTGTGAATAAGGGGGCAGACATTCGCTCAGGCACCTCCTTTCTGTAGGTGAAGAAGCATAAGGGAGGAAGGGCGACTTACCCCGTTTGCGCGAATTTCGCGCGTCCGGCGATGCCGCCCTCCCCTGTCACGCGTTATTTTAGAATCGCTTCGATCTGCTTCACCGCTTCGTCCAATGATGCCTTCGGCTCTTGCTCGCCGCGAATCGCCTTCTCGAACGCCAGGTTGAAGATCGATTCCACCTCTCCCCATTGAGGAATCGGGGTGCGAGGCAAGGCCGTCTCCAGCTGCTCGACATACGTGTCGATGAACGGAATATTCATGGAGGACATGGCTTTGGCTGCCACTGTGTTCGTAGGAATGAGTCCCGTCTCCGCCATCATCTTCTGCGGCTCCTCAGTCAGCATCCACTTCGCGAACACCCACGCTTCCTCCGGATGCTTGGAGTTGGCGAACATCACCAGGTTCTCGCCGCCAATGACAGAGCGGCTGCCGCCATCGCCCGCCGGCATCACCGCTCGCACCGTCTGCTCCAGCGGCTTGAAGCCGGTCGCCTCCTGCTCCGCAAGCTTAATGCTGTAGAACCAAGGGCCGTCGTCGCTCATCAGGTAGTCGCCGCTAATGATGCCGTCCCAGGTACCGGGCTCGCCGCCCAGCATAGCCGGCAGGACAAGTCCTTCGTTGGTCCAATCCACGAGCTTCTGGAGCGCCTTCACGCTGGCATCGCTGTTCAGATACCCGTCAACCTTCGTATAATCCTCATTGGTAATAGAGCCTCCGAGGCTCCAGAACCATGGTCCGATCCCCCAGGCATGAACGCCGGATACGCCAATGCCGAATTTGCCCCTGGCCTTCAGCGTTCTCGCCGCCGCTTCCAGCTCCTCCATTGTTTTTGGCGCCTCGCTTAAGCCAGCCTCCTGCAGCGTCGCCTTATTGTAGATGGCGACCTTTGTATTCGTATTAACCGGTACGCCGTAGTAGCCGCCATTGTAGAAATTAGTCGCCATAGGCGATTCAAATACGCTTGCTCGCAGCTCGTCGAAGCCGTCCAGCTTGCTCACGTCCATCAGCGCGTTCTGTGCCGCGAACTCCGGCACCCATACGATGTCCATGCGCATCAGATCGAGCGCCGCGTCGCCCGCCACCCCGGCGATGACCTGCTGCTTCAGCCCTTCATACGGCATACGCGTCAGCTTAAGCTCGATGCTGGGGTACGCCTTCTCGAACGCCGGCTTAATCTTGTCTGTCAGCACAGCCTCTTCCGCGTCGCTGTAGGTGTGCCAATATTCAATCGTCACTTTCTGTACGGAGCCTCCGCCGTCTCCGCTGCTGCCGCCGCTTCCGCTATTGCCTCCGTTCGAGCTGCCGCCGCCCGAGCCTCCATTGCCTCCCGCGCAAGCCGCCATGACGAGTACCATCGCGAGCGCCATAACGGCCAGCGCCGCCCTTCTCATTTGGTTCATGCTCTATTGCTCCCCTCTCGCTCTCATGTGTGCTGCCTCTTGATTATCTCCTCTGGAGCCGATTTCGGTAACCGCTTACATTCACAAGGTCGTGTCGTATATTACGAGTTGCGAGGCCTGCGGGGGCTCGTCTTGGTGTGCGATATTACGATGGGGTGTATGATTATGCAATAAAAGCTCCGCCCTGCCGTTCAAGACGGCTGGAGCGGAGCTTGGCTTCTGACAGTAAGTTGAAAACTGGTGTAGCGCTTGGCTTCTGACAGCTAGTTGACGACTGGAATGGAGCTGGGCTTCTGACAGCTAGTTAACGGCGGAAGCCTTAGGCTTGCCGATCGGCTCCAGCGGCGCGACCCGTCCGGCTAACGATGACGCGCCGACTGTTGGAGCTGCCCAGTGCACGCCGTTGCCAATCACCTTCAGCACCTCCGGCTGATGGTAGATGGGGAAAGTCTCATGGCCCGGACGGAAGTAGAACAGCTTGCCCTTGCCGCGGCGATAGCAGCAGCCGCTGCGGAACACCTCGCCGCCCTCGAACCAGGAGATGAAGACCAGCTCATCCGGAGCTGGTATTTCAAAGCGCTCGCCATACATCTCCTCCTTCGGAATTTCGAAGTAGTCGCCCAGTCCTTCCGCGATGGGATGGCCGTGCTCAATCACCCAGACGCGCTCCCGCTCGCCGTCGTCGCGCCACTTCAGCGTGCCCGTCTTGGTGCCGAGCAGCCGTTCGAACACCTTCGACGCGTGACCGGAATGCAGCACAATCAGCCCCATGCCGTCCAGCACGCGATCCCGCACCTTCTCGGCAATATCGTCGCGGACCTCGCCATGCGCGATATGTCCCCACCAGAGAAGCACATCTGTGGAGTCCAGCACCTCGTCGGTCAAGCCGTGCTCCGGTTCATCCAGCGTGGCCGTCCTGACCTCCATGCCCTCCAGTGTTCCCAGATAGCTGGCAATGGCTTGATGAATGCCCTCCGGGTAGATGCTTGCTACTTGGGCATTCTGTTTTTCATGGCGAAATTCGTTCCAAACCGTTACTCTGATATTCATATTGTGGTTCCCTCCATATGAATATTGTGCTTCTGCCCTGCAGTCGGCTCCAAAGCTGACATCCAGCGTCCCTGCTCGACAGACTCGATAATCGCGTCCAGCGTGCGCTGATTGATATAGCCGTCCTCAATCGATGCGTCCAGCCCATCCCCGCGTCCCAGCAGCAGGTTGAAAAAAGACTGCATCTGCTCCGCCTTGCACGCCTCCGGAATGTCTACAGCGCGGAACCCGCCTTCCTCTTCGGCCAAGTTCACCTGCAGCGTGTCCGTCTCCTCCAGGCTGTAGATGAGCGAGCCCAGCGAGCCGTAAATTTCAATCGTCTGGAAGTTGCCGCGGCCATGTGCGAAGCGTGAGATTTGCATGGTAGATGAGACACCCCCCTCCATCCTCGCCAGCACATGGCAGAAGTCGTCCACGTCGACCTCGCCTCTGCCCTCGCCGCTCAGCAGCTCACGTTCCCGGATAATCGTGTCCGCATGCGCAATAACGCTGTCCGTTTCTCCAATCAGGAAGCGGTGAAGATCCAGAATATGCGAGCCGAGATCGCCAAGCGCCCCCGAGCCGGACAGCTCCTTGCTGAAGCGCCATACAAGCGGAAGATTCTCGTTAATGGCCCAGCTCTGCAGGTATTGACTGTATACGTGATGAATGCGACCCAGCTTGCCCTCCCGGATCAGCTCCCTGGCATAACGAGCAGCGGCCTTGTACCGATACGAGAAGCACACCATATGCGGAATCGGCGCTTTCCTCAGCTCGTCTCGCAGTACGATAGCCTCTCTCGTATGGAGCGCGATGGGCTTCTCCAGCGCGAATGGCTTGCCATGCTTGATGGCGTCGAATGCCACCTGGAAATGATTGAAGTTCGGCGTGCCGATCATCACCGCGTCTACCTCGCTATCCTGCAGCAGGTCCTCATGTCGCACGTACCGGCGTTCCTGGGGTATGCCCAACAGCTCGCCTCGATCTGCAAGCGCTGTCACATTCACGTCGCAAATCGCCCATAGCTCTGCGTCAGGACTTTCCTGTATGCCCCAAATGTGATAATTTGCGATGCCGCCCAGTCCAATGACGCCGATTCTTAGCTTCTTCATAAACACCATCCATCCCTGATTGATGAAGTTTGAACGTTCACCATCAGTATAGAGTGTGTTAGAATAATCGAAAATGCGAAAAGATGACCCTTTTTGTATAATACCGACTTTTTAGGACGAAGGATGTGCTTGCCCATGTTAAAAATGAACGTGGAGCTGGTTCCAAGAATCGTGCTCATGGGGTATGTGGAATATAAAACGCCGTGGCTTCATTTCTTCCGCAACACGGACGAGCATATCCTGTACATTGTCAAAAGCGGGGAGCTGCATCTGCGGGAGAACGGCGTGGATTATGTGCTGCGTCGCGGCGATTCGCTGCTTCTGGAGCCTGGTCTTGATCATGAAGGCACTCGCAAGTCATTATGTGATTATTATTACTTTCATTTCCGCCATCCCGATATGGTCGCAGCTCCTCTGCTGGATCCGGTAGAAATCGCCAAGGATGTGCTGCTTGAGGCCAGCGCCGATGGGGTGGAAGCCAGCCATTATTACTTTCCGAAGCACCATACGATTTTTGACAAAAACGGCTTTCATCAGACGCTTCACGCCATGAACGAGCTGCTGGTGCTCTACCGCCGCAAGCATTACAATCGGGGACTCACCGCTCTGCGGTTGTCGGAGCTGCTCATCGAGCTGTCGCGCGATTATCTGCTGCATATGCTCCAGCACGAAGGAGGCCGGGGCTCCAAGGCCGTCGCCAAGGTTCATGCGCTGCTCGCCTACATCCACACACATTATACGGAGAAAATTAGCAGCAGCCTGATCGAGCGGGAATTCGAGTCGAATTACGACTATTTGAACCGCATCTTCAAGGATATGACGGGGTACACGATTACGAGGTACGTGAACAAAATCCGCATTCAACACGCGCAGGAGCTGATTCGGGCGACGCATATGAGCTTCGGGGAAATCGGATATTTGACGGGCCTGAACGACCCCTATTATTTCAGCAAGGTGTTCAAGCAGTTCACGGGTCTATCACCGGGGCAATATTACAAGCAGGTGAGGGAGCTAGAGTAGAAGGCTCCTGTCGCGGGCGCGTCAGCGCGGGGCTATCGAGGTGCGAGAGTGAGGCGTAATAGCCACACGAGGGATCGTTGTAGTAACTTTGGTGCGGCTAAATGGTGGGATAACGACACGACGTGTGGCTATGGCTGCCATTGAGGCTTCACAACGCGCAATAGCCACACGAGAGATCGCTATCATGACTTTGGTGCAGCTAATTGGTTGGATAACGACACGACGTGTGGCTATAGCCCCCATTGAGGCCCTATAGCGTGCGATAGCCACACTCCATATCGCAACAGCAAGAAGGAGGGCGGCGCATGGGATGCGCCGCCCTCCTGTAACCTATAGCTTACTTGGCTTGATCCGCCAGGAAATCGATCATGGAACGTGCCGTCACCATGCCCGCCGAAGCAGGCTGGCCGAATGCTTGCCCCTCTTCTCTGCGGCGGAATTCCACCTCCACCGGCTGTCCGGGGATGACGTCGAAGAAATTATCGGAGAAGCGTCCCTCCTCCTCCGCCTGCAGCCAAACCGCCTTCGCGAGCGTATCGGCTGCAATCAGGAAGCGCGAGCCGTCGCTGCCCGGAACCTCAGTAATCTTGAGGCTTGACGGAGCAAGCAACAGGTTCTTCGGGGGCGCAAAATAATACTCACTGCGGCAAGCCGCAGCTCCCTCCTGTGCCAGCTCGGCGACTAGCACGACGTTGCCCGCCTCGCAGCCGGCCAGCCATGCCTGCTCCTTCCCGGCATAGACGAGCGTGGAGCGTCCTCCCTCCACTTTGACAGCCGTCTCCTTCTTGCGCAGCAATTCGCCGTTGAATGCGTGTAAGCCCAAGCGTAGCAGGCCCTCCTGCGCCTGCGGCCGGTCGGTAACGGCATAGACGCGAAGCTCTCCATCATCTGTACGCTCGAATGACAGCAGCAGCTCAGCAAAGCTTTTTTTCGCAAAATATTGCATCGCCTTCCACTTGCCGTAATAATCCATGCCCGCCCAGGACGCCACAGGCCAGCAATCGTTCATCTGCCAGTACAGGGAGCCCATACAATACGGCATCCGTCTGCGGTGCGCTTCGATTGCCATCTTCATCGCCTCACCCTGCTGCACCTGGCTCATGTACAGGAAGGAAGCAAAGTCCTTGGGCTCGCTGAAATACATATCCATATATTCTTTGATTAACCGGTTGCCGTTGCCATTCTTCTGATGCGCTAGCATGACCTTGGATTCAAGCTCCATATCGCTCTCATCTGCAAAAGTACGCACCGAGTCGTACTCCGGGAAGGACTGGAAGCCGTATTCGCTCATGAAGCGGCCGACCTTCTTGTTGTAATTGTCGAATGGCTCCACCGCATGCCACACGCCCCAGTAGTGAATGTCCCCTTCTGTGGACAGCGGATGGGCATGCTGCCCGATATCGCCCGTGAGGTCGATCATTGGCGATGACGGCCAGTAGTCCATACCAGGATGGTGCGATGCAACGGCCTCCGCCAAAATCTCGTGGAACAGCCTTTCGTAGCCCGCCCAGATGGCTTCGCGCTGCTCTGCGGTGTACCCTTTTTTCCAGCCCCAGCCGCCCTCTTCGTCATATTGCTGCCAAGCCGAGTCGATTTCGTTGTTGCCGCACCATAATGCGATGGATGCGTAATTGCGCAGCCGCTTCACGTTCTGCTCCGCTTCCCGCTTCACGTTCTCGAGGAACGCTTCATCCCAAGGATACATGCTGCAGGCGAACATGAAGTCCTGCCAGACGAGGATGCCGTATTCATCGCACAGCTCATAGAACGCAGACTGCTCATAGATGCCACCGCCCCATACGCGCAGCATGTTCATGCCGGACTCTGCGGCGGATGCGATCTCATGCCGGTATCGCTCCTTCGTCACTTCGGTAACAAAGCTGTCGTTCGGAATATGGTTGGCGCCTTTGGCGAAGATCGGGACCCCATTCAGCTCAAAATGGAAGGTTGCCCCCGCTTCGTCCTTCTCGCGAACGAGCCGGATGGAGCGCAGGCCCGTCCGAACGGACTTGCTGGCAGCAGCTTGCTCGGAACCGGCAGGAATATATGCCGCACTGAACGTATACAAATGCTGCTCGCCTTGCCCCAGACTCCACCATAGCTTCGGTCTGGAGATCACAGCGGGGACAGCTACGTTGTTTATGCCCGGCTTCAAGCTGACATTAGCCGTCCATTGCTCCATTCCATTCGTCACTTGCACCAAGCCTTCGGCTGCCAGCTCGCTTTCAAGCTCCAGCTCAAAGCTTAAGACTGCCTCCTCGGCGGTTACCTGCTGCTGCCGCACGAACAGGTCGTTCATCCGAACGTCGGACCAGGCCATAATATACGCATCACGCCAGATGCCGCTCGTCACAAAGCGCGGTCCCCAGTCCCAGCCGTAATGATATGGCGCTTTTCGCGCGAACACGCTAACCTTGTCCTCGCCTAGACCGCCAAGCTCAGACTGGTCGTTCGACGCAGGCAGATTGTATCCCAGCTTCTGGAGCTTCGGAAGATCCTCCTTAATAGGAGAGCGGAAGCGAATATGCAGCTCGTTCCCCGAAGCTTGGACATGCTTCCTGATATCCGCCCGCCAGATGCGAAACATGTTGTCCGTCGAGAGGATCGGTTGACCGTTCAAGGTGACATCCGCATAAGTGTCCAAGCCTTCGAATACAACCTCGATCCGTCCCTTGCTTAGAACGTCCTCTGTTAGATCAAAGGTTGTTTGGTATTCCCAGTCGAGCTTATCAATCCATTGCAAATCATGCTCGTTCGTCTTCTCGAAGGGCGGCTTGATTTGGCCATTCCGATGCAGATCGGTATGCACGCAGCCGGGAACGACTGCCGGAAGCCATTGCTCCTCTGTGCTGGCCTTGAATATCCATCGGGTCAGCGGGATGCCCGTTATGGGAGCTTGCTCTTGTCCATGTGATTGTGCAGGTTTCATGCTCTTATCTCCTCCGTCTCATCCTTCAGGCCGTTCAGTCACTAACAAATTACATAACAAATCATAAAATAACATAACGTTTAGGTCAATTATTATTTGTTATTTTCTAAATTACAGCCTGTTTTGTTAGTTAATTTGTTAGGTTTCAAAGACTGCCAGACGGTTGAAGAGGCTGTGGCTTGGCGGCGCTTGCACCTTGCGAGCCCGTCCATGCAGCAATTAACCCTATGCAACGAGTTAGGCTATGCCACTAGTTAAGCTATACCACGAGTCAGGCCGTGCCACGAGTCAGGCTATGCCGCGAGTTAAACACGCTTAACGCAAACAAGCCAAAGCAGCGGACCTTCCACTCCCTTGGCTTGTTCAGATTTAGATGCAAAACGTGCAGTTAATTTACCTTAACCCCCCCGTAAATCCATTGCTAAATGCAGAACATACAGCTAATATCACAGATTCCAGGGTAATGGGCGGTTTAAGCCACGTCCACCCGTTCGATGTTGCGGAAGCTGAGATACGTGAGCAGAACGCCAAGCGTACCCAGCGACAATGGAATGGCGACGATGGAGCTTAGGCTGAAGCCCATATTATTGGAGCAGACAATCATCACGATGAAGATAGAGCTCGTGACCGTAGCTATAACCGACTTCCTCCGCATGCCAATGGCCAGCGGAAGCAGGCTCATGCCGGATGCCGCGATGGCATGGGTCAGCACATAAGCGACATGCTGATAGAGAATCTTCGCCGTCAAGATGTCGTCCACATAGCCGGTTGACAGGTTCACCGTTACGAACAAGGTGCCGATCGCCAGATTAGCCAGGATGATATTCGTGAAGGTCCATACGAAGACAACAATCAGCTTGGAGAAGATCAGCTTCTTGCGGCTGACCGGATACGTGAACAGCAGAGCCATCGTTTTATTACGGAACTCGCCGATAATCAGGCGCGAGATCAGTGCCGACGCATAGATGATGAACGTTGCGCGAACCATGGTATCAATAAGCCGCAGCATCTCGGCATAGCCCTGGAACACCTCTTCTTCCTGACTCGATCCCTCAGTCATGTAGATCATAAGAAGGAAGCCCGCGAGAATGCCGTAAGCGAGCAGCGCACCCCACAAGTAGCCTTTCAAGTTGCCTTTCTTAAGCTCCAGCTTGATCAAATGCCGCATGGCCGCCACCTCCGCGAGTCAATTCCAGGAAATAATCCTCCAAGGTATGGTGGCGCCGCATAATGGATTCCACCGGAACATCATTCATAATAAGACCTTTGGACAGCGCCTCCGGCGTCACGTCCGCGTCGTATACGCGCAGCAGCAGACCATCCAGCACCTTGTAATGCTTGATCCCCAGCTTCTCTTCCAGCACAATCGTTGCACGCCTCACATCAGACGTCTTAATCTCTACGTAATCCGTATTCGATCGCCTGATGCTCTCCAGGGAAACCTCCTGCAGCAGTCTCCCGTTGTTGATGATGCCAATCGTATCCGCCACCTGCTCCACCTCGGCCAGCAGATGGCTGGAGATAAGCAAAGTGGTGCCGAGCTCATCACGCAGTCTGCGGAAGAGCACGCGCATCTCCTGTATGCCTTCCGGATCCAGTCCGTTAATGGGTTCATCCAGCAGCAGCAGCTCCGGCCTCGTCATGATAGCTCTCGCAATACCAAGCCGCTGCCGCATGCCAAGCGAGAACTGCTTCACCGGCTTGCCCTCTATGCCAACGAGCTGAACAAGCCGGAGCGCCTCCCGCGCCGCTCCTTTGCGATAGCAGCCCATATATTCGCCATGAAGCTCCAGGTTCTGCTCGGCCGTCAGCTTCTCGTAGAAGACCGGCGCTTCGATCATGTGGCCGATTTGCTTCATCGGCTCTATGGCCCCGGTCAGCAGCCTTTTACCAAACAGCTCAATCTCGCCGCCCGTCGGCTTCACCAGGTTCAGAAGCATCTTCATCAAGGTCGACTTGCCGGCACCGTTTGGGCCAAGAAAGCCGTAGATTTCGCCCTGTCTGACCGTCATTGTCACATTCGATACGACGTCCTGCTTGCCGTAGCTTTTGCTCAGCAGCCGCGTCCGTAACACATCCGTCATCTCTTCACTCTCCCGCTTGATTTGGTTACAGCTTTATTCTAATGCGGGCAGCTCTCATCTTTCTTTCGCAAATCTTACTTATTCCTTACTTCCTGAACTCAGCCGCAGCGCGCAGCTGAACGAAGAAGCTCGTACGGACATAAGGCACGCTCTGCAGCCTGATACTGCCTCCAATACGCTCCGCCAGCCTCTTGGTTATCGTTAAACCGAGTCCGCTTCCCTGCACATTGCGATTACGTGAATCCTGGAGCGTATACAGGCGCTCGAAGATTCGCGTCTGCTCCTGCAGCGGAATGCCTGGACCACGATCCGCGATCTCCATGACAACATGCTCGCCAGCCCGCTTAATGGAGAGGCCCAAATAGCGGCCCGATCGGCCATAACGGAGCGCATTGGACAAGAGATTATCCATCATGCGTGAGACCGCCTCCTCATTGGCATAAGCGAGCACCGGCTCCTCCGGAATAACGACGTCGACCTCATATTCATCGCCCGCCAGCAGGTCGTAATAATCCAGTATGCGCCTCCTTGCCAGCTCCCCAATATCCAGCTCGGTCAGCGGCAGCTCAGAGTCGTCCGCCTCCAGCTTCGCCAGATCGAAGAACTCATTCATCAGCCGGAGCACCTCAAGCGTCTTGCGATGCACTTGGCCCAGCAGGCGGCTTCTCTCCTCGGATGCCATATGGGGATCGCTCTCCAGCAGCTCGGCATAGCCCAGTACGACCGTAAGCGGCGTCTTAAGGTCATGGGAGACGTTGGACAGCATCTTGCGCATAGCGCGCTCCGTCTTCGTGTAGTCCGTGGCCGACTGGCCGGCGATGTCCAGCCACCGGTTTACCGACTCAAGCAGCTCCCTGAGCGTCTGCTCTTCCGTTATTAGCTGCACGCTCCCTGTCATTCGAGCGGGCTGTTCCGCAAGCTCGTTCAGTCTGTCGGCCATATAGGCCAGGTGACGCCGCATCTCCCGAAGCCTGCTCCGCTCCCGAACGTACAATATACCAAAAAAAAGAATCAGCATGATGCCTGCGAGGACCATATTATGCCTCCCCCAGTCTGTAGCCGATTCCCCAAAGCGTGCGTATGTAGCGGGGATTAGAGGGATCGTCCTCGATCTTCTCCCGCAGCCTTCTCATATGTACATTAATAACGTTCTCATCCCCGTAATAGCTCTCATTCCACACAAGCTGATACAGCATCGCCTTGGTGTAGACTCTTGTCGGATGCTGAAGGAACAGCTTCAGAATGTGAAACTCCTTGGCTGTCAGCTTCAACGTCTCCCCCTTCTTTGTCACGCAGAAATTATCCGGATCGAGGCTAAGCTCACCGACCGTAAGCAGCTTGGACGGAGCCTGGGCAGCCTCTTGCCCCGATCCCGTATCCGCGTACTGCGTCGCCCTGCGAATCGACGCGCTTACGCGCGCCGACAGCTCAAGCAGGGAGAAAGGCTTCGCGATATAGTCGTCCGCTCCAAAGCGAAGTCCAAGCGCCTTGTCCACCTCGCCGTCCTTGGCTGAGAGAATAAGGATCGGGATAGTGCTGTAATTCCTGATGGCCTGCAGGATGTCGAGACCGTTCGCGTTCGGCAGCATCAGATCGAGCAGCACCAGATCGAAGCTGCCCTCCTGGAACACCCGGATCGCGCCCGCCCCATCGCTGACCGTCGTGATGCGGTAGCCCTCCTTGGCCAAATACCCTTCGACCATCTCGCTGATTGAAGCATCGTCTTCAATAAGAAGCAAGCTGTGGACCATGAACGCCCTCCTTCACTACCTTTTTCTGAATACTAGCAGCAGAAGCGTGATGAGCGTAAATCCGGTAAACGCAAGAAACGGAATGGTAATAAAGCCAAGCCAGTTGATATACATGCCGCTGCATGGAACGCCCTGCGAGCAGAGCTTGATCGATGCAAAGCCCGGAACTTTTTGCTCCATATAATGGAAGGCAGAGACGAGCATACCCAGTACGGAGAGCGGCAGCACATATTTGCGAATGGCATGCTCGTCATAGAAGGCCGCGATTCCCAGAATAATACTCAGCGGATACATGAGAATACGCTGATACCAGCACAGCGAGCAAGGAATAAACCCTTTAATCTCGCTAAAATAAAGACTGCCCAGCGTCGCGATTACCGCGACCAGCCAAGCGAAATACAGCACGTTGCGCTGCATAAACGCCATGCCTGCCGCCTCCTATTCCAGCTCTTGCGCGATAGCCGCGCGAATGGATTCCAAATCAAACGGGTTTTCGATTTGAACGTCGTTTATCATAATGGTTGGCGTAAAGCGCACGTTGAATTGATTCACCAATGTCGTATCCAGATTAACCAGGCTGCTTGCTTCTTCGGCCGCCATGGTCTCCTTCAGTTGGGCCTCGTCAAGCTCCGGCACCAAAGCCTTCGCCGTCTCCAGCACCAGCTCCTCCGTCAGCCATGCGCCGTCATGCCCCGTCGGCTGCGCGTCGAACAGCGCCTTGTGGAAATCCCAGAATTGGTCCGGATACAGCTTCAGGACCGCTTCGCTTGCCAGGGCGCCAATTCGGGATTCCTCGCCATGGAACAGCGTGTTAATGTATGAGAAGGTAGCCAGGCCGGAATCTACATACTCCGCCTTCAGAAGCGGCCATACCGTCTCGCCCCAGGTTTTGCAGGATGGACATTTGTAATCGCCGAACTCCACGATCGACACCTTTGCTTCCGCCTCGCCCATTACGGGCTGGGCCACTGTCGAAGGCGCGCTTTCGAAGCTTTTGTTTCCTTCATTTTTGCCCGATTGCTGATTAATAACGAATAAACCTACAGCTACAATAATGATAATCGCTGTATAGATAACAAAATATCGGGAGCCGCCCTTGCGAGCTCTTGAGTTGGATGCCATGTCGCCTACCACCTTATTCGTTAGATTAATGTTGCTTGCTCTTCACAAAGATAGCATATAACAAGCCTGTCCTCTATAGGCAGGTTTGAAAAAAACGCACAATTTTCAAAACATGCAAGTCCAGGCATGATAACAAAAAGCAGCGACAAGTCCGACTGAGCATGCGCTCGTCCCGGATTGTCGCTGCTTCTGAATACAGGGACTGCGTTGCTGCTACGAGCGTAGTTCCAGCGCCTTCCGTTCAAGCAGCCGCCTGATCAGCACGATGAGGAACAGCAGCGGAATATAGCCGAAGACAATACTCATTCCACAGCTGGAGACTAGGCGGTACAGCATCTGGCTTCCAGTGGGGCTTTGGAACGCCAAGGTGATCGCGAATATGAGGATCGCGGACAGACTGACGCCGAATCGCCTGGGCAGTCCGGTCGAACGCTTCAAGATACGCGCCCCGCTCCAGAGCGGAACGCTGCATACCGGCAGTATAACGAAAAACCAGGTAAATATATACACATAGTCAAACCGTTCTACAATGGTCAACTTAATTACCTTAGATAACATCAGGGTCGGCCATACGACGTTAGCCAGCTGATTCAAGTTGAGGAATGCAAACGTAACGAGGAGAATGATCAAATAGATGACTGTCGTATGCGCCGTGGCGATATGAGCCCATTTCTGCGTTCTGGCGTTGTTTTTGATAAATGGATAATACACCAGCAGGAACTCCACCCCGAGAAATAGAAATACCGCCTGACCCGAAGACGCCCAATATTCTGGCAAGCTATGATTGAACATCGGCAGGAAATTGTCCCATTGCGCGAAGTGCAGAGGATGGCGCAGGCTGGGAAGCAAGAGAGTCGGCACAACAACAGCGAATAGAGCTGTACCGACTACAACCCGAAAGCCTCCAACCGCTATGTAAGCGCAGACTGCGAGTACGATGAGCTCCGTCACCCATTGCCTCCCTTCGGGGAAGATCCACACGGTTATGACTTCCGCATAGGCCCGAAGCTGGGAGGCGACGGCCAGCAGACAGTAGAGATAGAAGCCAAGCGTCAGCGCCATGCCAACATAACGTCCGAACAGCTGGCTATGGATGGACACCAGATCTCCTTCCTTGGCATATCGCAATATCGGGTACAGCATCGCAATGACCAGATGGAACGCCAGAGCGGTGAAGAGCAGCGAGACCCAGCTGTCCGTCCCTGCCCCGTCCGCCAGCTTGCTCTGAAAGCTGAGCACGCCAACGCCAGTCTGGGTTGCATGCATAACGAACCACAACAAATAAGGCGATACGGTTACATGCTTTCCCACACTGCCGCTCATCGCTCCAAGCCTCCTTCCTCTACTTCTTTATTCCCCTACCCCCGATTCCTTCAGCTTGACATTCACCTTGACCGCAAGCTTCAGCTCAGGATACGTATCGGCGTAGAACGTCTCCTCCTGCCACTCCCTATGCCGAGAGCGCATGAAGTCTCCGATGCCGACGGGATCGACGCCAGTTGTCTGGAATTTCCTGAGCAACACATATAATCTCTGCTCCAGCTGCGCTTCGGTAACGCGCTCCACCTGATCATAGCTCCGCTCCTCGTCCCGCTCGTTGGGATCCAGCTGCTCCTTCAACAAGCCGGTTATCGTCGAATGAACAACAACCCCCTCCGAAGCTCCGTCTTGACCGCGCGCCAGCTCCAGCCGCGTCTTGCCGGACAGGATGGATAAGACCGCAGGCACGTCACTGCGTTGGCCTTCCCCTTGAATTTCGACGTACGCTCTCCGATAGGAGGGCTGCAGCATTTTGAACGACACGGCATCCTTATTGCCAAGCACAAGCTTGAGCTTATCGTCGCGATAAATCGCTATGCCTTTCACTTCCAGACTCTCATTGCGATCCAAACCGAGATACGGCATAAAGGCGTCGCGTCCCGGACCGTAATAATCGAATAGAAATCGATGCAGGCTTGTCTCAGGCAGATTGCCTTCCTTGACATTCTGCTCGATCAGCTTATGCGGGAGCATCCGCCCCCCCTTCTTCTCCAGCCCTTTCATGAGCCGCTCAGCCGGGAGATCAGAGACGGCAACGTTCATCAGGCTGCTGATCAGCGGGTCTCTGCAGATGGAGTGAATGAACGCTATAATACCCTCTTCAGCAAGCTCGCGGCTGAATAACAGCATATGCAGCTTGCCCAGACGAAGCGGCTTCGGCTCGTGCATCTGCATCTGACGTATGAGCTGAGTCGTCTGCCCTGCTCCTTGCGTCAGCATCAGCTTCTCCTTGGGATCATATTCGGAATAGATTGCCGTTCCCAGATACTGATCGCCTTGCTTGTCCAGCCCAAGCGCATTCACCATGCTGATGCGATCCACAACGTAAGGCTGATTGCAGCCCGCTGCCAGCACCGCCATCACAAGTAGAGCTATGAAGATCCAGCCTATCCGATTATTCATCGGCAGGCCCGTCCTTGGGAGCGGAAGGCGCATACCGTCTCTGCTGCTTCGGCCGAAGAAAGATACTGCTCTTTGTGGTGTATTGATACGAGGAGCGAATAACGCTGTCGGCAAAGTTGCCCCTCCGGAAAGGGTAGATCGGCACAAGATACGGCATGCCAAGCGACTTCAGCCTCAGAAGATGCCCCATGAGCAGCAGCAGACCCGCCGCAATGCCAAGCCCTCCCCATAACCCCGCAAGCAGGATAAACGGGAAGCGGAGGAGGCGAATCGTGTTGGCCATCTTGAATATCGGGGTCGTAAAGGATGCAAGCGCAGCCAGCGCTACAATAATGAGCAGTATGTTGCTGGTTAGAGCAGCCTGCACCGACGCCTCCCCGATCACGATACCGCCGACGATGCCCAGCGTCTGGCCAATCTTCGTCGGCAGCCGGGCTCCCGCTTCGCGAAGCAGCTCGATCGTCAGCTCGAGGAATATAACCTCGACAAGCGGCTTGAATGGCACGTGGATTCTGGACTCAATAAGCGGCACAAGAATGCTGTCCGGAATAACCTCGAAGTGAAAGGTTAATACCGCGACATAGACGGGAGTAGCAAATATGGACAAGAACACGCATATAATCCGGATCAGCCGGAAGAAGGAACCTAGAATCCACGGCAAATAATAATCCTCCGGCGAAATAAAAAAATCAAGAATGTTGGAGGGTCCCGTCACCGCATAAGGAGACCCGCTTGCAAAAATCGCCACCTGGCCGGAAACAATAGCATAGGTGACCCTGTCGATCCGCTCCGTGGACAAGAACAACGGAAACGGCGTGTTGGAGTGGTCCGATATAATCTGATCGAGCTGGGAGCTGTCGAATACAACCTCGAAGTTTATATCGTTCAATCTCTGCTTGACGGTGCGAATGAGCTCCTCGTTCGTGACATCATTCATATAGACGATCGCGACCTTTGTCTTCGACAGCGAACCGATTGTCAGCTCCTCCACGGTGAGCTTGGACACGGGCATTTGCGACCTTAGCAGATGGATATTCACATCAAGGCTCTCCACGAAGCCTTTTTTGGGACCTACAACGCTGAATTCGTTTTCGGTATCATTGTTCATGCGCAAGCCAAGCTGATCGTTCTGAACGTTCACCAGCAGGAGCGGCTCCTCCGCCTTCTCAAGCCTGACCAATACGGAGCCTTCCGTCAGCTTCGCGTCGATAATCTCCGGGTCGCTTGTAAGACGGACCTCCAGAAAGGGCAGGCTGGCCCTCAGCCTGCGGGCATCCCCTGTCTCTTCATGCCTCTGGAGTGCGGGAAGCAGAAACTCCGTAATTTTGGCGTCATCCGTCATGGAACGATAATAATAGAGCCGCAGCGCATCTGGATTCTCCAGCGGAGACAATTGGCAGAAGTCCTGCGACTTCGCCGACAGCTTCAACACATCCTCGATACTCCTGCTCTTTGGCTTCGCCTCCGCCTGATCCAAGCTCACTTCCGTCCCACCTCTCAGCAACTCCTCTTATTGGGAGTAATGTGCTGAATTAGGGCCAAATTTATTCGTAATTATTGGAAAAGAGCCCTCCCAGCCAGCATGAAGAGGGGCGCCAATCTGGCGCCCCGTCTATCCTAGCTTATGATATTTAAGCCCCCTCAATCGGGCTCTGGCACTCGCGTAAGGATGGCGATACCGATGATGAACAGAACGACCAGACTGAACACGCCCATACTGGAGCTGCCTGTCAGCTGAGCGGTCAAGGCGACAAGCAGCGGACCAAGTACGGAAGCAAATTTGTCGAAAATATTATAAAACCCGAAAAACTGGTTCGCATGCTCCTTCGGCACCAGCCGCGCGAAGTATGAGCGGCTCAGCGCCTGAATGCCGCCCTGCGAGGTAGCCACCAGCATCGCAAGGACCCAGAAATCAAAGGCGGATTTCATGAAATAGGCGTATACGCAGACGACGATATAGACGCATATGCCAACGTACAGCATTTTTTTGCCCGAGAAGCGTTCAGCCAGCCGGCCGTACAGCATCGCGAACGGAGCGGCTACAACCTGCGTCACGAATAGGATGATCAGAAGGTCAGTGGAGGCGATCCCGAGATCGGTTCCGTAAGCAGTCGACATCGTAATAATTGTCCCGACGCCGTCGATATAGAAGAAATACGCCAGCAGAAACAGGAAGATCGTACGATGGCCTCTAATTTTTTTGACCGTATCCAAGAGCCGTCTGAAGCTGTTCGCAATGACCGCCCGTTCTCGCTGGATGTAATGCACCTGGCGCACATGACGGAGCATCGGCAGCGTGAATACCCCCCACCACACGGCCGTGAGGAAAAAGGCGATCTGGCTCGCCGTTGTAACGGTGATAGGCAGCAGCTCCTGGCTGGCAAGCATAATAATCGCAATACTGATGATAAAGGGAATGGTGCTCCCGATATACCCAAGCGCGAAGCCGCGCGCCGATACCTTGTTCATCCTATCGTTGTCCGTCACGTCCACAAGGAAGGCGTCGTAGAACACATTGGAGCCTGCCGAGCCGATCGCGATCAGCATATAGCAGACAAGCAGCAGCTCCCAGCTGCTATTGGGGATAAAGGTGAGCAGCGCCGTAGCGACAACGCCAAGGAGGCTGAAGATTGCAAAAAACGTTTTTTTGAACCCTTGGTAATCGGCAATGGTGCCGAGAATGGGCCCCAGGAGAGCCAATATAAATGTCGAAATCGCAATCGCATAGCCCAGATAAGCCGTTGAATCTGCAGCGCTGACCCCAGCGCCCTCGGCTGCCGCTTTGTAGTAGAGCGGGAACACCGCCGTGGAAATAATAATCGAATAAGCGGAATGCCCCCAGTCGTACCACATCCAGCTTTTTTCTGCCCGCGAAAAGGATTTCATCAGCTTGGCCTCCTGCATGAACCGAATACTATTATTTTATAGGAAATGAAGACGACATGGCGCCAAGAACAGAAATTTAACAATTGGATCGCCAGCACACACAAAAAACGCAGAGCCGGGTTTACGCCCGTTCTGCGTTTCTTGTTCAATCAGCTATGGAAATCCAGTCCATTGTACACCGGCTTCACGTAGCCCGTACGGACAACGAAGTCGCCGAAGTGCTCGTTCTGCTGGCGTTCCGCCGCATAATGCTTAATGATCGGAGTCAGCGTATCGAGAATTTCTTCCTCGCCGATGTTCTCGCGATACAGCTTGCTCAGACGGTCGCCGGAGAAGCCGGCGCCCATATACATATTGTATTTGCCAGGCGATTTGCCGATGAAGGAGATTTCGCCAAGCGCCGGACGGCCGCAGCCGTTCGGACAGCCCGTCATCCGAATGTTGATGTCCTTGTCGCGGAGGCCAACCTCCTCAAGCACAGGCTCCAGCTTGTCGACCAGCGATGGCAGATAACGCTCCGCCTCCGCCATGGCAAGACCACACGTCGGAAGCGCTACACAGGAGATTGAGCTGAGGCGCAATGCGGACAGATGCGTGCCGTCGGTAATCCCGTATTTCTCGAAAATTTCAACGACCTTCTTCTTCACAGGCGTTGTCATATTCGCGATCATCAGGTTCTGGTTCGACGTCAGACGGAAATCTCCAGTGTGAATTTTGGCCACTTCCCGAATAGCCGTCTTCAGCAAATATCCATCCTTATCCTCGATCCGTCCGCTGTTCACGTACAACGTCAGGTTCCAGCGGCCGTTTTTGTTCTTGGTCCAGCCGTAACGGTCGCCCGTGTTCTCGAAGTGGAATGCGCGCGCAGGCTCAAGCTCCCAACCGAGGCGGTCCTGCAGCTCGTCAACAAACCACTCCAGACCGTGGCGGTCGATTGTATACTTCATACGAGCGTATTTGCGCACGGAGCGGTTGCCGTAATCACGCTGGATGGTAATAATTTTCTCCGACGTCTCCAGCACTTGCTCCGGCTTGATGAAGCCGATGACGCGAGCAAGCTGCGGGTACGTATTGGTATCGCCATGCGTCATACCCATGCCGCCGCCGACCATCACGTTGAAGCCAACCAGCTTGCCCTGCTCGACGATAGCGATAAAGCCAAGATCCTGGGAATACAGGTCCACATCGTTGGACGGCGGAACCGCGATGCCAATCTTGAACTTACGCGGCAGATACACTGGACCGTAGATCGGCTCGACAGGGTCTACGCCTTCTGCCGCGTTCACGATCTCCGAGCTGTCGACAACCTTCTCGCCATCCAGCCAGATCTCATGATAAGCCGGCGTGCGAGGCGCCAGATGCTTCGTAATTTCGTCCGCCCAATGGATAACCTGGGCATGCACCTCGGATTCATGCGGGTTCGGGTTGCACATCACGTTACGGTTCACGTCGCCGCAAGCCGCAAGCGTCGTCAGAAGCGATTCGTTAATGGTCTTAATCGTTTCCTTCAGGTTCCACTTGAGAATGCCGTGAAGCTGGAAGGCCTGCCTTGTCGTGACACGAATGCTGCCGCTGCCGTATTTGTCTGCCAGCTCATCGACGACCAGCCACTGTGCCGGCGTCGATACGCCGCCCGGCGCGACGATGCGAAGCATGAATTGGTAGGAGGGCTCCAGCTTCTGCTTCTGGCGCTCGTTGCGCACGTCGCGATCGTCCTGCATGTAGCTGCCATGGAACTTCATGAGGCGGTTGTCCAGCTCCGACATGCCGCCCGTAATCCGATTCTGCAGCGTCTCCACAAGAGAGCCGCGCAGGTAATTACTTTCAATCTTCAAATGTTCAACGTCGCTCGGCGGTCCGCCGACCGGCTCTACTTTATGTCCCTTCGCCATTGTTGCTATGGGCTCCTTTCCTGTTCGCAATGCTATAACTTTTTTGCACTAAAAGATTCGATGTCGAACTGGCATACTTCGTGATCTATGTTGAACTACCTTTAATAAACGTCGCGTTGGTAGCGTTGCTGGGCTTGCAGGTCGGCCAAATAGGACTTGGCAGCCTCAGCGTCCATGCCGCCCTCTTGCTGGATAATGGTCAGCAAGGCGTTATGAACGTCATGCGCCATATGCTTCTCGTCGCCGCACACATAGACGTGAGCGCCTTCCTGCAGCCAGGCGTACAGCTCCTTGGCTTGCTCCAGCATACGATGCTGAACATATACCTTCTCCTTGGAATCGCGCGAGAACGCGACATCCAGCTTCGTAAGAACGCCGTCCTTCAGCATGCGCTGCCAGTCGGTCTGGTACAGGAAATCTGTGACGAAGTGGCGATCGCCGTAGAACAGCCACGTCTTGCCCTCCAGGCCCAGCTCCTCTCTCTCTTCCATGAACGCGCGGAACGGTGCTACGCCCGTGCCCGGTCCCACCATAATGATTGGAGTCTCCGGATTGGCCGGCATCTTGAAATTCGGGTTCTGCTGAATGAAGATAGGCAGTGTTGCGCCCTCTTCCAGACGCTCAGACACCTGCACGGAGCAGACGCCGCCGCGAGCTCTGCCATGAGCTTCGTATTCAACCTTGCGAATCGTCAAATGCACCTCGTCCGGATGCGCTTTGCCGCTGCTGGCGATGGAATACAGTCTTGGCGGGATTTTGCGCAGAATGGATACAAGCTCTGCACCACTCAGCTTCCATGGACCGAAATCCTGAAGCAGATCCAGCAAATCTCTGCCATTAGTGTAAGCCTTCAGCTCTTCCTTGTTGTCCGGCTTCACGAGCTCAGCCAGCTTGACGTTCTGCGAGAACGGTACAGCCTTCTCCAGAAGCGGCTTCGTCAGCACCGTAACCTCGAACTGGCGCAGCAGGGCGGAGCGAAGCGTGCCTTCCTCCCCGTCCTTGCCCGGCACAACAACCTCCGAAGGGGACGCGCCAAGCACTGCAATAATCTGGTCGACAAGCGCAGGATCATTCTCCGGATAGACGCCGACGCAGTCGCCCGGCTCATACGTCAGACCGGAGCCTTCCAGCGACAGCTCCAGATGGCGAGTCTCGCGATCAGAGCCCCTGCCGTTCAGGTTAATCGTTCCGATGACTTCCGCCTGGAACGGGTTCGAGCGGGAATAGACGGATTCGCCGGCAGGTGCCGAAGCCTCAACCGCAGCGCCAGCAGGTGCCGCAGAAGCCGCAGCTCCCGTCACGGAGGCGTTAACCGCCGCAATGACGCTGCTCAGCCATTCCGAAGCCGGGGATTCGAAGTCCACGTCGCAATCCACGCGGTCTACGATCCGCTCCGCGCCCAGCTCAGCCAGGCGTTTGTCGAAATCTTGGCCTGTTTTGCAGAAGAACTCGTAAGAGGTATCGCCCAGCGCAAGCACGGAATACTTCAGCCCGTCCAGCTTAGGCGCGCGTTTGGAATGCAGAAACTCATAGAAGGTCAGCGCGTTATCCGGCGGGTCGCCTTCGCCGTGCGTGCTTGCCACGATGAACAAATGCGCGGTTTTCTTCAGGCCGTTCGTCTTGTACGCGTTCATCGCGGACAGCGTCACCTCGAAGCCCTGATCCTTCAATTTATCAGCCAGTCTGCCAGCGAGGCGCTGGGAGTTGCCCGTCTGCGAGCCGAACAGAATCGTCGCTTCGCGCGGAGCCGCAGGCACAGTCGGCGCCGCAGGTGTAACCGCTTGCTCTAATACTGGCGCCGCGATTGCAGCCGCTGTCTCGGATGAAGCCGCACCCGACCGGTAAAAGGTTAAAAATCCGCCAAGCCATTGAATTTGCATGTCCGTCAGAGTCGGCAGCAGCTGGTTAAGCAGCTCGGCCTGTGCTTCTGTAAACGGACTGTTCGTCACTTTCAGTTGCAACTACATCCACCTCGCATCAAATCTCGTTCATTTTCAATTCCAAGTGTATCACTTTGGTTTTTATTCTGCTCTAAAACTACCACAGTCCGACTTGCATGGTCAATGAAATACGTCGTTTTCTGTCTATAAGAAGTTTTGAATCCACCACTGAGCTTTCCTTATGGAGATTCATTCTCATTTAGCACCTCTGAATAAAATCTGCTTGCCAAATACTTCATGCACATGCTATGATACTGTTTGTGTCTTCGAGACACGCCTTATAGCGCGGAGCCGTGGTGTAGAGGCCTAACATGCCTGCCTGTCACGCAGGAGACCGCGGGTTCGAATCCCGTCGGCTCCGCCATTTGCCAATCATTGCTCTGGAGAGAGCAACTCCATATATGGAAGAGAGAGCGCCTGCTGGCCGCTCTTTTTTTGCATTCCGGGAAAGGAGCGGTTACATGATGAAGAGACGCGGAAGATTTGCGCCTACGCCGTCTGGAGAACTGCATATTGGGAATGCGCTCAGCGCGCTTGCCTCCTGGCTGCAGATTCGTCAGGCGAACGGGGAGTTCGCGCTCCGGATTGAGGATATCGACAAGCCAAGATCGCGGCCCGAGTTCGCCGCGCAGGGGGTGGACGACCTGCTCTGGCTCGGCATTGATTGGGATGAAGGGCCGGACAAGGGCGGCCGGTTCGCTCCATACGTGCAGAGCGAGCGCGAGGAACGGTACCACGCTGCGCTTGAGCAGCTGCGTGCTGCGGGCAAGGTATATCCCTGCTATTGCAGCAGGAGCGAGCTTGCCTCCATCGCCAGCGCGCCGCATGGCCTCTCCTCAGAGGGCGCCGCTTATCCCGGCTTGTGCAGGCATCTAACCGCTGAGGAGCAGTTCCAGAAGGAAGCGAAGAAGACGCCCGCTATCCGCTTCATCATGCCCCACGAGCCGATCGCGTTCCAAGACGGCGTTGCCGGATGGGTGCAATATGACGGAGATGCGCTCGGGGACTTTGTCGTCAAACGCGCCGACGAGATGTTCAGCTACCAGCTTGCCGTAACCGTCGACGATTCAGCTATGGGCATCACAGATGTGCTGCGGGGGGCGGACCTGCTGGACTCGACGCCGCGCCAGCTTGCGCTGTACGAAGCGCTGGGCCAACAGCCTCCGTCTTTCGCGCATATCCCGTTAGTCGTCGATGAGAGCGGAGAGCGGCTCTCGAAGCGGGACAAGTCCTTGACGCTCGCTTCGCTTAGGCAAGCAGGCGTCAAGCCTGAACGGCTGACTGGCGCCTTGGCGCACATGGCCGGGTGGACGGAGCGGCTGGAGCCCGCTACCGCAAGGGAGCTGATTAAGGCTTACCACCCGCCTCGAATACCAGGGAGTGGAATCGTATTGACTGAACGCATCCTGCAATGGCTGCTGAATAAGTAGAACCAAGGTGAAACGGCTGTCGCCGTCCTTGGCGGCGCCGCATGAGTAACCGCCGGGGCTTGGAGCCAGCACGGCGGTTTTTTTTGTGAGTAGACAGGGCAGAGCGCCTACCCTTGCATGATTTTAATGTAGAGCTTACGTGTGCGCGGTCCATCAAATTCACAAAAGTAGATCCCCTGCCAAGTGCCCAGTACCGGCTTCCCGTCATGGATCAGCACCGTCTGGCTGGTGCCGGTCTGAATCGCTTTGAGATGGGCGGCCGTGTTCCCTTCCGCATGCCGATCCTTCGGATGCTCCCAAGGATATAGCTCATCAAGCCTGCGCAGCACATCCCGGACAACATCCGGATCGGCGTTTTCGTTAATAGCGATGCCTGCCGTTGTATGCGGGCAATATACGATAGCGAAGCCTTCCTTCACCCCGCTTTCCCGGATGGCTTCGCGAACCTGGGCCGTCACCTCCACCATCTGGTCACGCTGCCTGGTCGACAGTGTATACATTTTTATATTTGCGCTCATGACAGCGCCTCCCATCTCGTCCACAGCTCAGGTGGATTCAGCTCGTAAACATCCTTGTCCCGGAACATAAATTGGTGCATGATCAATGACCCCCACTTAACTAACGTTTGAAGTGGGGGCTTGTAACAACCAAGGTCGTACGAACGTCTTGCGACTCCGATCTTTTGGCGTTCCGAAGAACGTGGTGTTACATCCTCTAGTAAGCCTTCGCCTACCGATGGGCAGATTGACAGCTGCCCTGCAAGCCTAGTCATGCTAAGCCTGCACCTTCAAGAAGGTACTCTCTTCCCTTCAGACAGAGATTCATGGCGCCGATCCGGTCATCATTGCTTGTATATCTGCATGCCTGGCAACGAAAGCGATGCCTGCGTTTATCCCGGTTTTCTTTCACCGTGTGGCGGCATAGGGGACACGCCTGCGAGGTGTGCTTCGGATCCACGGCTATCGCCATCGCTCCTGCAAGCTTCGCCTTATACGTCACCATCTGACGCAGCTGATAGAAAGCCCACGATACCGTCACATACCGATACTTCAGCTTTGCCTTTTCCGCCCTGCGGCGGATCCCTGTCAAATCCTCCAGCACAAACAGCGTATTCGCCCCATATCGGGTAACGAGTGCCTTACTGACCTGATGGTTCACATCGGTCATCCAACGGTTTTCTCGTTCTCCGATTTGCTTCAGCCTGCGGCGGGACGAAGCCGTTTGTTTGCGTTGCAGCTCGGAACGCAATCGTTGGTAGTTGGCTCGTTTGTGTTTCAGTCCCCTTCCTCGAAAAAACAGCGTTCTCCCCTCGGTGTCATACACCGTAGCTACAAAGTTGATGCCCAGATCAATCCCTGCAACGTGTTCAATCTCCTTAAGCTCAGGAGAGGCCATTTCCTTAGACACTGGAATATGCAAAAACCACTTCTGTTTTTTGCATACCAGCTTGGCTGTACCGAATGTCCATGTGCCGTCGAAATAGGTCTCCATTCCTTTGGCTTCGAAGGGAATCTTAATGCGGCCTTGCAGCGTATTGACGGAGAATAGCTTTGCGCTTAGCGAGTAATCCCGTCTCCAGACGAGATCGTATTCCGGCTTCTTAAATTGTACGCGTGTCCAAGCATGTCCGCTGCTCAAGATGGTCTTGTATTTAGCCCGTACCGTTTTCAATACCGACTGAGCCATTTGAGAGCGCAGGCCCATCGTGCTGCGCAGGGTTCGATACGTCATTCGGTGCAGGGCAGACTGCCGGCGCTCGCTCGTCTCAAACACAAGGGCAGAGACAAAATTACAGCCTTGACGATAAGCGATCATCGTTTGTTGCAGGGCCATCATTTGACTGTCTGACGGTTTGATTTTGATTTTCGCCGTCACGGTAACGATCATACGTTCGCCTCCTCGCTATGCTAATTTTAGCATAGTAGGGAGAACAAGAACACACCAAATATCATTCCGGCTAACGCCGAACGCCCATTCCTTCCCCGCTTATAGAAGACGGGAGTATCCTGGGCGATATTGATGAACTCTCTCCGCAACGTCGCAAAATCATCGTGGTACTCCTTGATAAAAGCGTTGATCTCCTTCTCCTCGTACAACCGCCCCTTCTCCAGCTTCGACACGAGATGCTCAAGTGCAATCAGTTTTTTCTTCAGCTGGCTTGGCACGCTCTTCAGCTTCCCCTCGGCTGTGAAGAAATTGCGGAGAACAGCAGCGCGCAGCGCTTCGTTCTTCTCCTCCATTGTATCTCCGCCTCCATTCGCCTTGCGGTAGATAAGCTCCGCCGTGGCAGTCGCGTTTTGTTGATTGAACACTCCCGCCACCTAAGAGGTGGAGGATTCTTGGGTTGCTGCTCCTCACGGAGCAAAGTCGTAGCGATATTTTTTTGAAATATCGTACACCAAGCGATCCCTGTGGTTCCCACAGTTCCTATTTTGTTCGTTACTGGGCCATGGCCTTTATGTTTTGTGCCGCATTCCAATCTCGGTCATGTGGCGTTTGGCAAGATACACATGTCCATCCCCGCACGCTCAAATCCCTCACTTCTGCTTGCTTGTACCCACAGACGTGACAGGTTTGGCTCGTTGGCGCAAATACCGGTGTTTCCTTGATCGTTCGGCCATACCACTTGGCTTTGTAATGCAGTTGCCGGCTCATTTCGCCCCAGGATGCATCTGCTATGTGTTTGGCAAGGTGTCGTTGTTTCATCATGTTTGCAATACGCAAGTCCTCGAGACAGATCGTTTGGTTTTCACGTATCCATTTCGTAGTCTGCTTATGCATCGCGTCTAATCGGCTATTTCGAATTTTTTCATGGATGAGGGCGACTTTTCTTTTCGCTTTAGACCAGTTACTTCCGCCTTGTTTCCTTCTGGCAAGGATGCGCTGCCATTTCGTGAGCAGCCGTTCATATCGCAATGTATATCTTGGATTATCCATTGCAGGACCTTCCGAAGGCACGGCAAGATACTTGATACCCACGTCAATGCCAAGTATGCTGTCCGTTAAAGGAAGAGGCTGGATGTCAACCTCGCATACCAACGATACAAACCATTTGCCGCTTGGGGCTAGTCGTACGGTAGCGGATAGGATCCGGCCTTCGATCTCTCTTGACTTGGCATAGGGTACCCAGCCGAGCTTGGGAAGCTGCAGACGGTTTCCCTTCACGGCAATGTTCCCGTTTGTATATCGCGTCGTATAGCTTTGTACGGGATGCTTGCGACTCTTGAAGCGAGGTCGTTCATTTTGCTTGTTGAAGTGGCGCTGATATCCGTCAGCCAAGTTTCGCACAGCTGACTGCAGGGCAATGCTATCCACTTCTTTCAACCAAGACCACTCGCGCTTCATGTCAGGAAGCTGCGTTGCACAGGTGTTGTAGGACAAACCTTTGCCTGTAGCTTGATAGGTCTGACTCCATTTTGCTAGGAGGTGGTTGAACACAAAGCGGCAGCAACCCAACGTTTTGCGCAGTTGCATGATTTGTACATGACTAGGATAGATCCGAAATTTGAAGGCTTTATGCTGGAGCATCGTCTGATTCGTCACCTCGCTGCAAAAGAGATGAATGTTAACTAATTCCAATTATAGCACAAATGTTCGTGTCTATCCATGAGCAAAATTCCCGATTCACCCCCTGCCTACACTCTCACTTCGTGAGTAAGGTAGCTTAGAGGCAGGGGTATTCTCGATGTCTATGATAAAGTAGTGGTTCAGTCGAAAATAAATCGTATTCTTCTCCCGCCGCTCGTTAATAAGGCTGGCTTCCCGCAGCTTCGCTGCATGGTGCGTGATTGTGGCCGGAGTCACACTCAACCTCTCAGCGAGCTCCCCTCCGTTCAGCTCTCCCTCCGCCAGCAGGATCAGCATGCGAATTCGCGTCGGATCGGCCAAAGCTTTGTGGTAGGCGACCACTTTATCCAGTTGCATCCAGCATTCACCTCAGCTCAAATGTAATTTAATAAGTATCTAATTAGATATTCATTAAATAAGATGAAAAAGGAATGGCTTTGTTTTGTCAATTGAGCAATTGCACATGCGGAGTATATGCAGCTAATGATATAGTGGGCATGGGGAGGGATGTGTATGAAAGCATTATTGCAGGAGCTTCAAATAGAAGGAATGACGAACGATGAGCTTATCTCAGCTTGCTTCGAGCCTATGCTGCTCACTTAAAAAAAAAGGAGTCATCCGGTCAAAGCTTCGGTGACGGCAGCTTTCTGACGTTCAGCAAAGGGCAGCAGGCGTTATTCGGGTTCTGGGCATATCGGACACACGCTGAGCAATCAGCGAATGATTTCACATGGTGGACGGCATTTTTTATGGCCCATCCGGAACGCTGGTCAAGCGTAAAAAACGGACTTCATTTGTTCAGAGATACAGATACGCTTGACTTGCTGATTGAAATGGAGGGTGAGTTGATCAAGCGAGGTCACCCGCTGCCGCTGGTTGGCTTCGATCTCTCATTTGACGATCTGCAGAAGGATGCCCAGCTACGGGACATCACTTTGCAATTGCACAGCAAGCTGTTAGCCTCATTACCGAAAAATACGGGGCTGATTGGCACCTACATACGAAGTCACACCGCTGAGTTTATTGCATGAACACTCGCGACATTTCGGCACCTCAAATGTGCAGCGGGATCGTTGTCGCGCCGTTAGTCCACCCGGTCCGGAGACAGCTCGAAGTAAGCCAGCCGGATTCCCGGAGCAACCTCCCTCTCGCAGCTCTGCACGAAGTTAAAGCTGCGATAGAGCAGCTTGGCCGGCTCGTTCAGCGCTCCCGTGCTGACAGTCACCTTCATCCCCGCCCCTGCTTCGTCCACCGCATAAGCTAGCAGCCGCTTCGCAATCCCTCTTCGGAAATAATCCGGATGGACGACCATCCTGCAGATGTTAAGCGCTCCATCAGCCACCTCGTATGACACGAAGCCGACAAGCGTTTTCGATAGGCTGCAGCCCATAAAGGTTTCTTCGCTGCTCTGAATGTCCTCCACCGTATCTCGCAATGGCGGTATATCGCTGGCTCCGATCAGCTTGGCCTCCACCCGATAAAGCGGGCAGCTGAATGTTTAATATTTGCTCCGCAACGTCCCTGTCCGCGTTATGTAATCGACGTATCATCCATGTTCACCCGACCTTTTACTTATGAGTATACCTCAGCTACGCAAGAGCTGCTCGCCTCCATGGAGAAGGCGTCCTCCTCGGCCAAGGCGTCCTCCTCGGCCAAGGTATAAACACAAGACCCGAACCAAGCTCCTCATGGAGAGTGGTACGGGTCTTGTGTCATTTCATTCGCCTCATTGGAACCGATATATCCAGAACTGCTCCACGCCGAATCGGTCCTCCAGCTCCTTCGCAGTAAGCTCCTTGCTGCCTACCAGCTCAGGCGCCTGGAATTGCGTCCGGTGCGCTCGGATTGAAGCAAGCTTCTGTGTCATGTAATCACGGACGTCCACCAGCACCTCGGCCTGGCCAATCGCTTCCTCGTGATTGCGGGAGAATGCTATACAATACACGGGCGGCCTATCCTTCTCCGGCAGCTTAGAGACTGATCGAACGACCGCTGCTCCGCAAGCGTCATGGTCGGGATGCACGCTGTAGCCCGGGTAGAAGGTATACACGCGATGAGGTCGAAGCTCCGCAAGCAATTCACCAATCTTCTCGTCCAGCAGCTGAGGATCCTCGAACTCAATCGTTTTGTCGTGAAAGCCCAGCAGCCGCAAGTCTTGAATGCCTATCGCTTCGCAGGACGCCTCCAGCTCAAGCTTGCGGATATGCTTGAGCGACTCCCTGTTAGCGAACGGCGGAATGCCCATATTCCTGCCCATCTCTCCCAGCGTCAGACAAGCATAAGTCACTAGCGCTCCGCTGCTGATTTCCTTTGCCAGCGTGCCGGACAAGCCGAAGGCTTCATCGTCAGGATGCGGCAATATGACCAATATATGTGTTCCCATCGTATCCTCCCACTCCCCTTTCATCAGAACGGCTCCGGACTGAGCTGCAGCGACACGACAAGCTTGCCTTGGCTGTCATGACCCGCAAGCAGCAACCGGCGGTCATCCGTTTCGTCATAGTGGGTCAAGCCTTCGGAATACACCCAGCCCTGCTCCATTTTCAAACCGACCCGATAAGGGCCAGCTCCAGAAATCATGCCCCGCGAATAACGGATGCGCGTGTTCGTGATAAAGGTGGACGCCGGATGCTTCGTGCTGTCAAAGTGTGCAGCGTATGCTCCCGTCGTCAATTCCAGATGGATATATAAGTCCTGATTGTGCAGACGGTCTAATCTCTCTTGTATAGTAGCGGCGCTGATTGGCAGCATCCCTCATCCCTCCGTTTCTACTCTTGATTCTGGATCTTACACCTCATTCTTAATGGCCGATGTCCAGCCCCAGAAGAATGCGTCGCGATCCCATGCCGCTTTGCCGCCGTGCAGCTTCTTGAACGCTTTCTTCACTTCCTTGTCGATGGAGGCGTGTCCCTTCTCATTCACATAGATGAAATGCTCTCCGAATTGACGCTTAATATGTTCGACCGCATCGGCCTGATACAAGATTCCGGCATCCCGCATCTCTGCGAACATCCATGCCGCCACCTCTTCCGCCGTATGGCTCATGCCATCACGTTCCTTCACGATTTGCCATCCTCTCTCAGCATGCCATATATTCCAGGTTTCATACCGAACACGCCAGTAGCCGCCCTCTATAGAGGGCGGCTACCTAAGCCTCTTTAAAGTATCGGCCTTACGACGGACAGCCACTCCTCCGCGATTAGAGCATGGCCGGCCGCGGTCGGATGTACGCCATCCCACAGCCAATAAGCGGCATCCGTACGAGTCGCCGCGCGATCGAACGCCTCCTGAAGCGGTACGTGCTGCGTCCCGAACTCGCGGCTGAGGCCAAGCACAATCTCGCGATACGAAGACAGCTTTGCGGCCCACTCCGGCCAATTGTCTGCCGTTGCGCCCGTCTGCAGAATAAACGGCTCACACAGCACAAGCTTGGCGTTTGGCAGCACTTCCTTGGTCTCCTGCAGCAGGTGGCGATAAGCCCGCTCGAACCGGTCCGTGGCGCCGCTCGGCAGTCGGTTCATTATACGCCAAGCGTCATTGACCCCAATGAGTATGCTGATCAGGTCGGGCTTCAAGCTGATCGCGTCCTCATTCCATCTCGCGTACAGATCCGACACTCGATCTCCGCTGACTCCGCGATTAATGAATTGCGGGCGCTTCTCCGCATGGATGTGGGCCAGCCTGCTCGCAATCAAATAGGGATAGCTGTGTCCCAATATATGATTGGGATCGTCATTCCGACCTCTTCCTCCATCGGTGATGGAGTCGCCTTGAAACAATACAGTCAAGCTCACATGCGTCTCTCCTCTGCCAAGTACTAATGGGCTATAAACCGTGCTAACTCATTCTTACCCTTTGACAGCACCTGCTGTCAAGCCGCTGACAATATATTTCTGAGCAAATAGGTACAGCACAAGCACCGGCAGCGAGGTCAGCACCAGGTTGGCAAAGATCAGATTCCAATCCCTGCTGTATTTTCCGTAGAAGTTATAGACGGACAACGGCATCGTCCAGGTAGAGCTGTCTGTCAGAAAATAAAGCGGAATCGTAATGTCGTTCCACACCGACATGAACACCATGATCGCTACCGTCGCGTTAACCGGTACAATCAGCGGTGTAATGATTCGAATGAAGACGGAGAAGAGCGAAGCGCCTTCCAGGAAGGCCACCTCGTCCAGCGCCTTCGGAATCGACTTGATGAAGCCGCTGTACAGAAACATGCTGAACGCCGTATTCAGCGCCGCATAGATGAAGATAACGCTCGTTACGCTTCCGTAGAAGCCCATCCACTGTACGACCCGAATGGTGGTAATGGTCGACATGGGAGCGATGAGCCCCATGAAGAAGAACAGGTACAGGAAGCTGGACAGCTTGCTCTCCCGGCGAGCCAGAATGAACGCCGCACCGGAGGACGTCACGATGTTCAGAATGGAAGACAAGCCTGTAATCAGTACGCCGTTCAGGAACGCTCTGCCGAGACCGCCCTCCTCGAACACCTTGGCATAGTTGGAGAACTGCCAAGTCTCAGGCAGCTTGATCTTGAATTGCGACACCTCGACGCTCGTCATGAACGAGCCCAGAATCATAAGCAGCAGCGGAATAATGATGATTAGGGAAGCTGCTAGCAGCAATATCTCTACAATATAATTCCTGATGGCCATTCTCATCTTCAAGCTCATTATTCCGTCACCTCCTTGCGTCTCATGAAGATTAGAAGCGGAATCGAAATCAGGGTAACGATCAGGAACAGCAGCGTATTTACCGCCGTGCCAAGACCCCAATTGCCTTCGCCGAACGCCCGCAGAATGATTGTGCCGACAACCTGTGACGCATTGCCCGGTCCGCCGCCCGTCAGGACGTACACCTCGGAGAATACCTTGAGACCGCCGATCAACGTGAGCATCAGGTTAATATTAATCGCCGGCAGCAGAAGCGGAAGCGTAATGCTGGTGAAGCTCCTCCAAGCACCGGCACCATCGATCGTCGCCGCTTCGTAATATTCCTTGGAGATGGATTGCAGGCCGGCCAGATAGATAGCCATCTGGAAGCCGGTATGCTGCCAGATCGATACAGCCGCAATGGTAAAAATAACGATGGCAGGGTCCGTCAGCCAAGCCTGACTGACCGTCCCGAGTCCGATGGCCTCGAACATGCGGTTCACCATGCCTTCTGTACGAAGCATCGGCGTGAAGATAATGCTGATGACAAGCACACTTAGAATCGAAGGCGAATAAAAAATCGCACGCAGGATGTTGCGGGTTTTGAGCCGCATATTCAAAGCCACCGCAAGCGCGATGCCCAGTATGTTTTTGCCCAGTACCGTAACAATGGCGAAAATAAGTGTATTCTTCATCGCCAGCAGCAAAGTCTCGTCGGAGAAGATCGTCTTGAAGTTGTCCCAGCCGGTGAACGTTATTGTATCTCTGTCCAGTCGCCAGTCGGTGAACGAATAATACAAGCCAATGACGGCCGGCACGACAAAGAACAAGGAGTAGATTAAAAGTGCGGGCCATACCAAATAATAACCGTACATGCTTTTAGCTCGTTTCATTCTCTCACATCCTATCCCGCTTACTTTATTGTGTGTATAGAGCGGCAGCGGCGGCCGCGTGCTATGATTAGAATCCTTCTACGCCTTTATCCTTCATCAGTGCAGCAAACTTGTCATTCCAAGCTGTAAGAACATCCTTCGGCGACTTCGCGCCAGTGAACTGATCTTGCAGGCTGCGGTACAGCTCACTGCGATCGACCAGCATATAAGCGTCCGTCGTAAGCGTTGTTTTCTGCGGCGTGATGTAGTTATCCACGATTTCCTGCTTGTAGCCAGGCAGCTCAGGCGTTGTCACGTCGTTGAAGATGGACACGTATTTCTGCTCGTCCACGATCTTCTGCGCAACCTCCTTCTTAGCGATAAATTCTAGGAATTTCTTCGCTTCAGCCATATGCTTCGCTTTCTTCGGAATGAAGAGCTGTCCGCCAAGCGGGCTTGCGCCGAGCAAAGCGTCATCGGACGATGGAATCGCGAACAGGCCGATGTTCATGGATGGATCTTGGTTCGTAATGTCTTGAATCAGCCAGTCGCCCATAAACATCATGGCCACTTCCTTGTTCAGGAATTTACCAGCCGCCATATCGTAGCTGTCGCTCAGAATATCGGCGTTCGTGTAGCCTTTTTCGTAGATTTCATATTGCTGGGCCAGGAATGTTTCGAATGCGGGAACGTCTGTCCATTGCTTCTTGTTGGAGTTAAGATCTTGGAACAATGTCGGATCGTTTTTCGCCGCATAATCCGCAAATGCTGCCGCTGGCCAGATATTCGCCGCCCATGCGTCCTTGAACGGCATGAACACCGGTGTAATACCCGCCGCCTTGATGGCTTCGCAGACAGCCAGGAACTCTTCATACGTTGTTGGAATGTCGAGGCCCAGCTCCTGGAACATATCCTTGTTGTACACAACGCCCTGCATGCCTGTATCCTGGCTCACATGGAAGCTGTATACGTGGCCGTAGGCGGACAGCACTTCCTTGTTCAGCAAGCGGCTTACCCAAGGCTCATTGTCGAGAATTTCGAAGTTGCGCTCCAGATTAAGGTCTGTCGTCGCGCTGGCCAGGTTGTATTGCACAATATCCGGCGTTTCGTCAACCGCCAGCTTCGTCTGCAGAACCGTTGTTGTCTGCTCGGCTGGAAGCAGCTGCAGATTCACTTTAATATTCGTCTCCGCTTCGAACTCATCCAGAAGCGATTGCGCCACAAACGCCGAATCCTGCGAGCTTTTGGAGATCGCAAGCTCAATCGTTACCTTTTCCCCTTTGCCGCCACCGTCGCCGGATGCCGCATTTTCGTTATTGCCGTTTGCTCCGCAAGCGGTCAGTGACAAGGCCACCATTGCCGCCACAACGCCCATCGTCCATTGCTTTGTTTTCTTTTTCATTCTGTCTTCCCCCTCTATTGGAATGTGCCTTCATGTTGGATGCGCTAACAATTCTGATTATAGATCCCGGACCCCTTGAGGTACATGTTTGCTATTTACGCTTTCTGTGTAATATTCTGAACCGCTTGTGAGACTGTTGCGAGAATGGTACAGTAGGGGCAATACGAATCGGAGGGATCCTATTGGCATTTCCAAGCTACATGCGAGGTCGCGCCGTTTTTCAGGCCAGCTTACAGACGAAGCTTCTACTGACATTTGTTATCCTTCTGGTCATTGTGCTCAGCTGCTTTCTTGCGTATGTCAATTGGATCGTCATCAAGCCGCTGAAGATCAGCAACGAAAACGAAATGCTGGTCACGACTGCAACCGCCAGCAATCAGCTCGATGAATACATCAATAACCAGATACAGCTGTCTCACCGTATTTTGTCCAATCAACAAATATTTCAAATCCTGAACAATGCGAAGCCCTGGCATACAACAGAAGGCTTGAGGCAGAGCCGGGCACTGCGGGATATGATGTTCGAAGCGATCGGACCCACTATGAATATTCGAGACATGATTATATTCAATTTGGAGGGCCAAGCTATCTCCGCATTTATTGGACATAACGACAACCCCTCCTCGCTTGCTGCGGAATGGAAGGAGGAGCTCGCTACGGGAATCACCGGAAGCGGCGGCTACATGCTTGCTCCACATTCCTCAGGAGGCATGGCGTTCACTCGGGCGATCAGCAATCAGAACGGACAAATATTCGGCTATTTATCCATTATGCTGGACGAGTCTTATTTGAGCATGCCTGCCGAGGATATGCTGGCCGGGGATCTCTATATCGTGAATAAAGCCGGGGAAATTGTCGTCAGCTCGCCGCATGTGCAAATCGACAACGGATTGCCTTCGCTGCGTTCAGTCGGACCGTCCAGCGGGTTGTATATAAATGACGCCGAGGACTATGTCGCCTATCATCAGTCATCCGTTACAGGCTGGACAACCTATCTTGTTACGCCTAAACGGGCGGTGCTGGGACCGGTGAATTCCGTCAAATATTTGTCCATCACGCTTATTACCGCGCTTATGATTTTTTCCTTTATTTACATTTATCTATCGTCCAAAAAATTTCTGCTGCCGATCCGCAAGCTTCGTCACCAAATATCCCGCATCCAGTACAGCAATCTGAATGTGCGGGTCGACAACAACGCTCACAATAACGAGCTGATCGCGCTGAATGATTCGTTCCAGGAGCTGCTCGTTCGGCTGCAGCAATCCATAGAACGAGAGAAGCTGGCGCTGCATGAGGAAGTGAAGGCGCGCGGCTCTGCGCTTCAAGCGCAGATTGCGCCGCATTTTATCCATAACTCACTGTATCTGATCAGTATCGCCGCACAGGAGGGCAAGAACGAGGTTGTCTCCGCGATGTGCAAGCATCTGTCGGACAGCCTCCGCTATATCGTCTCCTCCCCCTATCAGCACGTCTCGCTGTCTGAGGAGCTGGAACATACGCGGAACTACCTCTCGCTTGTACAGCATAACTACGAGGATGATCTGCAATGGATCATCGAAGCGGACGAATCGGCGCAGTTCATTCAGCTGCCGCGGCTTGTCATTCAGCCCTTCGTCGAAAATTGTATCGAGCATGCCTTTGCGGATATCGATCCCCCTTGGCGCCTTGCCATTCGCGTGAAGCTATATAACGGCATCTGGGCTATTGAGATTGTCGATAATGGCAGCGGCATAGAGGAGGATCGGCTTGCGGAAATCATGGATAACATCACCGGCTCCGAGGCTCGGGAGCATGAGCTTCATATTCACTCCTCCGGGCTGGGCAATATGGGAGTCGTCAATACCGTAAACCGACTGAAGCTGATGTACCGGAACAGGTTGTTTTTCAACCTCTTCAACAACGGCGGCCAAGAACGCGGGGTCACAGTCCAGATTATTGGATCTCTGACAAGAGATTTTTATTAGGGAAGGGACATTAGGGGAGGGAGTCAGATGTATAGCGTCATTATCGCCGAGGACAGCAAGCCGATCCTTCGCAACATCAAGATGCTGCTGGAATCGTCCGGTCTGCCTATTCAAGTGACCGCCACAGCGTCGAACGGAGAGGAAGCGCTGGCGCATATTCGGCAGCAGCCCGTTGATATTCTCATAACGGATATCCGGATGCCGAAGCTGGACGGATTAGCTCTTATCGAGCTCGCCAAAAGTCTGTGCCCCAACCTCAAAGTGGTGCTGATCAGCAGCTACAGCGATTTCGAATACACACGCAAGGCTATTCATTTGCAGGTATTCGACTATCTGCTGAAGCCGGTCGAACGCCAGGCGCTGACAGAGGTCATGGAGCGGATCCTCGGGCAGCTTCAAGAAACGCGGGAGGATCGCCTTGACGTGCTCCGAGGCATCGTCGATTCCGAATACTTGTCCACTATAAGAGCCGAAGACGATTTTTTTGAAAATAAACCGAAATCCGCCCTATTCATCGGCAAGCAGCCCTTCACTGCGGCTAAATCGTCTTGGAACGTACAAGATCTGCAGCATACCCTATCTATGGCCTGCTCCCCTCATTCCTGTTGGGTGCTGCCGCTGGAGCAATCGGAGCGTGTGCTTGTGGTTGGACAGGGCCGTCTAGTGGAGCATTACGAGAGCGCGATAGATTGGATGAGCACCGTCGCAAGCGCGCTTAAGGCCAAGGGCATAACTGCCTCTATCGCCGGCAGCCTGCAAACCTTCGAGCTCAGCCAGCTGAAGCAAATCTTCGAGAAGCTCCAGCAGGGCTGGCAGGAGGAGCTTCGCGTCAGCTCGCCCATTCTGTTGGATATACAATTTCCATCCCGTCATCAACAGGAGGAGGATCGTATCATATGGTCCTTCGCGGACATGATTCAGCAGCGGCAGAAGGAGCAGTTCCAGTTGAAGCTTACGGAGCTGCTGCGCAGGTGGCGGAGCGACAACGTATTATTATCTAAGCTGGAGGAGCTGCTGCAGGTCATTTCGGAGACCTTCGCCAAGGCCGACGCTGACCATGAATGGATGGAGCGCGCTGCATTGGAGGCGGAAGCGTTGGACCTGCTGAAGCTGGATAGCTATGATGAATTTAGCGAAGCACTTCTGGAGTGGGCCGACACGCAATTTGATCTCCTGCTGTCGCGAATCCGCAAAAGCGCCGAGGAATTATTCCTGCAAATCGATAGCCATATGCAGCTCCACAAATATGCCCAGCTATCCATGACGGAGCTCGCCCAGAAATTCCATGTCAGCCCCTCTTATATTAGCCGAATCATTAAACGCTTCACGAACAGCACCTTCGTCCATCATTACATGGAGATGAAGATCGATGAAGCCTGCAAGCTCATGCGCGACAAGCCGGAGATGAAGATTCGGGAGCTGTCGGATGCTCTCTCCTTCACCGACCAGCATTATTTCTCGCGCGTATTCAAGGAGTATACCGGGCTTAGCCCCACAGAATTCAAAGAGAAGCACAAGGAGGAGGCGCAGGAGGAATAAGGGGCCCTCTGTCTGTGCTGAGCGAGACGGCTTTCCGTAGGTGACACGCAAGGAAGGCGTATCATTGGAGCTCCTAACGGTTGTTAGGAGTCCTTGCCGAAGCTGAACGGCCATCCGCAATTGTAACGGGCACATCTATTTGCTCCAAACCACCTGCCCTGGCTCATTTAGACGTTTCTGGCACGTCTATCTGCTCCAAACCACACGCCGCTGCTCATTTAGACGTTTCTGGCACGTCTATTTGCTCCAAGCCACCTGCGCAGGCTCGTTTAGACGTTTCTGGCACGTCTATTTGCTCCAAACCACCTGCCCCGGCTCATTCAGACGTTTCTGGCACGTCTATTTGCTCCAAACCACCTGCCCCGGCTCATTTAGACGTTTGACCGTTACAAGACGGAAAGCGCCAAATTCGAGCTCTAAGCGCATTTTTGTTCGTTAGGGTCGTGGCGTTCGAACCGCGCGAAAAGATATAGTAAAAGATATAGATTCACAAAAGTCAAAAAAACCATTCATCCCAGTGGACAAATGGCCTGTAGTTTCAGTTTATAGTGGTGACCCGTAGGGGATTCGAACCCCTGTTACCTCCGTGAAAGGGAGGTGTCTTAACCCCTTGACCAACGGGCCGGATTTGCACATTGAAAACTGGATACGAAAGTTTGCTGAACTTTAGCTGTCATAAGCATATGCTTATGATCTGTGTTTCCTCTCGGAAACACTTTAGGATAAGCCCTCGACCGATTAGTATTCGTCAGCTGCACACGTTGCCGTGCTTCCACCCCGAACCTATCAACCTCGTCGTCTTCAAGGGGTCTTACTAATTGGGAAATCTCATCTTGAGGGGGGCTTCACGCTTAGATGCTTTCAGCGCTTATCCCGTCCGTACTTGGCTACCCAGCGGTGCTCCTGGCGGAACAACTGGTACACCAGCGGTACGTCCATCCCGGTCCTCTCGTACTAAGGACAGCTCCTCTCAAATTTCCTGCGCCCGCGACAGATAGGGACCGAACTGTCTCACGACGTTCTGAACCCAGCTCGCGTACCGCTTTAATGGGCGAACAGCCCAACCCTTGGGACCTACTTCAGCCCCAGGATGCGATGAGCCGACATCGAGGTGCCAAACCTCCCCGTCGATGTGGACTCTTGGGGGAGATAAGCCTGTTATCCCCAGGGTAGCTTTTATCCGTTGAGCGATGGCCCTTCCATGCGGTACCACCGGATCACTAAGCCCGACTTTCGTCCCTGCTCGACTTGTAGGTCTCGCAGTCAAGCTCCCTTATGCCTTTGCACTCTTCGAATGATTTCCAACCATTCTGAGGGAACCTTTGGGCGCCTCCGTTACATTTTAGGAGGCGACCGCCCCAGTCAAACTGCCCGCCTGACACGGTCCCTGTACCGGTTTCACGGTACCAGGTTAGAACTCCGATACGATCAGGGTGGTATCCCAAGGACGCCTCCACCGAAGCTGGCGCTCCGGCTTCATAGGCTCCCACCTATCCTGTACAGATCGTACCAAAGTCCAATATCAAGCTGCAGTAAAGCTCCATGGGGTCTTTCCGTCTTGTCGCGGGTAACCTGCATCTTCACAGGTATTAAAATTTCACCGGATCTCTCGTTGAGACAGCGCCCAAGTCGTTACGCCATTCGTGCGGGTCAGAATTTACCTGACAAGGAATTTCGCTACCTTAGGACCGTTATAGTTACGGCCGCCGTTTACTGGGGCTTCGGTTCACAGCTTCGGGTTGCCCCTAACCGCTCCCCTTAACCTTCCAGCACCGGGCAGGCGTCAGCCCGTATACTTCGCCTTACGGCTTCGCACAGACCTGTGTTTTTGCTAAACAGTCGCTTGGGCCTTTTCACTGCGGCCCCCTCGGGCTATTCACCCTACCGAGGCACCCCTTCTCCCGAAGTTACGGGGTCATTTTGCCGAGTTCCTTAACGAGAGTTCTTCCGCGCGCCTTAGCATGCTCTGCTCGCCTACCTGTGTCGGTTTGCGGTACGGGCACCTTGATCTCACTAGAGGCTTTTCTTGACAGCCGGAGTACATGACCTTCGCTACTGCAATTTTCGCTCCCCATCACAGCCCAGCCTTACAGTTGGCGGATTTGCCTACCAACTAGCCTCACTGCTTGGACGGACTATTCCATCAGTCCGCGTCACTGCCCTTCTGTGTCACCCCATCGCTCAAACGATTTTCGGTGGTACAGGAATATCAACCTGTTGTCCTTCCACTACGCCTTTCGGCCTCGCGTTAGGTCCCGACTTACCCTGAGTGGACGAGCCTTCCTCAGGAACCCTTAGGCTTTCGGCGGACAAGATTCTCACTTGTCTTTTCGTTACTCATACCGGCATTCTCACTCGTGTACTGTCCACCAGTCCTTGCGGTCTGACTTCAACCTATACACGACGCTCCCCTACCCAAGTACCCTAAGGTACATGCCATAGCTTCGGTGGTGTGTTTAGCCCCGTTACATTTTCGGCGCAGAGTCACTCGACCAGTGAGCTATTACGCACTCTTTAAATGGTGGCTGCTTCTAAGCCAACATCCTGGTTGTCTGTGCAACTCCACATCCTTTCCCACTTAACACACACTTGGGGACCTTAGCTGATGATCTGGGCTGTTTCCCTCTTGACAATGGATCTTAGCACTCACTGTCTGACTCCCGGTAAGCATGTCTATGGCATTCGGAGTTTGACTAGACTTGGTAACCCTTGGCGGGCCCCGCACCCAATCAGTGCTCTACCTCCACGACACTCATCACCGAGGCTAGCCCTAAAGCTATTTCGGGGAGAACCAGCTATCTCCGAGTTCGATTGGAATTTCTCCGCTACCCCCACCTCATCCCCGAATTTTTCAACATTCGTGGGTTCGGGCCTCCAGTGCGTGTTACCGCACCTTCACCCTGGACAGGGGTAGATCACACGGTTTCGGGTCTACGACCACGTACTATGGCGCCCTATTCAGACTCGCTTTCGCTGCGGCTCCGGCTTTCCACCTTAACCTTGCACGTGATCGTAACTCGCCGGTTCATTCTACAAAAGGCACGCCATCACCCATTAATCGGGCTCTGACTTCTTGTAAGCGCACGGTTTCAGGTTCTTTTTCACTCCGCTCCCGCGGTGCTTTTCACCTTTCCCTCACGGTACTGCTTCACTATCGGTCACCAGGGAGTATTTAGCCTTGGCAGATGGTCCTGCCGGATTCCGACGGGGTTTCACGTGTCCCGCCGTACTCAGGATCCGTCTCGGAGGGTGCTGGCTTTTGGTTACAGGGCTTTTACCTCTTTTAGCGGGCCTTTCCAGACCTCTTCGCCTAACCAACACCTTTGTAACTCCATGTGAGACGTCCTACAACCCCAAGGAGCAAGCTCCTTGGTTTGGGCTAATCCGCGTTCGCTCGCCGCTACTGACGGAATCACTTTTGTTTTCTCTTCCTCGGGGTACTTAGATGTTTCAGTTCCCCCGGTATGCCTCTACCTGACCTATGTATTCAGTCAAGAGTAACTGGGCATTACCCCAGCTGGGTTTCCCCATTCGGAAATCCCCGGATCAAAGCCTGCTTACGGCTCCCCGAGGCGGTATCGTTGTTCGCCACGTCCTTCTTCGGCTCCTGGTGCCTAGGCATCCTCCGTGCGCTCTTA
>NZ_CP162129.1:5047500-5137500 GCF_040834005.1 Paenibacillus sp. PL2-23
ATCGCGTCGTCACGCGAACCCACCCTGGCGACATCATCCTCATGCATGCATCAGACACAGTCACGCAAACGCACGAAGCGCTGCCATCCATTATCGATCAGCTCAGAAGCGCGGGCTACGAGTTTGTCAGTGTGACACAGCTCATTTCTGGGACCGAAACGGAAGGCAGCGCTGTTCAAGACAAGCAGCCGTAACTCATTATCCGGCCGATTTCGCGGGCATAGCCGCGGAGTCGGCCGATTCTTTTTTGACCAGACGGTGCATCATCATATTCTGGTACGCATTGCAGATGAACAGTGGGAACATCATAAAGACGATCGCGGGTATATTGGTCTCCCCTTGCAGCGCCGGCCATGCCTCAACAAAGGTGACAACAAACAGAAGGAACATTGTCGGGATGAAGGCGCTTTGGTTCGTCTGCTTCACCTTCAGCCAGGCCATCAAAAGCGAAGCAAGCAGCACGACAAGCGGCAGCGTCCAGAAAAACCAATTGTTTGTGCGGTCTTCATACAGCACATAACCGAGGCCAAACACCGCGAATACGGTTGTGTACGCCTGAAGGGCGTTCCACAGGTATTTTTTGCGAAATACGCTAAGCGCGATATAGTTTAAGGTCAAATAAGCGAAGAAGCCCATTTGGCTGAACGCTCCGATCATCAAACCCGAGAGACCCATCATAAGCGCGTTGAAGCCTGTCACATCCATGCCAAGAAAGCCAAAGTCCTGGTCCGTGAGCAGCATAATGGAGCCGCACACCACACATACCAAAGCTCCCACTGCCATGGTGCTCCAGAATAAAAAGAACCATTTTCGTAAATTCACGCGATACTTCCTCCTACAAGGTAATTCCCTTTATTTTACCACGATCACATGAAAAAGCTAATGCCGGTCCATGATAAAACGGTGAACAATGCACATAATAAGATCGATCTCAGCCGCATCTCTACAAGAGGAGACCCAGCATTCAGCATTGACATAGAAGGGAGCAAGCAGGACATGCGCATTCGTTGGTCTTTATCGGCGTCTCTTATGGCGATCGCGTTATTATTGACAAGCTGCGGCGCTGGTTCGTCCGGCGGCAATTCGCAGCAGATGAGCTACAAGGACTTGAAATCGATGGTCATCGATATTCTGAAGACCGAAGACGCCCAGAAGGCGCTTCAGGAGTCGGCGGAACAGCTGTCCGGCTATACGGCGCAATCCTCCAAGCTGCTTTCCGTGCAGGATCAGGAGGAAGTGCGATTGGCCGTCAAGGATGTAATCAGCGCGCCTGATTACGATAAGGTCATCAAGAAGCTGATGACCGACACCCGATTCGCCGGAGAGTTCGCCAAAGCAGTGAACAAGGAAAACAAAACGATTCATAAGGAATTAATCAAAGACCCCGCTTATCAGCAAGAGCTGATCAAAACGATGAAAAATCCGGAGATGGAAAAGCTCATTCTGGAGGTGCTGAAGAGCGCCCAATACCGGAAAGAAGTTATGTCCCTGATGCAGGAATCCATGCAGAATCCGCTCTTCCGTCTCGAAGTGCTGGAGCTCATGAAAACGGCCGTCCAGGAAGAGCTTCAGCCGAAGCCGGACGAGAAGGTGCAGAAGCAAGAGGAAGAAGGACAGCAGCAAGAGGAGCAGGGCCAGGAGGAAGAGCAGCAGGGCATGGAAGAGGAAGAGCAGGCTCAGGAGGAAGAGCAGCAGTAACATGCGTCAAGATAGCGGCGGTAAAATGCGTCAAGACAGACAGCGGTGCGTTGCTTAAGGAAGAACAGCAGTAACATGCGTCAAGTAAGCAGCGTCAGCTGCAGGAGCGCTCATGCGGCATCCCCGGCATGAGAAGAAGCCCGAGCGGCAGGCATTATGCCTGAGGCTCGGGCTTCTTGCTGCCCTTGTGAACGGCCGCTTACGGTTCGCAGCGACGAATGACGTTGTCCGCCAGCTCCAGATAGAGACGGCCAGTCTCGCTATCCGCTTTGTACACAGATGGTGAGAAATCCGGCTCGGACACATGGTTGTCCGGCGCGCCAAGAGGAATCTGTGCCAGCAGATCGCAGTGCAGCGTCTCTGCCAGCTTGCCGCCGCCCCCTCTGCCGAATACGTATTCCTTGTCGCCCGACTTGGACACGTAGTAGGACATATTCTCGACAACGCCGATAATTTCGTGCTCCGTCTTGATCGCCATGGCGCCTGCGCGGGCTGCTACGAATGCCGCTGTCGCATGAGGCGTCGTGACGATAATCTCTTTGCTCTGCGGGATGATTTGGTGAATGTCCAGCGCGACATCCCCTGTTCCTGGAGGCAAGTCCAGCAGCATATAGTCCAGCTCGCCCCACTCGATCTCCTGGAAGAAGTTGCGCAGCATCTTGCCGAGCATAGGCCCGCGCCAAACGATGGGGCTGTTGTCCTCCACGAAGAAGCCCATGGAGATCACCTTCACGCCGAAGCGCTCGATGGGAATAACCCGATCGTCCACGACGACGGGGCGCTCCTCGATGCCCATCATATCGGGCACGCTGAAGCCATAGATATCCGCGTCGATGATGCCGACGCGTTTGCCCTGACGGGCCAGGGCGACCGCCAGATTGACGGTCACCGTAGACTTGCCGACGCCGCCCTTGCCGCTCGCGACGGCGATGAACTGCGTTCCGCTGCCCGCATCCAGCAGCGGGCTGGCCAGATCGGCCCCGTGCCCCTGTACGGGGCCGCCGGCCTGTCTGGCACCGGCGCTGCCGCCCGGTGCCGCCTGCGCTGCCGCGGGCGCCTGCTGCGCCCCGCCCGCGGCGGCTGGCGCCGCCTCGTCCCGAAACCGGCAATGCACGGTTTCGGCGCCGAGCGGCGCCAGGGCCTCGCGAAGCGAGGCCTCGAGCGCGGGCTGCTGCGCCGCGCTCGCTCCCAGAACCGTCAGCGATACTTGACGGTTCCGGACCATGACGTCGCGGAAGGCGATGCCCGCCGCGACATATCCTGAGGAGGCCATCGCAGATTCGATGGCCTCGATTGCTTGCTCACGTGTGATCATATGTAAGGGTCCCACCTTCATGGAATGAGAATAGCTCTAGCTCGCCATCTATTATAACACAGCATCGCGGAAAGTCATGAATTCGCGCTGATTCCGCGTTCCTCTACTTTACGTTGCCGTTCTGCAGGTCGATTTCCCGCTGCGCGCCGCCGCTCATCTGCTCTCCGGACGTGTACCGCAGTATGCCTTGATAGATCGATGCCGCCACCTTGCGCTGATAGTCGGAATCCGCAAGCCGCTGCGCTTCGCCCGGATTGGACAGGAAGCCCACCTCAACCAAAGCGGTTGGAATGTCTTTAATCGCTTTGATCAGATACACATCCCCCACCTTGGAGGCTATCCGCGTCGTATTCTCCAGATTGCGTTTGATCTCATCCTGAATAAACGCCGCCAGCATTCCGTTATCGGGATGATTGCCGGGATGGAAGAAGGTCTGCGCTCCCGACCATTGCTGCTGCGGGATGCTGTTCATATGAATGCTTACCACGATGGAGGCTCCGCTCTCGTTAATCAGCGTTGCTCTGCGCTTCAAATCCTCCGTCTTCCGCTTGCTGTACGCGTTAGCGTCACCGCTGGCCAGATCGTAGTCGCCTTCTCTTGTCATCACCACAATGGCCCCTGCCTGCTGCAGATAATCCCGTAAATACAGGGCAATCGCCAAGTTAAGATCCTTTTCAATCACACCGCTTCTGCTCACCGCTCCGCCATCCGCTCCCCCATGCCCCGCATCGATCACAATCGTCTTCCCCGTCAGCGGAAGCGTCCAATAGGACCATGTCCCGTTCGTCGGCAAGCTCTGGCGAAGCAAGTATCCGGTCAGCAAGATAACCAGCACCGCAAGCGCGATGCGCAGCGCTCCCTTCAGCGTAAGCCACACGACAAAATGTCGTTTCATTCGCCGAATCAAAAAAACCACCTCGTCTCCCCTGTCATTGAATGTTCAACCCGCTGCAGATCTATCCATTGGGATAAGCCCTGCGCGCACACATTCAAATATATGGGACGAGGTGGTTAATTATGAGCCCTTGCTTGAAGTTAGCCTACCGGCTGCTCCGTCATGCCTTCAATCAGAATCTTCGCAACCTCCGGACGCGAGAACTCTGGCGGCGGGCATACGCCGTCACGCAGCATCGCGCGAACCTTCGTGCCGGACAACGTCAGATGTGCCGACTTATCATGCGGACATGTCTTGGTTGTGGCCATATTGCCGCAGATCGTGCAGTAGAAGCTATGCTCGAAGTAGAGCGGCGTAATGCCCAGATCCTCAGTCGGAATCGTCTTCAGCAGCTCTTGCGCTTCGTACGTTCCGTAGTAGTCGCCTACGCCGGCATGGTCACGGCCCACAATGAAATGCGAGCAGCCATAGTTCTTGCGGACAAGCGCGTGGAAGATCGCCTCGCGTGGTCCTGCGTAGCGCATAGCGGCTGGGAATACGCCCAAGAATACGCGATCCGCCGGGTAGTAGTTCTCCAGCAGAGCCAGATAGCTCTTCATGCGTACGTTCGCTGGCACATCATCGGACTTGGTCTCGCCTACGAGCGGGTTCAGGAACAGCGCATCAACAATTTCCATAGCTGTCTTCTGGATGTACTCGTGCGCGCGGTGAACCGGATTACGCGTCTGGAAGCCAACAACCGTCTTCCAACCTTTTTCGGCAAAGATACGGCGAGTTTCCGAAGGGTCGAAATAAAACTCCTGGAACTTCTCCGGCTGTGGACGGTTAAGCACCGTAATGGAACCGCCAACGTAGGTTGAAGGGCGCTCCAGCAGCTTCTGTACGCCCGGATGCTCCAGATCGTCGGTCTTGAAGATGTTGACGGCTTCGACCTTCTGATCCACGGAGTAGATGCTCTCTACGTTGATTACGCCATAGGTTACGCCATCTTCGCCGATCAGAGCGGCTTTGTGTCCGACCTTCAATTCCTTCGCTTTCGTCTCGTCGACGGCAAGCGTAATGGGAATGCTCCATACCAATCCATTCGCGAGGCGCATGTTGTGAACAACCGACTGGTAATCCTCTTCATTCAGGAAGCCGGTCAGCGGCGAGAAGGCGCCAACGCCGATCAAGTCCAGATCGGAGATTGTCCATGCGTTAATCGTGATGGAAGATAGGGCTTGCGCTTCCTTCAGAAGCGCCTCGCGTTCTTCGCCTGCGGCGATCCGGTTAACCAGGTCGCCGCCATGAGGTTGAATTTGACTCATTATCGTTGAAAGCCTCCTAATATTTGCAAAGCAGCAAAGTATTTGTTCAATGATTGGGCTTACTTATGCAGACCGCATTCCGTCTTCTCTTGGCCCGACCAGCGTCCCGCACGCGGGTCTTCGCCCGGCATAACCTGGCGTGTGCAATATTCGCAGCCGATCGACGGATAATGATTGTCATGCAGCGGATTGTATACGACGTTGTTCTCGCGGATGTAGTTCCATACATCTTCACTCGTCCAGCTTGCGATAGGATTGAACTTCACAAGACCGAATTTCACGTCATACTCAATTTTCTTTGCGTTGGCGCGAGTTGGCGCCTGATCACGGCGAATGCCTGTAATCCAAGCGTCGTATTGCGACAGGATCTTCGTCAGCGGCTGCACCTTGCGGATATCGCAGCATTTGTTCGCGTCGGATTTCCACAGCTGGTCGCCGAATTGCGCCGCTTGCTCCTCAGGCGTAATCTCCGGCTTCACTTCCACGAACGGAATGCCAGGGTAACGCTCCGCCATACGGTCACGCGTCTCATACGTTTCCTTGAAGTGGAAATCGGTATCCAGATAGAAGATATCTGTCTTCGGACTTACCTTCTGCAGCATGTCTACAAGAACAACGTCCTCCGCGCCAAAGCTGCACGCAAAAGTAATGTTAGGGAATGTTTCGACTGCGAAACGAATAATCTCTTCCGGCGTAGCGTTCTCCAGCTCGACGGCTTGCTTCGCGATAAGAGCTTCTTTCTCAAACAAATTCATGCGTATAACCTCCGATATTAATTCCTAGTAAATTAGTCTGTATTACAAATTATACGCCTTTGACGCGTTGAGTTCAATGATAAGTTTTCACCATATTAAATGAGCCAAGGCATGGGCACGTTCCTATATTCCACCCACAAAAAAAAACGCCTGCTCTGTAATAGAGCAGACGTTCCGCTTGTATTAACGTTTCGAGAACTGTGGAGCGCGACGAGCGGCTTTGAGCCCGTATTTCTTACGCTCTTTCATACGTGGGTCACGAGTCAGGAAGCCTGCACGCTTAAGAGCCGGACGGAACTCAGGGTCTGCTTTGAGCAGAGCGCGGGAGATGCCGTGGCGGATTGCGCCAGCTTGACCGGACATGCCGCCGCCGTTAGCGATAACCAGCACATCGTATTTCGACAATGTATCAGTCAGGTTCAGCGGTTGCTTAACGATCAGCTTGAGTGTTTCCAGACCGAAATATTCGTTCAGATCGCGTTTATTAACAATGATTCGTCCTTCACCCGGCACAAGACGTACACGTGCAACAGAGTGTTTACGACGACCGGTTCCATAGTATTGCACTTGAGCCATGAAACTTGTCCTCCTCTTTATTACCCGCGAAGCTCGTAGACTTCAGGGTTTTGGGCTTGATGTGGATGTTCCGCACCTGCGTAAACTTTCAATTTAAGCTTCATCTTGTTGCCAAGACGGTTCTTCGGCAGCATGCCATGAACCGCGAACTCAATCACGCGCTCTGGCTTGTTCTTCAGCATCTCACCAGCAGGAGTAACCTTCAGGCCGCCTGGGTGCATGGAGTGACGGTAGTACTTCTTGTCAGCCAATTTGTTGCCTGTCAAAACAATCTTCTCTGCATTGATGACGATAACGAAATCGCCTGTGTCAACGTGTGGCGTAAATTGCGGTTTGTGTTTGCCGCGAATCAGGCTTGCAGCTTCACTGGCAAGACGACCGAGCGTTTTGCCTTCCGCATCGATGACGAACCATTTACGCTCAACTTCATTTGGCTTAGCCATATAGGTGGTACGCATGGATGATCCTCCTTAATTCTGTTACATTCATCGTTTTATAACAACGTTTCCGTTGGTTTGTTATACATAGTTGGAACTTGCGTTTGCGGCCATTCTTAGTCGGGGCTGTGGGAGAGCCACTAAGAAAGCACAAGTTATATTCTACTACAAAGAACAGTGAATCGCAAGCGTTAATTGAATTCAATATGCGAAGTTTTTATACATGACCAACTGGACTTAAGTCTGAGCCCTTAATCCATCACAGGACGGTATTCGCTCTCTTCGCCATACTGGTACAATATAGCTATTCAAACAGCAGTGCGATACCCTTGACCGACAAATCGGGGCGCTGCAAGCAAAAAGGAGAGAGGCTTTCATGAAACCAAAATCCCTGCTCGGAGTCACGTTTGTTGTGATCGGGCTGATTGGCTTGTATTACGTCTTCGCGAATGAAGGCAAGCTGCCGCTGGCTGGCCTGCACAGCGTCATCGGCTCAGAAATACAGGAGCAGAAAAAGGTGGAGCTTGACGGTATCCGGCATATCGAATTCGAGTCAAACAGTATTGATGCGAATTTCGTGCGCGGCGCCTCGGAGCAAGCGGTGTTCATGCTGGAAGGGCGTGCAACGAAATCCGTCATGGATAACCTGACCTTCGACTTTACGCAGGACGGCGATACGCTGGAGGTTACTCTGAAGCGGAACAACCCCTTCGGCTTCAACTGGTCCAGCCTGAAGCTAACCGTGGCGCTGCCGGAGCAGCAATGGGGCGATCTGTCCATCAGGCTGCGCAGCGGCGATCTTCAGCTGGAGGACCAGCTATTCGACAATGTGAACATCGCTTCCCATTCAGGCGATTTCGAAGCCGAGCGCTTAACCGTAGCCGGCGAGCTGTCCATTGATATCAACAGCGGCGATATTTTTGTAAAAGATTTTACGGCTGAGCTCGTGACATTCGACGTCTCAAGCGGCGACGTTCACCTCAAGGACGGAACCGCTGCTTACAAGGGCTCTACAAGCTCCGGCGATATTACGATTGAAGTGGAAGAGCTGCTCTACGACAGTGAGCTGGAAGCGAGCAGCGGCGACATTACCGTCAAGCTGGATCGTGATCCGGAATCCTTGGCGGTTCAATTCCGGGCCGGCTCAGGCGACGGCGTCATTAGCAAGAAGGGCTTCACGTATGACCGGGGCGCCCAAGGCGAACGTCATATCGAAGGAGCCTTTGGCAATGGCGATGTGCTTCTGCAAGCAGAGACCGGCTCAGGGGATTTCGTCCTGCGATAACAGGTTGAATCCGGCGCTGATACAGCGCCGGATTTGCTGCATCTGGGATGCCCGGCAGGGCTGCTACTCCTCATCCTCGTCGTCCATATCAGCCGAAGGCGGCGCAGTAAGCTCATGGGGATCCCCATACTCCACTCGAACAAGCGTAAGACCGTGAGGCATCGCCGTAGGCCCCGCGAGCGCTCTCGACCTGCCCTCCAGAATAGTCTTCATATCCTCCGGCTTCAGCTTGCCCTGGCCGACCCACAGGAGCGTTCCCATGATGACGCGCACCATGTTATACAGGAAGCCATTCCCCGTTATATACATGTGCAGCGCATCACCCTCCCGTTCAAAATAAGCCTCATACACCGTACGCACATGATGCGGCTTCGTCGAACGAATGGATGTAAACGATGTGAAATCAAATCTGCCCACAAGATAAGCCAGCCCCTCCGCCATCGCGTCCACATCCAGCTTCGTTGGGTGATGGAACCGATAGCTTCGGGCGAACACATCGGGGAATTTGCCCAGATCGATCGAATAACGATACGTCTTGCGTTTGGCCGACCGTCTGGAGTGGAAGATCTCCGGCACATCCCATGCGTCGAGGATAACAATGTCCTTCGGCAGCCGCGTATTCAGCGCGATCGCCCACCTTCCGGTAGGAATGGATGAGGCCGTATGGAAGTTGAATACCTGTCCCATCGCATGAACGCCCGCATCCGTCCGGCCGGAGCCGATGATCACGATATCTTCGCCGGTCAGATGCTTAATCGCCTTCTCGATTTCGTCCTGCACCGTCCGGCCGTACGGCTGCGATTGAAACCCGTTAAATCCAGCTCCATCATAGCTGACCCTGACGCATATGTTCCGCATGCCATTCACCCCCAGCCAACAAAAAAAGGTGGCCTCAAGGGTCCACCCTTTCTATGTGTCATTGAAACTTACGCGCGGTCAACCAGCTCAAGGTAAACCATAGGCGCGGAGTCACCGCGACGTGGTCCAAGCTTCAGGATACGCGTGTATCCGCCTGCGCGCTCCGAGTAACGAGTAGCCAGCTCAGAGAACAGCTTTTGAATTGCGTCTTGCTCACCGTTAACGGTTTCGCGACGAACGTAAGCTGCTACTTGACGACGAGCGTGCAGATCACCTTTCTTAGCTTTAGTGATCAGTTTTTCAGCGATGGAGCGAACCTCTTTCGCTTTAGCCTCAGTCGTTTGAATGCGCTCATACAGGAATAGATCAGTAACGAGGTCACGGAACAAAGCTTTCCGCGCGCTAGCGTCACGTCCTAGTTTTTGATATGCCATCTTGTTTTCCCCTCCCTTGCTCGGTTGTCAAATCTTGGTTGCAGTGAAGTCCTACTCTTCTACGCGAAGACCCAGACCCAGCTCTTCAAGCTTCTCTTGCACTTCCTCAAGCGACTTGCGGCCCAGGTTACGGACCTTCATCATGTCCTCTTCGGATTTGGTGATCAGCTCTTGAACAGTGTTGATGCCTGCACGCTTCAAGCAGTTATATGAACGTACCGAAAGATCCAGCTCCTCGATGGTCATCTCCAGAACCTTTTCTTTCTTGTCCTCTTCTTTCTCAACCATGATCTCCGCATCTTTGGCTTCATCCGTTAACCCAACGAACAAGTCCAAGTGCTCGGTCAATATTTTAGCGCCGAGGCTAACTGCCTCTTCAGGGCGAATACTGCCATCCGTCCAAACTTCCAGCGTCAGCTTGTCATAGTTCGTGACTTGGCCGACGCGTGTGTTCTCTACGCTGTAATTAACGCGAGTAATGGGCGTGTAGATCGAATCGACAGGAATGACGCCAATCGGTTGATCATCGCTCTTGTTCCGGTCCGCTTGCACGTAACCGCGTCCACGGTTAGCGAAGATACGCATATGGAGACGCGCTCCGGAGGCCAAGGTCGCAATGTGAAGATCAGGGCTCAGAATCTCGACATCGCTGTCAGCTCGAATATCGCCAGCTGTTACGTTGCCTTCGCCTTCCGCGTCGATTTCCAGTACCTTCTCTTCGTCGGAATGGATCTTCAGCGACAGGCCTTTCAGGTTCAGAATGATCTCCGTAACGTCCTCGATCACTCCTGGAACCGTAGAAAATTCATGCAGCACGCCATCGATTTGCACCGACGTAACAGCCGCACCAGGCAGAGACGATAACAGAATTCGGCGAAGCGAATTTCCTAGCGTCGTGCCGTATCCGCGTTCCAGCGGCTCGACCACGAATCGTCCGTAGGTTCCTTCATCATTCAGTTCTACGGTTTCGATTTTCGGCTTTTCGATCTCAATCACAATAGTACCCTCCTTCAAACGTCGTTCCGTTACCTAGTCGTTTTTATGTCTAATCTCGTAGTATGCCAAACCTTCACAACCATTATTCACAAGTTGCTGTTATTTGATACCACCTGAGATCCGACTATACGCGACGACGTTTCGGCGGGCGGCATCCGTTATGCGGAACTGGCGTTACGTCCTTAATAAGGTTAACTTCCAATCCTGCAGCTTGAAGCGAACGGATAGCGGCTTCACGGCCAGCGCCTGGTCCTTTAACCATAACCTCAACCGTTCTCATGCCATGCTCCATAGCTGCTTTCGCAGCGGATTCGGCAGCCATTTGAGCGGCAAACGGGGTGCTTTTGCGGGAACCCTTGAAACCAAGGTTGCCGGAGCTAGCCCATGAAATTGCGTTACCGTGCGGGTCGGTGATCGTAACGATCGTGTTGTTGAACGTGGAACGGATATGTGCCACGCCAGTGTCAATATTTTTCCGGTCGCGACGTTTTGTACGGACGACCTTTTTTGGTTTAGCCATTGATCATTATCCTCCCTTCTTATTTCTTCTTGTTCGCTACAGTACGACGAGGACCTTTGCGCGTGCGAGCGTTAGTTTTCGTACGTTGACCGCGAACAGGAAGACCGCGACGGTGACGAAGACCACGGTAGCAGCCGATCTCAGTCAGACGTTTGATGTTAAGCGAAATTTCGCGACGAAGGTCGCCTTCCACTTTAACGTTTTTATCGATGGCTTCGCGCAAACGAGCAAGCTCATCCTCAGTCAGATCGCGAACGCGAGTGTCTGGGTTCACTTCCGTAGAAGCCAGGATTTTTTGCGAAGTCGTTTTGCCGATACCGAAAATATACGTCAGGGCGATTTCAACGCGCTTGTCGCGCGGAATATCTACACCAGCTATACGTGCCATGGGCTATATTTCCCTCCTTTTATCCTTGTTTTTGTTTGTGTTTCGGATTTTCACAAATCACCATAACGTTGCCTTTGCGACGAATGACTTTGCATTTCTCGCAAATCGGCTTAACCGAAGGTCTAACCTTCATTGTGATTACCTCCCGAATCTTTCGTGGGCAAGCCGATAGAAACGGCCTACTTCCGATAGGTGATGCGCCCTCTTGATAAATCATAAGGCGATAACTGAATGACCACTTTGTCTCCGGTCAGGATGCGGATGAAATGCATTCTGAGCTTGCCGGACACATGGGCGAGAATCTGATGACCGTTCTCCAGTTCCACCTTGAACATGGCATTAGGCAACGGCTCAATAACCGTACCTTCGACCTCAATGACGTCTTCCTTAGCCAACCGTCATTCTCCTTTCGCATACGCAAACTTCTGAATCACATAACGCAACTTGGCATTGGTCACCCTGCCGGACTCTTGCATGCTGTTTGTTACCTCTTGACTGATGGCAGGCTGTAACTCGAGATGCAGAACGTTCTTCTTCTTCGGCGAATCGAATCTTCGCTTGTTGCCGTCCGCGATCAGAACGAATCGCTCGTCGATGATCCCGATAACAACGGCATAGCTTTCTTCGTCCTTCCCCCGAAGCACTTTGACGAGCTGACCAATCTGCGGGCGAGCTTCCATGGGTTAACCCTCAGGCTGCTGCGGCAGAATCGTCAGGATTTCAAAGCCGTCCTCCGTGACAGCTACCGTGTGCTCGAAGTGAGCGCACCAGGAGCCGTCCCGCGTTACGACTGTCCAATCGTCCTCGAGCGTCCGGACATACCGTTCACCGATATTGACCATCGGCTCGATAGCAAGCACCATACCCGGCTTCAGCCGCGGCCCTCTGTCCGGTATTCCGTAGTTCGGTATTTGCGGCTCCTCATGCAGATCCGCGCCGATTCCGTGCCCTACGTACTCCCGCACAACCGAAAATCCCGCTGCTTCGATTACCTTCTGGATGGCGTGCGATATCGTATAGAGTCTGACATCCGGCTTGATGAGCGCAAGACCCGCATACAGCGACTCTTCCGTGACATCGAGCAGTCTTTGAACCTCCGGCGTAACGCTTCCGACCGCGTAGGTCCAAGCGGAATCGCCATGATAGCCCTCATACTGCGCGCCGATATCGATACTAATAATATCGCCCTCGTTCAACTTGCGTGATCCGGGGAAGCCATGCACCAGCTCGTCATTGACTGAAGCGCATATGCTGGAAGGAAATCCATTGTAACCTTTAAACGAAGGAATGGCGCCTTGGCTTCTAATAAACGAGTCGGCAATCTCGTCGAGCTCACCTGTGGTGATTCCCGGCTTCACTGACTGCGCCATTAGACGATGCGTCTCCGCAACGATGCGTCCAGCTTCCTTCATTAATCGCAGCTCCGAATCGGATTTGCAAATAATCATTACAACGTACCTTTCAAGCAGGAGACGATATCGGATGTAACAACATCAATATCCTTCTCGCCGTCGACTTCGCGCAGGAGACCTTTACCGCTGTAATAATCAAGCAGTGGAGCCGTCTTGGACGTATATTCGTCCAGGCGCGTTCCCACCTTCTCCTCTGTATCATCGGAACGTTGATACAGCTCTCCGCCGTCCTTGTCGCAGACGCCTTCGACCTTGGGAGGGTTGAAAATCACATGGTAAGTCGTACCGCAAGTTCTGCAGATTCTTCTGCCCGTCAGACGAGCAAGCAATAATCCGCGGTCAACTTTTAAGTTTACTACATGATCTATGCTCCGGTCCAGCTCAGTAAGCATGGCATCAAGCGCTTCGGCTTGCTGCAGCGTACGCGGGAACCCGTCGAGCAGAAATCCTTGTCGGCAATCATCCAGAGCGAGACGCTCCTTCACGATGCCATTGGTTATTTCGTCCGGAACAAGCAGACCTTGGTCTACATATTCCTTGGCTTTCAAGCCAAGCGGCGTGCCTTGCTTCATCGCAAGACGGAACGCGTCGCCGGTCGAAATGTGCGGGATGCCGAACTCTTCTACGATCCGCTCCGCTTGCGTCCCCTTGCCGGCTCCTGGAGGGCCCATGAATAAAATGTTCATTACCGTGTTCCTCGCTTTAAACACAATAGGCTCGTTCGGGCCACGCGCGAACCTTCGAAGGCGCGTCAGCCCGCATTCGAACCTATTGTTATTTATTGATAAACCCTTTGTAATGGCGTTTGATCAACTGGCTCTCGATCTGCTTCATCGTATCAAGCGCTACGCCGACTACGATGAGGAGGGAGGTGCCGCCAAGCTGCACCGTACGCGGCAATCCAGCCAGCGCTCCGAAGAACACCGGGAGAACAGAGATGACCGCAAGGAAAATTGCGCCTGTGAGCGTAATCCGCGACATAACTTTCGTTAGGTATGCGGAGGTCGGCTTGCCAGGACGAATGCCGGGAATATATCCGCCATTCTTCTTCATCTGATCTGCCATTTGCACCGGATTAATTTGCACGAAGGTGTAGAAGAAGGTGAAGCCGATAATCAGCAATACGTACAGGACCATGCCAAGCGGACGGTCATAGTTCATATTGTTGATAATCCAGTCTGCCCAAGGCTGAGTGGACCAGAAGTTCGCAATCGTAACCGGGAACATGATCAGGGATACCGCGAAGATAACCGGGATAACGCCTGCGCCGTTCACCTTCATCGGAATATGAGTCGATTGTCCGCCGTACATCTTGCGTCCGACAACACGCTTCGCGTATTGAACCGGAATCTTCCGGATGCCTTGCTGGATGAAGATAACACCTACGATAATCGCGATGATCGCGACTACAATCAGAACCATCTTCGCAATGTTCAAGAACAGTTGATCCGCATTGCCTACGAATTGGGATTCGTAGATTGTACGAATGTGGCCAGGAATACCGGCTACGATCGCTGCGAAGATCAAGATCGAGATACCGTTCCCGATACCTCTCTCCGTAATTTGCTCGCCGAGCCACATCAGGAATGCTGTACCAGCAGTCAAGATAATCGCAATCAGCAAGTAATCCACGAAGGTTGCGCCCGGAATCATCTCAAAGCCGAATTGGCGGTTGAAGCCAATCGCCGTAGCGAAGCCCTGCACCAAGCCAAGGATAATTGTACCGTAACGCGTCATTTGAGCAAGCTTGCGCTTGCCGTTCTCGCCTTCCTTCGCCCATTCCGCAAATTTAGGGATAACGTCCATCGACAACAGCTGCACGATAATGGAAGCTGTAATGTATGGCGTAATCCCGATCGCGAAGATGGAGAATTGGAAGAGCGCACCGCCCGAGAACGTGTTCAGCAGGCCGAACAAGTCAGCGCCCGCCGAATCAATATTCTCGAATACGGTTTTATCTACCCCCGGCACCGGAATGAAGGAGCCGATACGGTAGATGAATAGAATGAAAAGCGTGAACAGGATCCGAGTTCTCAGATCCGACACCTTCCAAATGTTGGACACGGTTGTGAACAATTAGATCACCTCGGTTTTACCGCCGGCAGCCTGGATTTTCTCTACCGCAGATTGAGAGAACTTTTTCGCTTTTACAGTAAGCGCTACTGTCAATTCACCATTACCCAAGATCTTGATTCCTGCCAAAGGATTTTTTACAATACCTTGTTCAAGAAGAACCGCTGGTGTAACTTCAGTACCTGCTGCAAAGCCGTTAAGCTCTTCAATGTTAACAATCGCGTATTCCGTACGGAACGGGTTGTTGAAGCCGCGTTTCGGTACGCGACGGTACAACGGGTTTTGTCCGCCCTCGAATCCAGGACGAACGCCGCCGCCGGAACGAGCGTTTTGACCTTTGTGACCTTTGCCTGCCGTTTTGCCGTTGCCGGAACCGATACCGCGACCTTTGCGCTTAGGCGCTTGGGTCGAGCCCGGAGCTGGTGCTAACTCATGCAATTTCATCGTTCGTGCACCTCCTTGTAGATTTCGTTAAGTTTCGATCTATACTTAGACTTCTTCGACTTTGACCAGGTGGTTAACAGCGTTAACCATACCGCGGATAGCCGGGCTGTCGTTAAGAACGACCGATTGACGAATTTTGCGAAGGCCGAGCGATTCAACCGTAGCACGTTGTTTCTCGTTGCGGCCAATCAAACTGCGAACGAGGGTGATTTGCAATTTTGCCATCGTATGTCCCTCCTTAACCTAACAGCTCTTCGACTGTTTTGCCACGCAGCTTTGCAACGTCTTCCGCACGTTTCAGGCGGGATAGACCTTCCAAAGTTGCGTTGACCATGTTCAGGGAGTTCGAAGAACCAAGGGATTTCGTTAAAATGTCGCCTACGCCAGCAAGCTCGAGAACCGCACGAACTGGGCCGCCTGCGATAACACCTGTACCTTCGGAAGCCGGCTTCAGAAGAACTTCTCCAGCGCCGAAATGTCCGATTACAAGGTGAGGAATCGTTGTGTTTACGAGTGGTACATGGATCAGGTTTTTCTTCGCGTCTTCAATACCTTTGCGGATTGCATCAGGTACTTCGCCCGCTTTACCGATCCCTGCGCCAACGTAGCCTTTACCGTCGCCAACAACTACAAGCGCGCTGAAGCTGAAGCGGCGTCCGCCCTTAACAACTTTCGCAACGCGGTTGATATGAACGACTTTTTCAGTCAGTTCTAACGTATTAGGATCTACACGCAAGTCATTTTACCTCCTTATTAGATGATTAGAAATTCAAGCCTGCTTCGCGAGCTGCTGTAGCCAGCGCTTGAATTCTGCCGTGATACAAGTAACCTCCGCGGTCGAATACCACTTCGGATACGCCTTTCTCTTGAGCGCGCTTTGCGATCAATTCGCCGACTTTTGCAGCAGCCTCTACGTTGCCGCCGTTGCCGATCGCTTCTACCAGCTCTTTATCCTTTGTGGATGCGGAAGCCAGCGTTACGCCTGCTACGTCGTCGATCAATTGCGCGTACATATGCTTGGAGGAACGGAATACAGACAGACGCGGACGTGCAGCTGTTCCGTTGATTTTTTTACGAACGCGAAGGTGTCTTTTCAGACGGGCCTTGTTCTTGTCGCCTTTTGTAATCATGACCTAGGTTCACTCCTTTCCTTATGCCTTAGGAAGCTATCGCAAGGAACGCTTCAGGTTCCTTTACTTTATTTCTTCTTACCAGCTTTACCTTCTTTACGAAGGATGCGCTCGCCTTCGTACTTGATACCTTTGCCTTTGTATGGCTCAGGCTCACGTACGGAACGGATTTGAGCAGCAACTGCGCCTACGCGCTCTTTGTCGATACCGCGAACGGTAATCTTCGTGTTAGCTGGCACCTCGAACTCAATGTTTGCTTCTGGTGTAATCTCAACGGGGTGAGAGTAACCAACATTAAGAACGATTTTGTCGCCAGTTTTGTTAGCACGGTAACCTACGCCTACAAGCTCCAGATTTCTCGAGAAGCCTTCAGTAACGCCTGTCACCATGTTAGCCACGATCGAGCGAGTCGTTCCGTGCAGGGAACGGTGCAATTTATTATCGGAAGGACGTTCGATCACGATTTCGTTTTCCGCTACATTCACTTTCATGTCTTTGTGAAGCTCGCGGGAAAGCGTGCCTTTCGGTCCTTTTACAGTAATCACTGTGTTATCCAAGTTAACAGTTACGCCAGCAGGCACTTGGATCGGTTTACGACCAATACGGGACATTGTTACACCTCCTGTCTTTCTGACTTATTTCTTACCAAACGTAGCAGACTACTTCGCCGCCGGATTTCACTTGGCGAGCTTCTTTGTCTGTCATTACTCCTTTGGACGTGGAAATGATAGCAATTCCAAGTCCACCCAGAACGCGAGGAACCTCAGTCGCTTGAGTGTATACACGAAGACCAGGCTTCGAGATACGCTTCAGGCCAGTGATGACGCGCTCTTGGTTAGGGCCGTATTTCAAGAAAATACGGATAATCCCTTGTTTGTTGTCCTCGATATATTCAGCATCGCGGATAAAGCCCTCGCGCTTCAAAATCTCAGCGATTTGCTTCTTCACTTTCGAAGCTGGCATTTCCACCGTTTCGTGACGAACGACATTCGCGTTACGAATACGTGTCAACATATCTGCAATCGGATCAGACATAACCATTTGTGTGAACCTCCTTCCCGAACTAGGCTAAATTACCAGCTTGCTTTTTTAACGCCAGGAATCTGGCCCTTGTATGCTAACTCGCGGAAACAAATCCGGCAAATTTTGAACTTTTGCAAAACAGAATGCGGACGGCCGCAACGCTCACAGCGCGTATATGCGCGCACTTTGAACTTAGGTGTGCGTTGTTGCTTCACTTTCATCGAAGTTTTTGCCACTGGGTACTACACCTCCTAGAAGTGGATTACTTCGCGAACGGCATGCCCATTTGGGTCAGCAGCTCACGAGATTCTTCGTCCGTTTTTGCCGTCGTCACGATGACGATGTCCATACCACGAACTTTATCAACTTTATCGTATTCGATCTCTGGGAAGATCAGCTGCTCTTTAAGGCCCAGCGTGTAGTTCCCGCGTCCGTCGAACGCTTTAGTCGATACACCGCGGAAGTCACGCACGCGTGGAAGCGAGATGTTGAACAGCTTGTCGAGGAAGTGGTACATACGCTCGCCGCGCAGTGTAACCTTAACCCCGATTGGCATGTTCTCACGAAGCTTAAAGCCAGCGATAGACTTCTTAGCGCGTGTAACAACCGGTTTTTGACCGGAGATGATGCGAAGCTCTTCAACCGCAACATCCAGAATTTTGGAGTTGGAAACCGCTTCGCCAACACCCATATTGATTACAACTTTCTCAATTTTCGGCACTTGCATAACCGAAGTATAGTTGAACTTCTGCATCAGAGCAGGAGTGATTTCATTAAGAAAGCGACCTTTCAGTCTTGTTGTCATTGATCATGGACCTCCTTTCTTACCACAACGATTAGTCGATCTGTGCTCCGGATTTTTTGGCGATCCGGACTTTCTTGCCGTTGTCCAGCACTTTGTAGCCGATACGGGTTACTCCACCGCTCTTCGGATCTACGTGCATCACGTTGGACACGTGGATTGGAGCTTCTTGCTCGAGGATTCCGCCTTGCGGGTTCGCCTGGGAAGGACGCGAATGCTTCTTCACCATGTTGACGCCCTCTACAAGCACGCGGTTTTCTCGTGGATAAGCTGCGATGACGCGGCCTTTTTTGCCTTTGTCCTTGCCGGAAATCACAATGACAGTGTCATCTTTCTTTACGTGCAGCTTATTGTTATGGGATTCCAATACTTTTTTCAGCCTTGGCATTTGTTACACCTCCTGCTCGCTAAGCTATCAGGCATTTATCGGTTCGTTCTTAGATTACTTCTGGTGCAAGCGATACGATCTTCATGAAGTCCTTATCGCGAAGCTCACGGGCAACTGGTCCGAAGATACGAGTGCCGCGAGGGCTCTTGTCTTCTTTCACGATTACCGCAGCGTTCTCGTCGAACGCGATGTAGGATCCGTCTTTACGGCGTACGGAACGCTTCGTACGAACGATTACCGCTTTAACAACGTCACCCTTTTTGACAACGCCGCCTGGCGTTGCTTGTTTGACGGAGCAAACGATCAGGTCGCCGATATGTCCAACGCGACGGCCAGTGCCGCCCAGAACGCGGATACACATCAATTCTTTCGCACCGGAGTTGTCGGCAACTCTCAGTCGTGTAAATGGTTGAATCATGTTTACGTCCTCCTTTCAGCAGAGAAATGCTTAGGTCGATCTAACGCTATTAGAGAACAACAGCAACTTCTACGACTTCAACCAGTCTGAAGCGCTTGTCTTTGGACAATGGACGAGTCTCCATGATTTTCACGGTATCGCCAATCTTCGCTTGGTTGTTTTCGTCATGCGCTTTGTACTTTTTCGTGTACTTGATGCGTTTATGGTACAAATCATGTTTTTTGTAAGTTTCTACAGCCACCACGATTGTTTTATCCATTTTGTCGCTTACGACTTTGCCGATCTGAACTTTGCGGGCATTGCGTTCGCTCATGTTCTTCCTCCTTCCTTCATCCGTGATCGTTATTTTTTCAGTAAGGATCTATTAGCTGCTGATTCCGAGTTCTCTTTCACGCAGAACGGTTTTAGCACGAGCTATTTCCTTACGCACGTCACGAATCCGAGTCGGGTTGTCCAGCTGGCCAGTAGCCAATTGGAAACGAAGGTTGAACAGCTCTTCTTTGAAACCAGCGATTTGTTGTTCAATCTCGACAGAGGTTAGGTTGCGAAATTCACTAGCCTTCATTTGCTTCACCACCCACTTCTTCGCGTTTCACGAACTTCGTTTTGACAGGCAGTTTGTGAGCCGCAAGACGCATTGCTTCACGAGCTACTTCTTCAGGTACGCCGGCAAGCTCGAACATAATTTTGCCCGGTTTAACAACGGATACCCATTTCTCTACGTTACCTTTACCGCTACCCATACGAACCTCAAGAGGCTTCTGAGTGATTGGCTTGTCAGGGAAAATCTTGATCCATACTTTACCGCCACGTTTGATGTAACGTGTCATCGCGATACGAGCAGCCTCGATTTGGCGGTTCGTGATCCAAGATGGCTCAAGTGCTTGCAGACCGTATTCGCCGAATACGACTGTAGTGCCGCCTTTAGCGCGGCCTTTCATGCTGCCGCGTTGCTGCTTGCGGTGTTTTACACGTTTAGGTACCAACATGATTAGTTGCCTCCTTCCTGGGGAGCTGCTACTTTCTTCTTCGTAGGAAGGACTTCGCCGCGGTAGATCCATACTTTTACGCCGATGCGGCCGTAAGTTGTATGTGCTTCAGCTGTGCCGTAGTCGATGTCTGCGCGCAGTGTGTGAAGCGGAACTGTACCCTCGCTATAACCTTCCGTACGTGCGATCTCAGCGCCGCCAAGGCGTCCGCTAACCGCAGTTTTGATTCCTTTTGCGCCAGCTCTCATCGAGCGTTGGATCGCTTGTTTCAGTGCGCGGCGGAAAGATACCCGGCGCTCCAATTGTTGTGCGATGCTTTCAGCTACCAAGATAGCGTCCAGATCCGCTTGTTTGATTTCGGAGATATTGATGTGAACCTTTTTGCCTTTAGTAATCTTGCCAAGCTCCGTACGCAGGTTCTCAACTTCGGAACCGCCTTTGCCGATTACCATACCCGGCTTCGCCGTTTGGATCGTTACGTTTACGCGGTTAGCCGCACGCTCGATCTCAATGTGGGAAACTGCCGCGTCTTTCAGCTTGTTCTTCAAGTATTCACGAATTTTTACGTCTTCCAGAAGAAGATCGCCAAAGTCTTTGCCAGCGTACCATTTGGATTCCCAATCACGGATAATCCCGACACGAAGGCCGACTGGATTTACCTTTTGACCCACACGTTATCCCTCCTTATTTTTCAGATACCACCAAGGTGATGTGGCTGGTTCTTTTGTTAATCCGGCTTGCACGTCCCATAGCGCGAGGACGGAAACGTTTCATAGTTGGTCCTTGGTTCGCAAATACTTGCGATACGACCAAATTGTTAATGTCCAGCTGGTAGTTATGCTCAGCGTTCGCAATCGCGGAGTTGAGCAGCTTCTCGATGATCGGGGAAGCAGATTTTGGCGTGTGACGCAGAATTGCGATCGCTTCGCCAACTTGCTTGCCGCGAATCAGGTCCGCTACGAGCTGCGCTTTGCGAGGTGCGATACGTACGAAACGCGCGTGCGCTTTAGCTTCTGGCATGTGGGAACCTCCTCTCGTTCATTAGGAAATATAGAAGGGCAAATTAGCGTCTGCCCGTTTTTTTGTCATCGCTGGCATGGCCTTTGTAAGAACGAGTTGGTGCAAACTCACCGAACTTGTGTCCTACCATGTCCTCCGTCACGTACACCGGCACGTGCTTGCGTCCGTCATAGACAGCAACTGTGTGGCCGATGAATTGCGGGAAAATCGTCGAACGGCGGGACCATGTTTTGATAACGACCTTCTTGTTTGTTTCGTTCAGATCCTCGACTTTCTTCATCAGATGATCGTCGATGAATGGACCTTTCTTCAAACTGCGACCCATGTGGAATCCTCCCTTCGCGTAAGCGCTGGCGTGAGACTCCTCTCACGCGCATTGTATCAAGCGGCTATTACTTCGTGCGACGACGAATAATGTATTGGCTCGATGCTTTCTTCTTCTTGCGAGTTTTGTAGCCCAGAGTCGGTTTGCCCCAAGGGGACAACGGCGACTTGCGACCGATTGGAGCGCGGCCTTCGCCACCACCGTGCGGGTGATCGTTCGGGTTCATAACTACGCCGCGAACTTCTGGACGTTTGCCCAGCCAACGGGAACGGCCGGCTTTACCGATTTTCACAAGCTCATGGTCTTCGTTGCCTACGGAACCGATTGTCGCGCGGCAAGTCGACAGGATGCGGCGAACCTCGCCGGAGCTCAGACGAACCGATACGTAATCTTCTTCTTTACCCAGCAATTGAGCTTCAGTACCCGCTGCGCGAACCAACTGGCCGCCTTTGCCTGGTTTCAACTCGATGTTGTGGATAACTGTACCGACTGGGATGTTCTTAAGCGGCAACGCGTTGCCGATCTTGATGTCCGCGTCAGGTCCGGAAACGACTTGATCGCCTACTTTCAGGCCTTTAGGGGCAATGATGTAAGCTTTCGCGCCGTCCACGTAGTGGATCAAAGCGATGTTGGAAGTACGGTTCGGATCGTATTCGATCGTCGCAACGTTACCCACAACGCCGTCCTTTGTACGTTTGAAGTCGATGATACGGTATTTGCGCTTATGTCCGCCGCCATGGTGACGAACCGTAATTTTACCTTGGTTGTTGCGGCCTGCTTTCTTGAACAGTGGAGCCAGCAACGATTTCTCCGGTGTGCTTGTCGTAATCTCTTCGAAAGTGGATACCGACATGTTACGACGTGCAGGAGAGGTCGGTTTGTACTTTTTGATTGGCACTTGGTTTCCCTCCTTTTCTATACAGACGTTTCAAAGAACTCAAGTTCTTTGCTGTCATCGCTCAGTTGAACGATCGCTTTTTTCCAGTCAGGTCTATAACCGCTATGTCTGCCATAACGTTTTGGTTTACCCGCAACACGCATTGTGTTCACGCCGGTTACTTTTACGTTAAAGATTTGCTCAATAGCTTGTTTGATTTCTGTTTTGTTCGCGCGAAGATCGACTTCAAACACATAACGTTTGGCAGCCATGAAATCGCTCGTACGTTCCGTAATAACCGGGCGCTTGATAATATCGCGAGGATTTTTCATTACGCAAGCACCTCCTGTACTTTCTCTACTGCTTCTTTAGTGATAATCAGCTTGTCGTATACAAGCACATCGCGAACATTGATGCCGTCAGCAGCGACGAACTTCACGCCAGGGATGTTGCGAGCGGACAATGCTACATTATCCTCGTAGCTAGCCGTAACAACCAGTGCCTTACGGTCAACCTTCAGGTTGTTCAGGATGCCTTTGAATTCCTTCGTCTTAGGAGCCGCGAATGTCAGCTGATCCAGAACGATGATGCTTTCTGCAATCACTTTGGAAGACAGTGCGGATTTAATCGCAAGACGGCGAACCTTCTTAGGCAGTTTGAAGCCGTAAGTCCGTGGCGTAGGACCGAATACAGTACCGCCGCCAACCCATTGCGGGGAGCGGATCGAACCTTGACGAGCGCGGCCTGTGCCTTTTTGTTTCCAAGGCTTGCGACCGCCGCCGCGTACTTCGGAGCGTCCTTTTGTTTTGTGCGTTCCTTGACGTTCAGCAGCTTGCTGCAGAACGACAGCGCTGTGCATAACATGAGCGTTAGGCTGGATGCCGAATACGCTATCGGCCAGTTCCAGTTCGCCTACTTGCGAACCGCTCACGTTAAATACTGTTACTTTAGGCATTTCGTGTTCCTCCTTTCTTCAAGAGCGATTAGTTCTTAACGGTTTGTTTTACTTTAACGAAGCCGTTTTTAGGACCCGGAATGGAGCCTTTGACCAGAAGCACGTTGCGTTCTGCGTCTACACGGATAACTTCGAGCTTTTGAATCGTAATGGTCTCGTGACCCATATGACCTGGAAGGCGTTTGCCCTTCGGTACGCGGTTCGCTTGGATGGAACCCATGGAGCCTGGTCCGCGATGGTAGCGGGAGCCGTGAGACATTGGTCCAGTGCTTTGTCCCCAACGCTTGATTACGCCGGCAAAGCCTTTACCTTTCGAAATACCTGTTACGTCAACAAATTCGCCCTCTGCGAACAAGTCAGCTTTCACTTCCTGGCCAACTTCGTACTCGCCAAGGTTAATCCCGCGAATTTCACGAACGTAGCGCTTAGGAGTCGAGCCTGCTTTTTTAGCGTGGCCGATCTCTGGCTTGATCGATCTCTTCTCTTTCTTATCGGCGAAACCAAGTTGAACAGCCTCATAGCCGTCGGTTTCTACCGTTTTCTTCTGAAGCACTACATTCGGACCAGCTTCGATAACCGTTACTGGAACGACGTTGCCCTCAGCGGTAAATACTTGAGTCATTCCAAGTTTTTTCCCTAAGATACCTTTCATGTTGACACCTCATTTCCTCTCTATGATCGTCTATAACGTTGTTACTGCTATTACAGCTTGATTTCGATATCTACACCGGATGGCAGATCCAGACGCATCAGCGCATCAACCGTTTGCGGCGTTGGATTCACAATATCGATAAGGCGCTTGTGTGTGCGCATTTCGAATTGCTCACGGGAATCCTTGTACTTGTGTACCGCGCGGAGAATGGTGATGATTTGCTTTTCCGTTGGCAACGGAATCGGCCCGGATACGCCTGCACCGGAACGTTTTGCAGTTTCCACGATTTTCTCAGCGGATTGATCAAGAATTCTGTGATCGTATGCTTTCAAGCGGATACGAATCTTTTGCTTTGCCATATAAGTCCCTCCTTCTTTCGCCCAATTTTTTAATCGGACATACTCCGTGAGAATAACCCGCCACTAGCTCCATGGCAAAGGAGCCGGGTGTGTCGGCAACCTCTCACATCAACGCAACGTCAGACCAACAGTCAATATTATATCGAATTGAGTGGGCGATTGCAACTAAAACATTTAGGTTTTTGCATAAAAGATTAAAAAGCCGAATCCCGGTCGGGGACTGGCTTTTCATCTGCTGGGAATATTGGATGGGCCGTCGCCATCTGTTTCTTCAATAATACTGCTGCATATACTTCCGGCCGCTGTCAAACATCGTGATCCTTTAACCCAACACCACGCGGTCATCGGCCATCTTCTTGCCGCTGATTTGCTCGAATTCGCCAAGCAGTCGTTCCACGGTGAGGTCCTTCTTGCGATCCTCGTCGACCTGGAGGATGATCTTGCCCTTGTCCATCATAATGAGACGATTGCCGAGACGGATCGCCTGCTCCATGTTGTGCGTGACCATAAGCGTCGTCAGGCTCAGCTCGCGGACGATGCTTTCCGTTAAAGTGGTGACGAGCTCAGCGCGCGCCGGATCCAGAGCAGCTGTGTGCTCGTCCAGCAGCAGAATCTGGGGACGAGTGAACGTCGCCATCAGCAGGCTCAGCGCTTGCCGCTCCCCGCCGGATAGCAGACCCACCTTGGCGCCCATGCGATTCTCCAGGCCAATGCCGAGACGGCTCAGCTCATTCCGGAAGATTGTGCGCGTCTTGCTGCCTGCGCCGATGGAGAAGCCCCGTTGCTTGCCGCGCTTGTAAGCGATCGCCAAATTCTCTTCGATCGTCATACGCGGGGCGGTGCCTGCCATGGGGTCCTGAAAGACGCGGCCGATCCACTGGCTCCGCTTGTATTCCGACAGCTGGCTTACATCCTGGCCATCAATGAAAACTTTGCCTGCATCAGGCTTCATGACGCCAGAGATAATATTCATAAGCGTGGATTTCCCCGCGCCGTTGCTGCCAATCACCGTGACGAAGTCGCCTGGCTTAAGATGAAGGTTCGCGCTTAGAAGCGCTATTTTCTCATCTACAGTTCCGGGATTAAACAGCTTGGATACATGCTCAATCTTCAGCATTAACGGCCACCCCCGCTATTGGAGCCAAGAGATGCCAGCACCTCTGACGTTCTCTTCTTCGCCATTTTCTTCATTTTGTACGCGGCCCTTAACGTTGGCACGACCAGCGCGCCAATAATGATGATAGCCGTAATCAGCTTCAGATCCTGCGCCTGCATCCCTGGGACGCGCAAGGCGAGGGCATAAATGATCCGATAGATGATCGCGCCAATAACGACGGCCAGCGTCGCTCTAAATATCGTTTTGGCCCCCACAATCGCTTCACCAATAATAACCGAGGCAAGACCGATCACGATCATCCCGATGCCCATGCTGTTGTCCGCATATTTCTGATAATGTGCAATGAGAGCGCCTGAACTAGCCACAAGTGCATTGGACAACGCGATACCAATAATCGTCGTTACATCGGTATTAGCGCCAAAGCTGCGTATCATCCGTTTGTTGTCACCGGTTGCGCGCAGACTTAATCCCAGATCTGTCTTGAAAAACAGGTCCAGCATAAATTTCACCAATACCGCCAATACAACGGCAAGGATAAGGGGCTCAAGATGATCGAAGAGATTGGCTTCATTCCGAAGCGAAACGTTTGGTTTGCCGAGTATCCGAAGGTTAATGGAATACAGGGCAATCATCATAATAATCCCGGACAACAAGCCGTTGATTTTTCCCTTTGTATGCAGCAGTCCTGTACAGGTCCCCGCAGCCGCTCCACCCATGAACGCGCAAATAATCGCCAGAAAAGGCGGAGTACCGCTAATCGTCATAACGGTTCCAATTGCCGCCCCTGTCGTAAAGCTCCCGTCAACGGTCAAATCCGGGAAATCCAAAATTCGAAAAGTTATATATACGCCAAGTGCCATCAGAGCGTACAACAACCCCTGCTCAATGCCGCCCATTAAGGATACAAGCATGAGGCTTTCCTCCTTCTATCATAGGAATGGGGTGAACCGATTCCGCTCACCCCACTCGCTCAATTGTTGATGTTATTCAATGATGTTATTTTCTGCATCCTTCACATACGCCTTCATGGCGTCAGTAACCTCAATACCCTGCTCTGCAGCTGCTTTGAGATTGAAGATAAAATCGAGCTTTTGCGGTACAGAAACGTCCATATCGCCCGGGTTTTTGCCCTTCAGGATCTCAACCGCCATTTGACCGGCTTCATAGCCATGATCATAATAGCGGAATCCAACCGTGGCGAAAGCGCCCTTCTCTACCGTATCACGGTCAGCGGAGAAAAACGGAATGTCGTTCTCATTGGCAATTTCAATGATGCTATCCACGCCGCCCACAACCATATTATCCAGCGTAATATAGATCGCGTCGACACGTCCGACAAGCGAAGTCGCTGCCGTCTGAATATCGGAGCTGTTCGCCACTGGCGCTTTCACAAGCTCGATGCCATGCTTGGCCAGCGCTTCTTCAGCAATAGCGCTCATGACTACTGCGTTGGCTTCGCCTTCATTAATAACAAGTCCTACCTTCTTAACGGATGGGAACTCCTTCGCAATGAAGTCCATCGTCTGTACAATCGCATCCGGATTCGTATCCGCTGCGCCTGTTACATTGCCGCCTGGCGCCGTCAGCTGCGGCACGATGCCCGCATCAACAGGATCCGTGACAGCCGCGAATAGGACCGGCTTGTCCTTCACTTCATCTACAAGCGCTTGAGTGGTTGGAGTGGCAATTCCGAACGCCAGATCCACATTGGCCGATGCTATCTTCTGGGCAATGGTCACCACGTTAGCGGCTTCTCCTTGCGCATTGTTGTAATCAACCTTCAAGTTTTTACCTTCTTCAAACCCTGCGTCCTTCAGAGCCGCCAGGAAGCCGTCTCTTGTCGCATCCAAGGATGGATGCTCCACGATTTGCGAGATTGCGATTGAATACGTTTGTCCTTCGGCGCCGGCGTTGCCCGAAGCTTGTTCTTCATTCTCCGTGTTCCCTTTGCCCGCATTGCCGCCGCAAGCCGCTGTTACCGTCATCAGGGAAGCAAGAGCCAATCCTAGCCAAAATTTCTTTCTCAATTGAATAACCCCTCTCAACATCTTTTCTGTTGCAAAATAGCAAACATACTGCAAAGCTTTGTCGCTTTCCGACGCTAAAGTATTAATGCATCAATAAATAATTCCCTTTTTTTAGCGAAAAAAAAGATTTTATATAAACTTTATTAATATCTTAATTGTAGTATTGTCTTCCGTCAATGCAAAATTCCATGTTAAATGCTGCTAGCGCTTGGTGGAGAAAATGGCAAGAGCCCTCACCGAAGTGAGGGCTCTCCCAGCCAATGCGGCCTGACGGCCGCGTATGGACTATTTCAGGATTGTTGCAACAGCGCCAGCGCCTACAGTACGGCCGCCTTCACGGATGGAGAAGCGAGTGCCCTCTTCAACCGCGATTGGAGCGATCAGTTCAACTGTAACAGTGATGTTGTCGCCAGGCATAACCATTTCTGTACCTTCTGGCAGGTTGATGATACCTGTAACGTCAGTTGTACGGAAATAGAACTGTGGACGGTAGCCAGTGAAGAAAGGCTTGTGACGGCCACCCTCTTCTTTAGTCAGAACGTAGATTTGAGCAGTGAAGCTAGTGTGTGGCTTAACGGAACCCGGTTTTGCAATTACTTGTCCGCGCTCGATGTCTTTACGGTCAACGCCGCGAAGAAGTGCGCCGATGTTGTCGCCAGCTTGAGCGGAGTCCATAAGTTTACGGAACATCTCAACGCCAGTTACAACGGATTTGCGAGTTTCTTCTTGAAGACCGATGATTTCAACTTCGTCGCCAACTTTAACCGTACCACGGTCAACACGGCCAGTTGCTACTGTACCACGGCCAGTGATTGTGAATACGTCCTCGACAGGCAGAAGGAAAGGCTTCGCTGTGTCGCGCTCTGGAGTTGGGATGTAAGTGTCAACTTGCTCGAACAGCTCAACGATTTTGTCAGCCCAAGGACCGTCTGGGTTTTGCAAAGCTTCACGAGCTGCGCCGCGGATGATTGGAGTGTCATCGCCTGGGAAGTCGTATTCGGACAGAAGGTCGCGAACTTCCATTTCAACCAGCTCAAGAAGCTCTTCGTCTTCAACCATGTCGCATTTGTTCAGGAATACAACGATGTAAGGAACGCCTACTTGGCGGGAGAGCAGGATGTGCTCGCGCGTTTGCGGCATTGGGCCGTCAGAAGCGGATACAACCAGGATCGCGCCGTCCATTTGAGCCGCGCCAGTGATCATGTTTTTAACATAGTCGGCGTGACCAGGGCAGTCAACGTGAGCGTAGTGACGGTTAGGAGTCTCATACTCAACGTGAGCTGTGGAGATCGTGATACCGCGCTCGCGCTCTTCTGGAGCTTTGTCGATTTGGTCGAACGCGATAGCCGCGCCGCCGTATTTTTTGGAAAGTACAGTCGTGATCGCAGCAGTCAAAGTTGTTTTGCCGTGGTCAACGTGACCGATTGTACCGATGTTAACATGCGGTTTATTACGTTCAAATTTTGCCTTAGCCATTGAACTGAATCCTCCTCAATATATCTTGATTTTGTATGTGTGGGCCGGCACCGAGAGTGCTGAGCACACCTGATGACGGCCAATTGCAAACTTAAGCTATCAGCATGACTTGAGTATTACTCAGCGCTGCCTTTATGCTTAGCAATGATCTCTTCAGAGATCGACTTCGGAACTTCCTCGTAGTGGGAAAGCTCCATTGAGAATACGCCGCGTCCCTGTGTACCGGAACGAAGTGTCGTGGAGTAACCGAACATCTCGGAGAGAGGCACCTTAGCACGGATAATCTGCGCACCAGCGCGGGAATCCATACCCTCGATGCGACCGCGGCGGGAGTTCAGCATGCCCATAACGTCGCCCATGTACTCTTCTGGAACAGTAACCTCTACCTTCATGATTGGCTCAAGAAGGACAGGCTTACATTTTTCTTTCGCAGCCTTAAGCGCCAGGGAGCCCGCGATCTTAAACGCCATCTCGGAGGAGTCGACGTCATGGTAGGAACCATCGACAACGGTAGCTTTGATATCAACGAGCGGGAAGCCGGCGATTACGCCGTTCTTCATGGACTCTTCAATACCAGCCTGGATTGGAGCGATGAATTCACGTGGAATTGCGCCACCCACAACCTTGCTTTCGAAGATAAAGCCTGTACCAGCCTCTTGTGGTTCGAACTCGACCCAACAATGACCGAACTGACCTTTACCGCCGGACTGACGAACGAATTTACCTTCAACTTTAGCCGCAGCGCGGAAAGTCTCACGGTATGCAACCTGAGGCTTACCTACATTCGTTTCTACTTTGAATTCACGAAGCATACGGTCAACGAGGATTTCAAGGTGAAGCTCACCCATACCCGCGATAATCGTTTGGTTCGTTTCTTCGTCTGTATACGCACGGAATGTTGGATCTTCCTCAGCGAGCTTGGAGATCGCAACGCCAAGCTTGTCTTGGTCTGCTTTCGTCTTAGGCTCAATCGCGATTTGGATAACCGGTTCAGGGAAGTTCATCGATTCAAGTACAATCGGGGACTTCTCTTCACACAGCGTATCGCCAGTCGTTGTATCCTTCAGACCTACCGCAGCAGCGATATCGCCTGCGTATACTTCCGAAATCTCTTGACGGCTGTTCGCGTGCATCTGCAGAATACGTCCGATACGCTCGCGCTTGTTCTTCGTTGCATTCAGAACATAGGAGCCGGATTTCAGGATACCGGAGTATACGCGGAAGAACGTCAGGCGTCCTACGTAAGGGTCCGTCATGATCTTGAATGCCAGAGCCGAGAACGGCTCGGAATCGGAGGATTGACGTACCGCTTCTTCGCCATCTTCAAGCGTACCTTTGATAGCTGGTACGTCTACTGGCGCAGGCAAGTAGTCAACAACCGCATCCAATACCAATTGAACGCCTTTGTTACGGTAGGAGGAACCTGCAACAACCGGGAAGATTTTAACTTCGCAAACGCCTTTACGAAGAACAGCCTTCAGCTCTGGAATTGTAATTTCTTCGCCTTCCAGATACTTCATCATCAGCTCTTCGTCCAATTCAGCGACCTTCTCTACCAGCTCTTGACGAAGCTCTTCAACTTGGTCAGCATACTCGGCAGGAATTTCGGATTGAATTGGCTCTTTGCCAAGGTCATCCTTGTACGTGTAAGCCACACGCTCCACAAGGTCAATTACGCCGATGAAATCGGACTCAGCGCCCATAGGAAGCTGAATCGCAACAGCATTGGCTTGAAGACGCTCACGCATGTCTTTAACGACATTCAGATAGTCCGCGCCAATGATGTCCATCTTGTTAACGTAAGCAATCCGCGGAACGCCGTAACGGTCAGCTTGACGCCATACCGTCTCGGACTGAGGCTCAACGCCTTCTTTCGCACTGAAAACACCAACGGCCCCGTCCAATACGCGAAGGGAACGTTCAACTTCAACTGTGAAGTCAACGTGACCCGGAGTATCGATGATATTGATGCGGTTACCTTTCCATTGAGCGGTTGTTGCGGCAGACGTAATTGTGATGCCGCGCTCTTGCTCCTGCTCCATCCAGTCCATCGTCGCTGCACCTTCGTGCACCTCGCCGATTTTGTGGGTACGACCAGTGAAGAACAAGATCCGTTCAGTTGTCGTGGTTTTACCAGCATCGATATGCGCCATGATACCGATATTACGCGTATTTTCCAAGGAGAACTCTCTTGCCATGAATATGTCTCCTCTCGATTATGGTTATCCTACCAGCGGTAGTGAGCAAACGCTTTGTTCGCTTCTGCCATTTTGTGTGTGTCTTCGCGCTTCTTAACGGATGCGCCAGTGTTGTTGGAAGCATCCAGAATCTCAGCAGCCAGACGCTCTGTCATCGTTTTCTCGCCGCGGTTACGCGAGTAGTTCACGAGCCAACGAAGACCAAGAGCCGTACGGCGCTCAGGTTTAACCTCGATTGGTACTTGGTAGTTAGCGCCGCCTACACGGCGAGCTTTAACCTCAAGAACCGGCATGATGTTTTTCAATGCTGCTTCGAACACTTCCATTGGATCTTTACCGGAACGCTCTTGGATCAGCTTGAAAGCATCGTATAACAGCGTTTGTGCAGTACCTCTCTTGCCGTCGATCATAATGCGGTTGATCAGACGAGTTACCAGTTTGCTATTGTAAACCGGATCCGGCAGCACATCGCGTTTCGTTACAGGACCTTTGCGTGGCATGTAAAGTCCCCCTTTCTTCTCATAGTAACTTGTTCTAGCTTGTTATTAACCCGTTCGGGTTATACCATTACTTCTTAACTTTAGGACGCTTCGTACCGTATTTGGAACGAGCTTGGTTACGGTTGTTCACACCCGCTGTATCAAGCGCGCCGCGAACGATATGGTAACGTACGCCCGGAAGGTCTTTAACACGACCGCCGCGGATCAGAACGACGCTGTGCTCTTGAAGGTTATGACCGATACCTGGAATGTACGCAGTAACCTCTACACGGTTAGTCAAGCGTACGCGCGCGTATTTACGAAGCGCGGAGTTCGGTTTCTTCGGAGTCATAGTACCTACACGAGTGCACACACCGCGTTTTTGAGGCGCGCTGATGTCAGTCGCTTCACGTTTCAATGCGTTGAAACCTCTTTGCAAGGCTGGCGATTTCGATTTAACGACCTTCGCTTGACGACCTTTGCGAACGAGCTGGTTGATTGTTGGCATGTTGCCACCCCCTTCCACATATTTATGTCTTTATAATGGTAGACATTTCACCCAAGTTTTAAGCCCACAGAGCCAGGCGGTTCATAATTTATCAAAACAATTCCCGAGCCTGGGCGTCAGGCACACTTCGATATATTATCACTTTGGCAATAGGCGTGTCAAGCATAATAGTCATTGTTTTTTGTCAGGTTGTCCAATTTACAATATTATAACTAAAGCGTGCTGGGATCCCGGTATATCACATAGCTTTTATGCTTCATTTGCAGGATATTGGGCTCCCTATATGCGAGCACGAAGCTGAATGGAAATGGTGTCGTCATAAATGAAACCTCCTCCGGCATCTCCGTTCTTCATTGAAAACAGGCTTACTATTTCAGAGACGCCGGATTCATTAACAAGGTTGCATCTGCATCTTGATTAACTTTTTGATATTGCTTGCTCATCCTTAACCGCGCCATTGTCATACACAACATGCGTCATGCTGACGCCTCCGAGCACCACAATAGCCTCTGTTCTCTCATCGTCCATATAATATACCTTTCGGTCGATGCCGCTGCCCCCCTGCCAATCTGGAGCTCCCGCTATAGCGTTCAAGTCTTCGACGATCGTCCCGGCAGCTCCACCCTGCTTCACGATCTTCTCGGCATCGCTCAACGTTAACCGTGCTTGGTCATACGGCAGCAGCCCCACGACGATTAGAGCATCGCGCGTCCACGCTCCGATTCCCATGCTGTCGTCCGCCTCCAGCCGCTGCAGCGCGGTTCGCTCGTCCGAGCTCTCCGCCAAGGCGTAGAAAGCGTCGTAATCCTCCATGTGTGCAAGCGCGATCAATTCCTCCCGGTCCGAGCCCTCCGCCTCGTTGGGATTGCCCTCTAATACATAGGAGAACAGCGCAAGTACAATTAGCGCACTCAGAAATATAAGATTGGATTGATAATCTCTCATCCGATTACCTCCTCACCATGACTGCTACCAGTATATGAGCAAATCGCCCTCCGGTTGATTCAATGACCAAGCCAATAACAAAAAAAGCGACACATGGCCTGCTCGTTGTCTGCAGAGACCATGTGTCGCTTCATATAGAGCCGTTAATGAATACGGCTGACCTTATTTATTCTACTACTACAGCTTCCGTCGCTTCATTCAGCTCCGCGGATTCTACAGCTTCCTCTTCCAGTCCAGCAAAACGAATGTTGCGGTAGCGCTGCATGCCCGTGCCTGCCGGGATCAGCTTACCGATAATAACATTCTCCTTCAGACCGAGAAGCTGGTCGACCTTGCCTTTGATCGCGGCATCCGTCAGGACACGAGTTGTCTCCTGGAAGGACGCTGCGGACAAGAACGAATCCGTCTCAAGGGACGCCTTCGTAATACCGAGCAATACCGGCTTTGCCACCGCAGGCTCCTTGTCGGCGAAGATGGCTTCGCTGTTAGCTGCTTCGTATTCATGCATGTCTACGAATGCGCCTGGGAGCAGCGTCGTATCGCCCGCGTCTACGATGCGGATCTTGCGAAGCATCTGCTTAATCATAACCTCGACGTGCTTGTCGTTGATCTCAACGCCTTGGTTACGGTATACGCGCTGTACTTCCTGCAGAATGTAATTCTGTACGCCGCGGATGCCCTTGATGCGAAGCATATCCTTCGGATCGATGGAGCCATCCGTCAGCTCGTCGCCCGCCTCGATCTGCTGGCCTTCCGTCACGCGGATACGCGAGCCGTAAGTAACAGCATACACCTTGGACTCAGCTTCGCCTTGCACTTCGATTTCGCGGCGGTCCTTCGCCTCGCGAATTTCCTTCACGACGCCGTCGAGCTCGGAGATAATCGCTTGGCCCTTCGGATTACGAGCCTCGAAGAGCTCCTGAATACGCGGAAGACCTTGCGTGATGTCATCGCCGGCAACGCCGCCCGTATGGAACGTACGCATCGTGAGCTGTGTGCCCGGCTCGCCGATGGATTGCGCCGCGATAATGCCAACCGCTTCGCCAATCTCAACATGCTTGCCAGTCGCCAGGTTACGGCCGTAGCAGATCTTACATACGCCGTGACGCGCGCGGCAGCTAAGCACCGAACGAATCTGCAGACGTTCAACGCCGGCAGTAACAATCGCTTCCGCTTTGTTCGAATCGATCAGCTCGTTCCGATTCACGATGACCTCGCCGGTCTTCGGATCGCGAACTGTCTCGAACGCGTAGCGGCCTTCAATACGATCGTACAGATCCTCGATAACCTCTTTGCCGTCTTGAATCTTCGCGACGGAGAAGCCTTTGTCCGTGCCGCAGTCGTCTTCGCGAACAATAACGTCTTGCGCGACGTCTACGAGACGACGTGTCAGGTAGCCGGAGTCAGCCGTACGAAGGGCTGTATCCGCCAGACCTTTCCGCGCGCCGTGCGTCGAGATGAAGTACTCGAGTACCGTCAGGCCTTCGCGGAAGTTCGATTTGATTGGCAACTCGATGATTCGGCCGGACGGATTCGCCATCAGACCGCGCATGCCGCCGAGCTGGGTAATCTGCGATTTGTTACCCCGTGCTTTGGAGTCCACCATGAGCATGATGTTGTTGTAACGATCCATCGATCTCATAAGGATTTCGGTGATCTCGTCTTTACATTTGCTCCAGATGCCGATGATTCGGTCATAACGCTCTTCGTTCGTAATCAGACCGCGGCGGTACTGATTCATAACGGTAGCAACCTTCTCGTCGGACGCTTTCATAATCTCCACTTTTTCCTTCGGAATGATAACGTCGGATACACCGATCGTGATACCCGCTTTGGTGGAATAAGTGAAGCCCAGCTGCTTAATGCGGTCAAGCGTAATTGCCGTAAGCGTCGTGTGATACTGACGGAAGCATTCGGCGATAATCGTACCGAGGTAGTCCTTGCCTACCGCGCCCGCAGTTGGAAGCTCCTCCATAAACTTCTGAAGATCGGAGCCCTTCTCGTACACGAAGTACTTGTCAGGCGTGCCTTGCAGAAGGTTCACTTTGGTCGCTTCGTTGATATATGGGAAATCCTCTGGGAAGATTTCGTTGAAGATGACTTTGCCGACCGTTGTCGCCATCAGGGAAGCTTGCTGCTGCTCTGTGAAGTTTGTTTTCTTCAGCACCTTCACCGGAATGAAGATACGGGCATGCAGCGAAACGATGCCGCGCTGATATGCGGAGATCGCTTCGTTCACAGACGCGAACACAGAGCCCGAGCCTTTGGCTTCCTTGTTGTCCATCGTCAGATAATACGATCCGAGAACCATATCCTGGGATGGTGTAACAACCGGCTTGCCGTCCTTAGGGTTCAAGATGTTGCCCGATGCCAGCATAAGCAGACGGGCTTCCGCTTGCGCTTCCGCAGAGAGCGGAACGTGAACGGCCATCTGGTCACCGTCGAAGTCGGCATTGTAGGCCGTACATACGAGCGGATGCAGCTTGATTGCGCGTCCCTCAACCAGAATCGGTTCGAAAGCCTGAATACCGAGTCTATGCAGTGTGGGGGCACGGTTCAGCAGAACCGGATGCTCCTTGATGACTTCCTCAAGCACATCCCATACCTCAGGGCTGACGCGTTCAACTTTGCGCTTCGCGCTCTTGATGTTATGGGCGAGGCCTTTGTTGACCAGCTCTTTCATAACGAACGGCTTGAACAGCTCAAGCGCCATTTCCTTCGGAAGTCCGCACTGGAACATCTTCAGGTTCGGTCCAACAACGATAACGGAACGACCGGAGTAGTCAACCCGTTTGCCCAGCAGGTTCTGACGGAAACGTCCCTGCTTACCCTTCAGCATATGGCTGAGCGATTTCAGCGGACGGTTGCCCGGACCTGTGACCGGACGGCCGCGGCGGCCGTTGTCGATCAGAGCGTCAACCGCTTCCTGAAGCATACGTTTCTCGTTCTGTACGATAATGTCAGGAGCGCCCAGATCAAGCAGACGCTTCAGACGGTTGTTACGGTTGATGACACGGCGATACAGATCGTTCAGGTCGGAGGTCGCGAAGCGTCCGCCGTCCAGCTGTACCATCGGACGCAGCTCCGGCGGGATGACCGGCAGCACATCAAGGATCATCCATTCCGGCGCGTTGCCGGAGTTGCGGAATGCCTCGATCACTTCAAGGCGCTTGATTGCGCGGTTACGGCGCTGGCCTTGAGCCGTACGCAGCTCTTCCTTCAGCTGCTCAAGCTCGCGTTCAACATCGATATCCTGAAGCAGCTTCTTCACCGCTTCGGCACCCATTCCAGCTTGGAAGCCGTAGCCGTATTTCTCGCGGTAGCTGCGATATTCCTTCTCGGACAGGAGCTGTTTCTTCTCCAGAGGCGTATCGCCTGGATCCGTCACAACATAAGATGCGAAATAGATAATTTCCTCCAGAGAACGAGGAGACATATCCAGCGCAAGACCCATACGGCTCGGGATGCCTTTGAAATACCAGATATGGGATACCGGAGCGGCAAGCTCGATATGGCCCATCCGTTCACGGCGCACCTTCGCGCGCGTCACTTCAACGCCGCAACGATCGCAGACGACGCCTTTGTAGCGTACGCGCTTATATTTGCCGCAATGGCATTCCCAGTCCTTGGTCGGTCCGAATATCTTCTCGCAGAAGAGACCTTCCTTCTCAGGCTTGAGCGTTCTGTAGTTAATGGTTTCCGGCTTCTTGACTTCTCCGCGGGACCACGAGCGAATTTTATCCGGCGAAGCCAGACCAATTTTCATATACTCGAAGTTGTTCACGTCCAACAAGGAGCAACCCTCCTTCGTCATGTATGACTGTGTCTTATCAGAAGCTGAACTCCAACCGTGGCCCTGTATGCATACGGCCGCGGCTGAAGCTCAGTCCTCCGTTATTTATTCAACGCCTGCTTCAGCGCCTTCTAAATTAAGATTGAGCTTATCGCCCGTAGCTTCGTCGTCATCGTCAATTTCCTTCATTTCGATCTCTTCTTCGTTCTCGGTCAGGATCTTAACGTCCATACCCAAGCTTTGAAGCTCCTTGATCAAAACCTTGAACGACTCCGGTACGCCTGGCTCCGGAACATTCTCGCCCTTGACGATCGACTCGTACGTCTTCACGCGGCCGACCACGTCATCGGATTTGACGGTAAGAATCTCTTGAAGCGTGTAGGCTGCGCCGTACGCCTCAAGCGCCCAAACCTCCATCTCGCCGAAGCGCTGTCCGCCGAACTGGGCTTTACCGCCGAGAGGCTGCTGCGTAACGAGTGAGTAAGGACCCGTCGAGCGGGCATGGATTTTGTCATCGACCATGTGCGCCAGCTTGATCATATACATGACGCCTACCGTCACTTCGCGCTCGAAGCTCTCGCCGGTACGTCCATCGTACAGAATCGTTTTGCCGTTACGCTGCATGCCGGCTTCTTCCATCGTATCGAATACGTCGTTCTCGCGAGCGCCGTCGAATACAGGAGTAGCGGCATGAATGCCGAGACGCTTGCACGCCATGCCAAGGTGAACCTCCAGCGCCTGGCCGATGTTCATCCGGGACGGTACGCCGAGCGGGTTCAGAACGACCTCAACAGGCGTTCCGTCCGGCAGGAACGGCATATCCTCTTCCGGCATGATACGCGCGATAACACCCTTGTTACCATGGCGTCCTGCCATCTTATCGCCTTCAGAAATCTTACGCTTCTGTGCGATATAAGCGCGAACCAGCTGGTTCACGCCCGGCGGCAGCTCGTCGCCGTTCTCGCGGGTGAACACCTTCACGTCTACGACGATACCGTCCGTACCATGCGGAACGCGGAGTGACGTATCGCGAACCTCGCGCGCCTTCTCGCCGAAGATCGCATGAAGCAATCTTTCCTCGGCTGTCAGCTCCGTTACGCCCTTCGGCGTTACCTTGCCGACGAGAATATCGCCAGCGCTGATCTCAGCGCCTACACGGATAATGCCGCGCTCGTCGAGATTGCGAAGAGCCTCTTCGCCGACGTTCGGAATATCGCGTGTAATCTCCTCAGGTCCCAGCTTCGTGTCGCGGGCTTCGGATTCGTATTCCTCGATGTGAATGGACGTGTACACGTCTTCCTTCACCAGCTTCTCGCTCAGGAGGATGGCATCCTCGTAGTTGTAGCCTTCCCACGTCATAAACGCTACGACGACGTTGCGGCCCAGAGCCAAGTCGCCCATTTCGGTCGAAGGACCGTCGGCCAGAATGTCGCCCTTCTTGATGACGTCGCCCTTACGGACGATAGGACGCTGGTTGATGCACGTGCCTTGGTTGGAACGCATAAATTTGTGCAGCTTATGCTTGACCAGATCCCCGTTCACCGGCTTGCCGTCGATCATCTCGACGCGGCGCAGCCAGATCTCGTTCGCGGACGAGCGTTCGATGACACCGTCATATTTGGATACGATACAGACGCCGGAATCCTTGGCTGCCTTGTGCTCCATGCCCGTGCCGACGAACGGCGCCTTCGGAATAAGGAGCGGAACGGCCTGCCGCTGCATGTTCGATCCCATCAGGGCGCGGTTGGAGTCGTCATTCTCAAGGAATGGAATGAGCGCTGTCGCAACCGATACGACCTGCTTAGGCGATACGTCCATGTAGTCGACGCGGTCGCTTGGCATCGTCAGGATGTTGTCTGCCTGCTTCTTGTAACGCACGATCGTCTGCGCTTGCGCGAACTTGCCTTCTTCGGTCAGCTCCGCGTTCGCTTGCGCGATAACGTAGTTGTCCTCTTCATCGGCAGTCAGATAAGCGATCTGCTCCGTGACGATTCCCGTCTTGGGATCTACCCAGCGATATGGCGCCTCGATGAAGCCATATTCATTGATGCGGGCGAAGGTCGACAAGGAGTTGATCAAGCCGATGTTCGGACCCTCTGGCGTCTCGATCGGACACATACGGCCGTAGTGGGACGCATGGACGTCTCGGACCTCGAAGCCCGCGCGCTCGCGCGTCAGACCGCCCGGTCCAAGCGCGGACAGACGGCGCTTATGCGTAAGCTCAGCCAGCGGATTCGTCTGGTCCATGAACTGGGACAGCTGGGACGAGCCGAAGAACTCCTTGATCGAAGCGATAACCGGACGTATGTTGATCAGCGCCTGAGGCGTAATCGCGTTCGCGTCCTGAATCGACATTCTCTCGCGTACGACGCGCTCCATACGGGATAGACCGATACGGAACTGATTCTGCAGCAGCTCGCCTACAGAACGCAGACGACGGTTGCCCAGGTGGTCGATATCATCCGTGCTGCCAACACCGTGCAGCAGGTTGATGAAATAGTTGATCGAAGAGATAATGTCCGCAGGCGTAATATGCTTAACGGACTTATCGATGATGCCATTGGCGATGACCTTGATCACCTTCGTATCATCCAGCGGCGAGAATACACTAATCGCCTGCAGTGGAATACTATCGGCATCCAGGACGCCGTTGGCGACATGGTACGTCTTGAAGCCCACGTTCGTCTCCAGCTTCTCCAGAATCTCATCCAGGAGACGACGGTCAATCATCTGTCCCGTCTCGGCGATAATCTCGCCAGTGGACGGATCAACCAGATTCTCCGCAAGACGCTGATTGAACAGACGGTTCTTGATGTGGAGCTTTTTATTTATTTTGTAACGGCCGACATTGGCCAGATCATAGCGTTTCGGGTCGAAGAATCGCGCGACCAGAAGGCTCTTCGCGTTGTCCAGCGTTGGAGGCTCGCCCGGGCGCAGACGCTCGTAAATCTCGATGAGCGCTTTCTCCGTGGAATCCGTGCTGTCCTTATCCAGCGTGTTGCGAATATACTCATCATGGCCGAGCAGATCCAGAATTTCAGCGTCTGTGCCGAATCCTAGCGCACGCAAAAGCACCGTTACCGGTATTTTCCGGGTCCGGTCAATACGAACGTAGATGATATCCTTGGCATCCGTCTCAAGCTCCAGCCAAGCGCCGCGGTTAGGGATAACCGTAGCCGTGTACGTTTTCTTCCCGTTCTTATCAACCTTCGTGCTGAAGTACACACTTGGGGAGCGAACCAATTGGCTGACGATAACGCGTTCGGCGCCGTTAATGATAAACGTGCCCGTCTCCGTCATAAGCGGGAAATCGCCCATGAACACTTCTTGTTCCTTAACCTCGCCCGTTTCCTTGTTGAACAGACGTACCTTTACGCGTAGTGGAGCAGCGTATGTAACGTCGCGTTCTTTTGATTCATCCACCGAATATTTCGGCTCGCCCAAGCTGTAGTCGATAAACTCAAGCGATAGATTACCCGTAAAGTCCGAGATCGGCGAGATATCCTGGAACAATTCGATCAAATCGTTGTCCAGAAACTTCTCGTACGATTTTTGTTGGATTTCAATCAGGTTCGGGACTTCCAGCACCTCTTTGATCCTTGCGTAGCTTCTCCGCTGACGCCGACCATACTGAACAAGTTGTCCTGCCAACTTAACCTCACCCCTCATGTCTGTCTCCCAGCATCGATATTTACTGCGTTACCCTAGGACGGCCCAAGCCGCACTTTAGATAAATAAAGAAAAGCCCTTATCGAATATGTTCGAAAAAAGAGCATGTTCCGGCAGCTTACCGCACGCAGCGCGAGCATCGCGGTCTCATATCAAGTAATTTTGCCCAAAATGTAAACATTATACGTCAAATGCCAATAAAATATGCATTTTCGCGCTCAAAAATTACACTTGACATTTTAGTTAACTAAAGAGATTTCAAGCAATTTTATGCTGACATTTTATAATACTACCATATTCAAAATGTCAAGTCAAATTATTTCTAGCGATTTTCAACCTTTTTTTTGCGCTCGGAAGATTCGATAGCCTTTGTCCTTCGTAACCTCATCCACTTCTCCAAAAATAGCTTCAAGCTTTTCGTACGCGGACGGAGCGCCTTGCTTCTTCTGAATGACAACCCACATGACGCCGCCATCGGCCAGTAGCTCATAGCCCTCTTCAAAGATCCGATGCACAACGGCTTTGCCGGCCCGAATAGGCGGATTCGTCAGGATCGCATCGAAGCAATCACCCCGCACAGCTTCGAACAGATCGCTTTGGCGGATCGTAACGTTCGCAATCCCGTTGAGCCTAGCATTCTCCTTCGCCAATTCGACGGCTCTCTCATTAATATCGATCATCGTCACATGACCGCCAGCAGCAAGCTTCGCTGCCGTAAGCCCGATGGGTCCATATCCGCAGCCTACATCAAGCACCCGGTCATTCTCTCTCAGCTCCATCGCTTCAATGAGAACGCGGCTTCCATAATCGACTCCCGCCTTGGAGAATACGCCCGCATCCGTTACAAACTTCAATTCATAGCCTCTCAGCTTGTCCCCATGGGTTTGACGGTTATGTGCCGTGCCCGGCGTCTTCGAATAATAATGATTCGACAAGTCTCGTCCTCCTTGACCGATATGACCTGCAACATACAACGAACCCCTTGAAACCTGAAGGTTTCAAGGGGTTCGTCAGCCTCGGACCGCAGGAAGCGAGCCGAGACTGGCTAAGTCCGTGCTATTACTTCACTTCTACAGCTGCGCCAGCTTCTTCAAGCTTAGCTTTTACGCCGTTAGCTTCTTCTTCGCTAACTTTTTCTTTGATTGCTTTTGGTGCGTTGTCAACCAGGTCTTTTGCTTCTTTCAGGCCAAGACCAGTGATTTCGCGAACTACTTTGATAACGTTGATTTTGGAAGCGCCAGCGCTTGTCAAGATAACGTCGAATTCTGTTTGAGCAGCAGCTTCAGCAGCGCCGCCGCCAGCTACTACTGCAACTGGAGCTGCAGCTGTTACGCCGAATTCTTCTTCGATTGCTTTAACAAGATCGTTCAGTTCAAGAACAGTCATACCTTTGATTGCTTCTAGGATTTGCTCGTTAGACATGGTATATACCTCCGAAAATTGGTTTAGTTTTTTTATAACTCAATTATGAAGCTGGCCTGAGGCCTGGCTCCAGCAAAGCTGTAATCTTATGCGCCAGCTTCTTGTTTCTCTCCAACCGCTTTAACCGCAAGCGCGAAGTTGCGCATTGGAGCTTGAAGCACGCTGAGGAGCATGGAAAGCAAGCCTTCGCGGGAAGGAAGCTCTGCAAGCGCCTTGATTTCGTCAGCGCCTACCACTTTACCTTCTACAACGCCGCCCTTCAGCTTCAGAGCGTCGTTCTTCTTCGCGAAATCGTTCAGGATTTTCGCAGGAGCAACAGCGTCTTCTCCGCTGAATGCTACCGCTGTAGGTCCTGTAAGAATGTCGTTCAGCGACGTCAGTTCAGTACCTTCCGTAGCGCGGCGAACGATGGAGTTCTTCAGAACTTGGAACTCTACGCCTGCTTCGCGAAGCTGCTTACGCAGCTCAGTCACTTGCGCAACGTTCAGTCCGCGATAGTCGGCAATAACTGTGCTCGGGCTCGAAGTGATCTTCGACGCGACCAAAGCAACCGCTTCTTGTTTCTCTTGGATGATCTTAGCGTTAGCCAAACTGTACACCTCCTGTAATAGTTATACATCCCGTGTATGTGATGAGTATTCCTCTCCTATGGTGCATGAGAAAGGCCTTCGCGGACAAAGCGAAGGCCATGATGTCGTCACACAATTGCGGCAGGCAAGCTGCCGCGAACTCGGACATTTTATCATAACACCTCGGTAGGAAATTAAGTCCTCTCGGACACCTACTGTCTACGGTATGCGTGTTCGATTGTGAATCGGGTTCTCTCTCCGTCTTAACGGAACGATGCAGTCGAGACGCGAGCGCCAGGACCCATTGTGGAGGAAACCGCGATGTTTTTCAGGTAAACGCCTTTGGCAGCAGCCGGTTTCGCGCGAACCAGGGCGTCGATCAGAGCTTTCAGGTTTTCGTTCAGCTTCTCAGCGTCGAACGAAACCTTGCCGATTGGAGCGTGGATTTGACCCGCTTTGTCCAGACGGTACTCGATCTTACCTGCTTTGATTTCTTGAACGGCTTTCGCAACGTCGAACGTTACGGTACCTGCTTTCGGGTTCGGCATAAGGCCTTTACCGCCCAGGATACGGCCGAGCTTACCAACTTCAGCCATCATGTCCGGCGTCGCTACGCAGACGTCGAATTCGAACCAGCCTTGTTGGATTTTGTTGATCATGTCAGCATCGCCAACATAATCAGCGCCAGCAGCTTCCGCTTCTTTCACTTTTTCGCCTTTAGCGAAAACGAGAACGCGCTTAGTCTTGCCTGTGCCATGCGGAAGTACGACAACGCCGCGTACCGCTTGGTCTTGTTTACGAGGGTCTACACCCAGACGTACTGCTACTTCGACGGACTCGTCGAACTTCGCTGTCGCCGCCTTCTTCACAAGCTCAATCGCTTCTTGAGGCTCGTAGCTTGCTTCGCTGTCAATCAGCTTCGCTGCTTCTACATATTTCTTGCCGTGTTTAGCCATTGTAAGTTCCTCCTTATGTGGTTATAACGGTTCATCCCGATTTCGGAATGATCCTCCCACCTCGCGAAGCCTATGCTTCGCCAAGCGAGATGTCCGAAGACATCCGAATGCATTCGCCCTAATCGGCGAAGGCCGTATTAGTCAACGATCGTTACGCCCATACTGCGAGCTGTACCTTCAACCATACGCATTGCCGCTTCAACGGAAGCTGCGTTCAGGTCTTGCATCTTACTTTCTGCGATTTCGCGAACTTTGTCACGCTTCACAGTAGCGACCTTCTTCTTGTTCGGTTCGCCCGAACCCTTCTCGATACCAGCTGCTACGCGGAGCAATACTGCTGCCGGCGGCGTCTTCGTCTCGAAAGTGAAGGAACGGTCTTCGAATACAGTGATCACGACTGGAATAATCAGACCTGCCTGATCCGCTGTACGAGCGTTGAACTCCTTACAGAATGCCATGATGTTAACGCCTGCTTGACCGAGCGCCGGACCGATTGGAGGAGCCGGATTCGCTTTGCCTGCTGGAACTTGCAGCTTGACCATCTTGATGACCTTTTTTGCCATGATTCACACCTCCTTGCCTTAATATACAAGCGTGACCGCTTGCTTCCGGAAACCGGATAGTTATATCTTCTCCACTTGAGTGTAGTCCAGCTCAAGCGGGGTTTCCCTGCCAAACATGTTTACATGGACTTTCAGCTTCGCTTTGTCAAGCAGAATCTCTTCCACCGAACCTACAAAATCAGCGAACGGACCTACTTTGACGCGAACGGTTTCCTTAAGCTCGAATTCGATCTTCGGCTTCGGCTCTTCCATGCCCATGTGTTTCAGAATCTGATCCACTTCATCAGGCAGCAGAGGAGTAGGTTTGGAGCCAGATCCCGTCGACCCTACGAATCCCGTTACACCAGGCGTATTCCGAACAACGTACCACGAATCGTCGGTTTGAACCATCTCTACTAGAACGTAGCCAGGGTAGACCTTGCGCTGAACGGTTTTTTTCTTCCCGTCCTTCTCTACCACTTCGTCCTCCATAGGAACGAGCACGCGGAAGATCTTATCCTCCATGCCCATCGATTCAACCCGGCGCTCCAAGTTGGTTTTCACCTTGTTCTCATAGCCGGAGTAAGTGTGCACGACATACCATCTTTTTTCCATCAATAATCCACCTTTGGTCCCTTCTTAGACAATCAGCTGAACCAATTCCGAGATCCCGATGTCAAGAAGCCAGAAGTAAATCGTCACCGCGATAACCGTGAAGAACACGATTAAGGAATAGCTGGTGAGCTCCTTACGACTTGGCCAGCGAACCTTCTTCAGCTCCGCCCAGCTGTCGGCAAAAAAACTAAACGTCGTACCAAAGCCTTGCTTCAGTCTCGCCAAAAAAGCCACGGTAACACCTCCAATGGACTATCGCGTCTCGCGATGAGGAGTTTGCTCGTTACAGAACTTGCAAAACTTCTTCAACTCGATGCGATCGGGGTGATTGCGTTTGTTCTTTGTTGTCGCATAGTTTCTCTGTTTGCAGTTTGTGCATGCCAACGTGATGATTACCCGCACCCGAATTACACCTCCCGAACTGCTTAAAAATACGAATCATGAAGCTCTATATGAATTTCATTGATTCCATCGCCAATACGAAAAAAACCTCGAATTTCAGGCCTACCTAAACACTTTATCACAGCGCTAACACCATGTCAACGAAAGATGTCGACTTCGAGCCCTGCGAAATAATGGCACCGCGATCCCGGATTGGATGCTACCAGTATAGCCTCATACATGCGCTTTAAAACCAACGGACTGCCAGCCCTCCCCGAAAAAGCGAGACAAAGCCGCAGTCCGTTATAATCGCTATCGCTACACGTTGCCGAAATCGCGTACTTCCAAATACTTCTCCAGCTTGCGCTTCACGCGCTGAAGAGCGTTGTCGATGGACTTGACATGTCTGTCGAGATCCACGGCAATCTCCTGATAAGATCTTCCGTCCAGATAGAGCATCAGCACCTTGCGCTCCAGATCGCTCAGTATCTCGGACATCTTGTCCTCCAGGCCGACAAATTCTTCTTGATTAATAATCAATTCTTCGGGGTCGGACACTCGGTTGCCGCAAATGACGTCTAGCAAAGTTCTGTCGGAGTCCTCATCATAGATGGGCTTGTCTAACGAAACATAAGAATTAAGAGGAATATGCTTCTGCCGGGTAGCCGTCTTGATCGCTGTAATGATCTGCCTGGTGATGCACAGCTCAGCGAAAGCCTTGAAGCTGGCCAGCTTGTCCCCTTTGAAGTCGCGAATCGCCTTATACAAGCCGATCATGCCCTCCTGCACGATATCCTCGCGGTCTGCACCGATTAGAAAGTAGGAACGGGCCTTCGCTCTCACAAAATTCTTATATTTGTTAATCAAATACTCCAGCGCTATGCTGTCGCCGTGACGGACCGCCTCTACAATGTCTTCGTCTGCGCTGCACTCATATTCGAGCGTACTCCACTCTTTGAGGTCGATACTCACGTCTATCCCTCCGGCCTGCAAGGCGTACGCCGCGCTAGATTTCGAGTTTATAGGATTGCGTTATTCCCGCAAGAAGATCGCTGGAAACATGATGTCAGTATACATTATGTAACCTTACACCGTCAACCAATCCCGGCCCCGAAAACTATCGATTTTATAGAAAAATTGTAACTTTGTGCCACTCTATGAAAAAACGATGAAAGCTTGCGGCTATGCGCTTACTCGCCTCTTCGGAGCCGCTCCAGCTTACTCCACACGTCGAGGCTCACGTTCTGATCGACGGAGTTCCGGCGGATCGGCTTCTCCTCCCGGATGGACTGCTCGATCAGCCTGCGGTTCTGTACGATCTCGACCAGCAGCTCTCTGGCGGAGAGGCGCAGGGCGCCCTTGCCGAATACCACGTGCTGCTCGATCATATCGGAGGTTGCCACGAACAGATGGCGCCGCCGCGCGATCAGCTCGTTGCACAGCCTCTCGATACATTCATCCGCCGTCTCCTTCTCCTTGGTGTAGACGACCGTAAGCTTATACTGCTTGAAGGCTTTGCCGAGGCCAGGCACCTGATGCGCGTCGAATATGACGTAAATCTGCATCCCCGTAAAGCCCTGATAGTCAGCCAGCATGCCCAGCAGCTTGTCGCGCGCGTCCTCCAGATCCTGCTCCTTGAGCTTGGCCAGCTCCGGCCAGGCGCCGATCATGTTGTAGCCATCCACAAGCAGGACGTCATTGCGCCGATTCATGCTCTACAGTTCCCGGCGCTGCCTGACGACCTCGTACATCAGCACGCCGGCGGCGACGGATGCGTTCAAGGAGTTGAGCTGCCCCTTCATCGGGAGCTTCACGAGAAAATCGCATTTCTCCTTGATGAGACGCCCCATCCCTTTGCTTTCATTGCCGATAACGATCGCCAGCGGCATATCGAATTTCGTCTTGTACACATCCTGCTTGGCGCTCACATCGGTGCCTGCCACCCACACGCCCGCTTCCTTCAGCTTGTCGATGGTCTGGGCCAAATTCGTCACCCGGGCGACCGGCACATATTCCGCCGCTCCTGCCGACGTCTTCAGCACCGTTGCCGTCAGCCCCGCCGCGCGCCGCTTCGGAATGATGACGCCATGCACGCCTGTGCATTCCGCTGTGCGGAGAATGGAGCCCAGATTATGGGGATCCTCGATCTCGTCCAGCAGCAGGATGAAGGGCGTTTCGTCTTTCGCCTTCGCCGCCGCGAGAATATTCTCCACCTCGGCATAAGCGAACGCGGCCGCCTGAGCAATCACGCCCTGATGCGCAACGCCTGCCGCCATGCTGTCCAGCTTGCGCTTGTCCACAAACTGGACCACAATGCCCAGCTTTTTGGCCTCCGCCGTGATAGGCTGGGTCATGCTTTTCTGCGAGCCCTCGGCTACCCATATTTTGTTAATCTCACGCCCTGAACGCAGCGCTTCCAGAACAGGATGCTTGCCGGCTATAAGCTCCTCTTGATTCATTTCAACGGACATAATTGTCCTCCTGTCTTATTGGTTGTGGCATACCTTCTATTCACCCGCCAGCTCCCGCTCTCCAAGCGCGATGGCGAGCAGTTCACCGATCCGTCCCAGCCTGCCTTCAAAATAAAGATGGCCCACCAGGCACTCCAGCGCAGTCGCGTGCCTGTAATCACCAGGATCGGCGTTCCTCGGCGGAGCGCCGGATTTCGTGTTGCGTCCGCGGCGCACAATGTCCGCTTCCTCCTCCGTCAGATGAGGCTGCCATCTCTCCAGTATCGCCCTCTGGGCCTTGGCCGAGACAAGCTTGGTGGCCTCCTTGTGCAGATGATGAGGCTTGTGGTTCGGCAGCGAGATCAAATATTGCCTGACCAGCAGCTCGAATACCGCGTCGCCCATATAGGCCAGCACGACGGGGTTAACCAGCCCCGCCCGCTGGGCCGGGGAGTGGAAGGCCAGCGGGTTGCCGCCGGCTGCTTCCAGGGCAGAATGGCTCCCGATGCCAGGATGCGCGTCCTCCGCCGGCCTCATCATTTGCGCCGCCAGCGGATGCCTTGCGGCGTATCCTCAAGCACGATGTTTTTTTCATTCAGCAGGTCCCGGATTTCATCCGCTCTCGCCCAGTTTTTCGCCTTGCGAGCTTCCGTCCGCTCCACGATCAGACCCTCGATCTCCTCATCCAGCAGGTCCTGCTCCGTTTCTCCAGGCAGCAGGCCCAGCACGTTGTCGAAGCGGTCGAATACGGCAAGCAGCGCTTGCAGCCCCTCCGCCTTAGCATTGCCTGTCATATAATGATTCGCTTCGGAGACGAGATCGAACAGCGCCGTAATGGCATCCGGCGTACTGAAATCATCATTCAGCTTAGCCACGAAGCGCGCTTGAATGGCATCCAGCTTCTCCTGAAGCGCTATTTCGGCTGCTTGCTCCCCCTGTATGTGGGTCGTCGACTTCAGCCTATGCTTGAGATTCGTATAGCAGTTCGCGATTCGCTCCACGCTGTTCTCCGCCTGCGCAATGGTGTCGTCGCTGAAATTCAGCGGGCTCCGGTAGTGCGTAGCCAGCATGAAATAGCGGATAGCCTCCGGCTTCACCTGCTGCACGAGCTCATGCACCTTGATTCCGTTGCCAAGCGACTTCGACATTTTTTCGTTATTTATGTGAACGAAGCCATTGTGCATCCAGTAATTGGCGAGGGGCTTGCCTGTTACGGATTCCGACTGCGCCACTTCGCATTCATGATGCGGGAATTGCAGGTCATGGCCGCCGCCGTGAATGTCGAGGGTATCGCCCATGTATCGGCGCGCCATCGCCGAGCATTCGATATGCCAGCCCGGACGTCCCGGTCCCCAAGGACTATCCCAGTTGATCTCACCCGGCTTCGCGCCCTTCCACAGCACGAAGTCGACCGGGTTCTCCTTGCGCTCGCCAATTTCGACGCGAATGCCGAATTGAAGCTCTTCGATATTTTGATGGGACAGCTTGCCGTATTCTTGGAATGAGGATGTCCGGAAGTAGACATCGCCTTCGCTTGCGTATGCATAGCCTTTGTCGACAAGCTCCGCGATAAACGAGATAATGTCAGGAATATGTTCCGTGACGCGGGGATTGATCGTCGCCTTGCGTACGCCAAGCGCCTCGATGTCGGCGTTGAACGCCCCGATGAACCTTTCGGCCACCTCTGGAACCGTTGTACCCAGCTCTTCCGCCTTGCGAATCAGCTTGTCGTCGACATCGGTGAAGTTGACCACATACTGCACCTCATACCCGGCATCCTCCAGATAGCGGCGAACCACATCGAAGAAGATAACCGGACGCGCATTGCCGATATGAATATAGTCATAGACCGTCGGTCCGCATACGTACATCTTCACCTTGCCCTGCTCCTGTGGCTGGAAGGCCTCCTTCGAGCGAGTAAGGGAATTATAAATAGAAACTGTCATGAATGAATTCTCCTTCTAATGGGTACTGGGATATTCGAGCTGCGATAACGGCGAACGGTAAAAGCTGACGGCCTCCACACGGCTGCAATTACGACTGCTGCACAGCCCCTATACGCGATTGGCTTCTCGAAGCTCATTTTTCAAATCGTCAATTTCCTTCTGCATCGCTCTCAGCATCTCGATAACGGGATCAGGAAGCTGCGTATGGTCTAGCCGATCGCCAACCCTCTCTCCGTTCCGCCGCACAACACGCCCCGGATTGCCGACAACTGTGCAGTTGTCTGGCACCTCACGCAGCACAACCGCATTGGACCCGATATTGGAATGATCACCTACCGAGAACGAGCCCAGCACCTTCGCGCCGGAGCCGATAACCACATTATTGCCAATAGTGGGATGCCTCTTCCCCTTCTCCTTGCCCGTGCCTCCCAGCGTCACGCCCTGATAGATCACCACATCGTCGCCGATCTCGCAGGTTTCCCCGATGACAACGCCCATACCGTGATCGATAAAGAGCCTTTTGCCAATGCAGGCCCCGGGATGAATCTCGATGCCGGTCATAAATCGGCTGATCTGCGAAATAATCCGCGCCAGCGTGAACCATTTTCTCTTGAATAACGCATGCGCCAAGCGATGCGCCCAAATCGCGTGCAGCCCCGAATAGGTGAATATCACCTCAAACCGGCTGCGCGCCGCCGGATCGTTTTCGAACACGGTCTGCACATCCGACTGCAATTGCCGTAGCATAATGACCTCTCCCTCCATGCTGCCCATCCCTATTCAGCCGAAGCCCTTCGGCGCCGTAGCGACATCTCGTGTCGCTGTTGCACAAACTAGCTGCTCATTCCGCGCTATAGCGACATCTCGTGTCGCTGTTACACAAACCAACTGCTCATTCCGCGCCATAGCGACATCTCGTGTCGTTATCGCCTACACAGGACCGTGGGCTGGTGCTATAGCGACACCTCGTGTCGCTGTTACACAAACCAACTGCTCATTCCGCGCCATAGCGACATCTCGTGTCGTTATCGCCTACACAGGACCGTGGGCTGGTGCTATAGCGACACCTCGTGTCGCTGTTACACAAACCAACTGCTCATTCCGCGCCATAGCGACATCTCGTGTCGTTATCGCCTACGCAGGACCGTGGGCTGGCGCTATAGCGACACCTCGTGTCGCTGTTGCACAAACTAGCTGTGACTAGCCTACAAAAAAAGCCCCTGCAGCATCTGTATGCTGCAGAGGCGTGTACACTCGCGGTTCCACTCTGCTTGAACGGCCTGGTTCAGGAAGGCACCAAGCATCCCTTGCTCAGTCAGCCGCTCATCTCTCACCGTCTTTAACGCAGACGCTACGTTGCCGCCTACCTCGCATCCGCCAGAAATCGTGCATCTGACTGGACAACGGATCGGGACAAGGCTCCCAGGTGCATGTTTCCGTAATAGGCGGACTAGACAACTTGCAGCCTCATTCCGTGACGACGCTGTCAGCAGCATCACTTGAAATGTCGGTTGTCCTCTCTGCGAATCCGTTAGCCTAACGTACTTCTCCTGTTCACTGCCGATTGCTTATTATTAGTCATAGTATACCGGATTGTGCCAAAGCGCAAGTGGCTATACGTAACGATATGCGGGTCAAGTAAGTTCGGTGCTTATCCCTTCCACTTGATCTTCATTACGCCAGCCGTTGCTTCAATCTCGCCACAACCTTAGGCTTGCCTAGCAGAACGATGGATTGGTTCAGGTCCGGGCCATGCGTCTGACCGGTCAACGCCGCGCGGATCGGCATGAACAGCGCTTTACCCTTGAAGCCGGTATCCTTCTGCACAGCTTTGATCATATCCTTGATACCGTCAACTGTAAAAGGTGCCGCCTCCGACTCGATAAGCGTAAGGAAGGCCTGCAGAACGGTTGGCACCTGCTCTTCAGCAAGCACGCCTGCCGCTTCCTCTTCGTCCACAACATTCTCTCGGAAGAACAGCTCCGTCACGCTGACGATATCCGACGCGCTGCGCAGCTTGTCCTGATGTAGAGCCACAAGCTGGGAAATCCACTCCCTGCCATCCGCGTCCAGCACATCCGGAACGCAGCCCGCCTTCTCCAAATGAGGCAGGCACATGTCGACGATGCGAGGAAGCTCGGCTTTTTTGATATATTCGTTGTTCATCCAGCTCAGCTTCTGCGTATCGAATACAGCCGGGCTCTTGCTGAGACGCTCCGCGTTAAACACTTGAATTAGCTCTTCACGCGTAAAAATCTCCCGCTCGCCCTCTGGCGACCAGCCCAGCAGCGTAATGAAATTGAACATCGCCTCCGGCAAGTAGCCAATCTCGTCATACTGAGAGATGAATTGAATAATGGATTCATCCCGCTTGCTCAGCTTCTTCCTGCTTTCGTTCACAATCAACGTCATGTGGGCGAATACCGGCGGCTCCCAGCCAAACGCTTCGTAGATCATGAGCTGGCGCGGCGTATTGGAGATGTGGTCTTCCCCGCGCAGCACGTGGCTAATCTTCATAAGGTGATCATCCAGCACCACGGCGAAGTTATAGGTCGGTATGCCATCCTTCTTCACAATGACGAAATCGCCCATCTCCGACGTATCGAAGCTGATGGAGCCTTTGACCATATCGTCGAACGTATAGGTTTTATTGGCGGGCACCCGGAATCGGATGCTCGCAACGCGGCCTTCCGCTTCGAAAGCCCGCTGCTGCTCAGGCGTCAAGTCGCGATGCTTGCCGGAGTAACGCGGCGTCTCGCCGCGAGCCTGCTGCTCCTCGCGCTCCTGCTCCAGTTCCTCTTCGGTGCAATAGCAGCGGTAAGCAAGGCCGCGGTCAAGCAGATCCTGCCAGTATTTGCTGTAGATATCGAGTCGCTCTGTCTGGCGGTACGGACCGTAGCCGCCGCCTACGTCGGTGCTTTCATCCCAGTCGATGCCGAGCCACTTCAGATACGTCAGCTGACTCTCCTCGCCCCCGGCCACATTGCGTTTCACGTCGGTATCCTCGATACGAATGATGAATTTGCCGCCCTGGCTTCTTGCAAACAAATAATTGAATAATGCCGTCCTTGCGTTACCGATATGCAAATGTCCCGTCGGCGAAGGAGCGTAGCGTACGCGCACTTCTGCTGTCATATAAGGTTTCCTCCTTGATTTGTATGTATGTATGTTTGTAGCACCATTAAGCGTGTGTGGCACGTCTATTTGGTCACAGCGAGCTCCATTCTAGCAAATAGACGTTTCTGGCACGTCTAATTCGCCAAATCCCGCTCACCGGCGCCATTTAGACGTTTCTGGCAATTCTATTTGGTCACGGCGAGCTCCATTCGAGCAAATAGACGTTTCTGGCACTTCTAATTCGCCAAATCCCGCTCACCGGCGCCATTTAGACGTTTCTGGCACTTCTAATTCGCTCAAGACTGCGCCCCTGAGCAAATTAGACGTTTACAGAACGTCTATCCCGCTCCAACGCGCGCCCTCCGAGCCAGCAACAAGCCTACGCCTGCACCAGCAGCACCACCGACTGGGCGGCGATGCCTTCGCCGCGGCCGGTGAAGCCGAGCTGCTCCGTCGTCGTCGCCTTGACGTTGATCTGGCTGACGTCGGCCTCCAGCGCTCCGGCGATGATCTCCGCCATCTGCGGAATGTAAGGCAGCATCTTCGGCCGCTGCGCGATGATAGTGGAGTCCGCGTTGCCCAGCTTATAGCCGCGCTCCTTCGCCAGCGCCCATACCCGCTCCAGCAGCTTCAAACTGTCGGCGTCCTTGAACGCGGCATCCGTGTCAGGGAAGTGCTTGCCGATGTCGCCAAGCCCTAGCGCCCCCAGAATCGCGTCGGATATCGCATGGAGCAGCACGTCCGCGTCGGAGTGGCCCAGCAAGCCCTTTTCATATGGAATATGTACGCCTCCGATGATGCATGGACGGCCCTCCACCAATTGATGCACATCGAAGCCTTGTCCTACTCTTATGGTCATCCGCCTAATTCCCCTCTCCCGTTCGACGCCCCGCCTCCGCGCCGCTGCTCCAGCAGAAACTCGGCGTAAGGCAAATCATCCGGCGTCGTAATCTTAATGTTCGTGTAGTCCCCTTCCGCGACGGCGACAGGCGCCCCCATCCGCTCGACCACCATCGCGTCGTCCGTGCCGAGGAAGCCCTCCTCCGCCGCGCGCTCATGCGCTTCCAGCAGCATTACACGACGAAAAGCTTGCGGCGTCTGGATCGCCCACAAGCTTCTTCTATCCGGCGTCGATACGATCACGCCCGCGGCATCCACCTGCTTGATCGTGTCCTTCACCGGAACGGCAAGAACGGCAGCGCCCTTCTCCAGAGCAACGCGGCAGCAGCTCGCCACCGCAGCCTCCGTCACAAGAGGACGCACGCCGTCATGCACCATCACCCATTCCGATTCAAGCACCCGCAGGCCGCGCGCCACGGAATGCTGACGCTCAGACCCGCCGCTCAGCACGGCGGACACCTTGCTCAGACCGTATTCGCCGACCCACATCCGGCACCGCTCGATATCGTCCTCGCCCACCACCAGCGCAATTTCGTCCACAAAGCCCAGCCTGTTGAACAGCTCCAGCGTATGAACGAGAATCGGCTTGTCCGATAAGCGCAAATATTGTTTACTCTCCTGTTTGCCCATGCGCGTGCCTCGTCCGGCTGCGACAATGACGACGCCCCACTTTGCTTCCATGACCTCAACCTGCCTCCGAGCCGATAGTTCGCGCCGGGAAGAACGGCCACTCCGCACTTGCAAGGCCGAAATCCTGTACGCGCGCTGCCCTAGACCTGGATCATGCCGTTCCGACACAAGCGGAGCCGACATGCCGATCTATGTACAATAGTACTATCATACCTTGTTACTGCGCTTTTTCCAACAGCTTCGGCTTGGCAAATATCATTCGTCCCGCAGACGTCTGCAGAACGCTGGTCACGAGCACCTCCATCGTCGTTCCAATATAATCGCGGCCGCCCTCCACCACGATCATCGTGCCGTCGTCCAGATAGGCAACGCCTTGCCCATGCTCTTTGCCATCCTTAATCACTTGAACGATAATTTCTTCTCCCGGCAGCACGACCGGCTTCACAGCATTGGCAAGATCATTAATATTGAGCACGGATACGCCTTGCAGCTCGCACACCTTGTTCAGGTTGAAATCATTGGTGACCACCTTGCCGCGCAGCGCCTTCGCCAGCTTCACCAGCTTGCTGTCCACCTCGCCGATCTCCTCGAAGTCGCCTTCGTAGATCAGCACCTTCACGTCCAGCTCCTTCTGGATTTTGTTCAAAATATCAAGGCCTCGCCGACCGCGATTGCGCTTCAGCAAATCCGAGGAGTCGGCGATATGCTGCAGCTCCTCCAGCACAAATTCCGGAATGACCAGCGTGCCCTCGATAAAGCCCGTCTTGCAAATATCCGCGATCCGCCCGTCGATAATGACGCTGGTATCGAGAATTTTATGCTCCTCGTATCCGCGCGTCTCCTCTGCTGCAGGCGCCGAGCGCTGCATCTCCGCAAGCGCCGAGATGCCGTCCGCAAGCTCCTCCTGCTTCGACAAGCCGATGCGAAGACCCAAATAACCGAATGCCAGCGCCATCACTCCAGGCAGCAGCGCGCCTACTCCTTCAAGCTCCGATACAGCCGGGTACAGCAGCACGGCAAGCAGCAGTCCCGCCAGCAGGCCGCCAGATCCCGATAACAGCTGGCGAAGCGGCATCTCCGCCGTCATCTCCACGCCTTTTTGCATCAGTCGTATCGCCGGGCCCGCGAGCATTGAAGCCGCCATAACGCCCAGGAGAGCGCCTACCGCTACATTCATGTAATAAGTGCCGGATTGCTGAAGCATGCCGAAGGAAGAGGAGCCTGCCCATGCAGACGCGCCGTTCACCCAGCTGTGCACCTCGCTACCCGCCATACCGCCGAACAACAACCCGATTGCTTGCATTATTCGTCTAACCATAATGGTTCACCTCCATTACAATTATGATCCAATTTTTCAATCGTTAATCGTGGGTCGCCCCCAAAATGTTCAATATCTTAGGGATTGTGGAAAACGATGTTAAGGAGGATTATAATAAGGGGGTGATGACTTCTATAAGGTGGGTGAATGAGGTGGAATCCATGAATGCTCCAACGATGGAACAATTCCAGCAGCAAGTATCGGAGCTGTTATTACGGCATCGCAGCCTGCTGGACGTCATGTCGAAGCTGGGACAATCCAGCGCGTCCGTGAACCGAGCGGTAACGAAGGCAGTAACAGACTGCGGGTGTATTGAGCTTAACGCCAGCAGGCAGCTTTATTCCGGCGAGATGAACTTGGAGGAAGCGAAGGAAACGCTGGTGAACCATTTGTCCGGCGCGCTGTGCGAGCATTGCAAGGACGTTGTGAAGAGCGAGCTGGGCCGCAACCTGTTTTATATGACCGCTATGTGCAATCTGCTTCAGATCCAGCTGGACGAGGTAGTCTCCGAGGAATACAACAAATGCTCTACGCTAGGCCTGTTCAATTTAACTTAGGGCTCCAATCCCTTATACCTGCAAACCCCTGAATCATACCAAACAAAGCTCCGAAGCCGTTATCGACTTCGGAGCTTTCCTCATGGAGCCTATGGGATTAGTGCTGATTCACTTCCTCCGCGACCCGGTTCAGCCGATGCCGGAGCCAGCGGATATCCCCCTGCAGCGTCTCCAGCGGATTGGCGCCGAACCATTCCAGCGAGGCGAACTTGCCGCTCCCCGCAATGCGATGAATGATTTCCCGGTAGTCAATCGCGCCGTCCGGCAGGGCTGTCATGCCCGCGCGGCTTCCGTTCGCCGCATACACCTGATGGGGCTGGAACACGCCGCAGCAGTCGAGTGAGGTTATATTTTTGAGATGAAAATGCTCCACCCACGCCTCCAGCTTCTCATAGCTCTCCAGCGGATCATCACCGGCCTCCCATATGTGCAGGAAGTCCATGTTCAGCTTAACCGCCTCGTGATCCACCTCTCTCATCAGCCGAATGGCCGCATGAAGATTGTCAGCCAGCGTGCCGGGATGAGTCTCCACAAGCAGCTCGACGCCGCGCGCCAGACACAGGTCGCCCAGCACGCGCAGCTGCCATACCATCGTCTCGAATTCGCCTTCGCTCGTCTCCTCGCTGCCCTGCATGCCCGCGAAGGTGCGAAGCTTGCCCGCTTGCAGCCAGTTCGCGCAGCGCAGAAGCTCCTCGCACTTGGCAATCGTGTCGGAGAAGCTGACAGCGCTCCCCACATCCAGATAATCGCTAATCATGGATACGGCAAGCCCTTCCTCCGCCGGCATACGAGACTGGCTGCCGCGCTGCGCATACAAATAACGGGCGTGCGTCCCCCATATCTCCATGCCGTCGAACCTATGAAGCTTGGCGAAATCGATCAGCTGGTCAAATGAAACAAGCATATGCCGGAACGAAATGGTGCACAGCGAGCACCTGAGCGGCTTGGCATTAAGCATCGATCAACCGCTCCCCCCGGGCATCGGCATGATGAGCTTGCCAGAGCTTCAGCTCCCGCTCCAGCTCAAGCTTGATTCCCCGCTCGATCGCCTCCGCCTTGTCCAGCGTATCGAGCAGAGACGGAAGCATATCGGCGCGGCTGGTCAGCGACATTTTGACCGCTATGTACTGAACCGTATGGAACGCCTGCACCAGATCGCGGATTTGCTGCGCCCAATGCTCGTAATTGTCGCGCGGGAGATCCAGCTCGTCATGGAAATACATCAGCGCGTAATCATATCCATACTTCCGAATGACGATGACATGAAGCTGCTTGAGCGCATCCCCAAGCCGCGGCAGCGTCTCACGATTCGCCGCCATGTCGACAATAAGCTTGCGAAGGCCGTCCACCAGCTCATTGCGTTCAGGGGCGTGCCTCTCGTAGAAATAAGCGGCTACCTCCTCTGGGCGCGGCCTCCTTACGGATTCGGCTTCTATATAGAAGCCGTCGGGATACGGATTCCGGATCAGCGCCTGCAGCACCGTCTCTCGCTCGACCATGCCCTCCCACTTCATATCCGCGTCCAGCACATACCATTCGCCCTCGACTTCCGAGGCATAGACCAACACATAATGAGGGAACGGATTCAGATTAAATGTGTTTTCGCGCTTCGGCATCAAGCACATATCGATTTGCACCACGACATGCCGATGGGGCGGGGCGTTCTCCACGAGCTCCACCAGCCTCGCCGCATTAGCCTCCGGCTCCTTGCCGGGATCGTGCCACTGAACCGTCCCGATGCCGAACAGCCGCTCATATGCCTCCATAGAAACCCCGTGCCCCTCCGTCTCGGAATAATAGGACAAGCCCGCTTCCGTCACCGAGAAGTCCGAGTCCCACACGTGAAAATAAAAAGGGCGGTAGTCGACGTCGCTATGCCTCTTGATGACCTCGCACAAGCAGCTTACCACGCAGTGAACCTTGATTCGCTGCTCCTTCCATCCGAACATCCCACTTCCTCCTCCTGATCCCCTTAAGCTTCTAGGCATCCTTAGTGATCAAACTTTTTGAACAACCTTTATGAGTGACTTGCAGATTGAAGCCCCTCCATGTAATCAAGCAATGTGCCCACGGTGGAGAATACGCCGGGGTCCACCTCTTCCTCCGGGATGCGCAGGCCGAATTCGACCTCGATCCACACAAGCAGCTGCAGCATCATCAGCGAATCGATACACAGATCCTCGTTCAGTCGGTGCGCTTCCTGAAGCGGCGGCACCTCGGCCAGCTGCAGCTTACCCGCCATCAGAGCTCGGAGCCCTTCCATTGTTGCGGCTCTGTTCATAGTTCGGAATTCGCCTCCTCCAGCAGCCGTCGGCTGATCTTGCCCGTTGCCGTTCTTGGCAGCCGCTCCACGCACACGACTTTGGCCGGCACCTTGTAAGGAGGAAGCTTCGACAAACACCAGGACCGCACCTCGTCTGGCGTCACCCCTCCGTCTGCCGCAACCATGCCGCATACGATCTCTCCCATTATGGGATGCTTGCCCCGATAGACGACACATTCCCGAATGCCTTCCAGCTCGGAGATGACATCCTCCACCTCGGCAGGGAACACCTTCAGACCAGCTACATTAATGACATCGTCGACTCTGGCCAGCAGCTTCAGCTCGCCCCCCACTGCGTACCCGAGATCTCCCGTTCGAATGAAGCTCTCGCCAGCCTTGATTACAATTTCCGCAGGAGCGTCCGGCCCTGAGCCCGCCTCCGCGATGCTGATATGACGAAGCGGCGCTCCCATATCCCCGCTCGCCCGCACATCCCTGTTGATGCTGATGCACCCCGCCTCAGAGCAGCCGTACTGCTGAAGCACGCGATCAGCCGTCAGCGCCAGGCTGTTCAGCAGACCTTGAGGCAGCGGCGCGCCGGAGCTCATCAGCTGATGGAATCGGAAGCCCGGGGCCAACGAGGCCAGCACATGCAGCGTCAGCGGCACGCCGTATAGGATATGCTTCGGCGTATCTCTCAGCAGCGCCAGCGTAAGCTTAGGATTCGTATACGCGGCAATGTGCGGAATCGCCCCCCGCTCCATGGCGGACAACGCGCCTGCAATTAATCCGTAGGCATGGCTGACCGGCGATATGACGATCGGCGTCACCTCTTCCCCAAGGCCAATCGCTTCATTATAGGCTGCAACCTCATCCCCTACTGATCGCCAGGAACGGCTGATGAGCTTCGGCTGGCCGCTCGTGCCGGAGCTGAACAGACAGAGCGACGCTTCCCCTCCTGTCGCGTACGCCTGCTCCTGGCCTGACGCTGGGAGCGGGCAATAGCCCTCCACAGCAGAGTGGAACACAAGGCCTCTGCACCCGGCCTTCCTACCTAACGCCATCGCCGTCTCGCGCGGCGTTTCCCCGTGAAGCAGCAGCACAGAGGCTCCCGCCTCGCGCAAATACAGCACCAGCGCGATCAGCTCCGCCGCATCCGGCATAACAACGGCAATGACGCTTCCCGTCCTGCCAGCTTCCTGGAATGACGGATTGCCGCTGTATCTCCGCCAGGCCTCGTCCAGCTGCCTCTGGCCGAAGACGGCTCGATTGACGGCAAACAGCTCCCTTTTCATATAGAAATCTCCTCTCTGCTCATGCTGCAATCCTGACGGCGGTAGGCGAACAGAGGATTAGGCACCTCATGCGACATACCCGTCTTCCGCGACGTTAGACGCTTGCAGGTCAGCCGCTCCACCCAAGTGGTGGGGGCGAACAGATCCAGCGTCTCGAACCGGGCGCTCCAATCTTCATGCCGCTGCTGATGATGATGTATACATTGGGCGGCGAGCCTCCAGAACCGGGCCTCCGAATACCCGTACTTATCCTCCAGCAGCATCGCCAGCTCGCCCAAATTGACGAACAGCAGCGCCCCCAGCGTCAGATAGCGAAGGCGATCAACGCTGTCCGCTTCGAAGTTGGCACATTCCTCCGGCTGCTCATAGCACTCATGAACGCGGGATAAGTCCGGGCACAGCTCGGGCTGCGACAGGAAAGCAGGATGATACAGCACATCCTCATGGAAGTCCTTAAGCGCCACTCGTTCAGGCAGCCCGTTCCGGTGGACCAGTACCATATTCTGGGCATGAGCCTCCAGCGCGACGCCGTGAACAGCCGACAAATGAACCACCGGAAGCATGCAGCGCTCCAGCAGCAGCAGCAGCCAAGGCTCGATGCCGTAGGCTTGCAGCCAGGGATCGATGAATGGCGTGCCGTCCAGCTCCTCAGCGAACAGCGCGAAGAACGGCGCCGCCCCCTCGCCCTCCTCCAGATAACGATGAATACTCTCCCTCCAGATACAGCCAGCCGCAGCATAAAGCGGATGCCTGGCTTCCGTGCGCGAGGGGGGATCATACGAGATGGCAGCCGTTTCCCGCAGCAGAATGACTCTTGCTTCCTTCCTCAGATAAGTATCGCCATCCACCAGAGTCTGCAGCCAGTCAGACAGCGCGGGAGCCGTTACCGTATAATGCGGCAGCAGCTGCCGGGAGCTTGACGTATTCACCAAATTCATAGACAGCTTCATATAGGCTTTCTCCGGATTCGATCGGTTGGCCCAAGAGCGGATGGACTGCTGTGCGCGATACACGTCAGACGCCGTTCCCAGCATGACCATTCGCTTCATGCGCAGCTCCTCCCCGCAAGCGGCAGCAATGGCATGGCGCCACTGCCAGGGATGGACGGGAAGCAGCTCATACAGCTCCGGCTCGCAGCCCTCGGCCCGGAGCACGCCCAGCAGCCCCTGCACGCCTTCCTCCCCAAGCTCTGATACCATATGACTGGCCAGCGTGCGCGAAGACAGCACAGCCGAGCGGCAATCCTCCCTGCGCACAGCCAGCCACAGCGGAGTCAAGTCCTGCGCGAACTCCGGACCGTAAGCGAGATGCTCCGCCAGATCGAAGCCGATCCGCGATTTGTAGCTGGGATGATAGCGATGGCCGTCCATGACAGCCGACTCCAGCGCATCCCCATCCAGCCCGCGCAGCGAGGCGCCGCTCTGTTCGCGAATGTATTGGGCGATGGTGTCCTTGAGGCAGGTCTGCTCCAGCTCCTCCGCGAAGGCGGACAGCTTCTCCTTCTCCGTGCCGGGCACATTCAGCGTCTCCCATACAAATTGTCGGAGCGAGCCCGCTTCACTCTCGCCCTCCACACTCCGCCTCATGACTGTGGAGCTGCTCAGCAGCCGGATTCTGCCGAAGGTGTCTCTCCGGCGCCCCATGCACCAGTACACAACCTGCCGGCCTTCGGCATCGGTCCCATCGAGCTCGAATCGAACGCCAGCCTCCTCCTGTACATCTCGAGGCGTCACGATTCCCTCGTAGATCACCGACTCCACGAGCTGCCGGAATATTCTCCGAAGGACGCGTGCGCCCGCCTCCGATTGCAGCGCGCGAGCGGCCATAACATCCTTCTGCCATATTGCTTTCAAGCTGCAGTCTCCTCCCGCGTATTGTATATACCGTACCGTCTGTACGGGTCCCTTGCCGGCTGCGGCCGCCAAGCCGACAGCCGGTCGCCCAGCCTGACGTTCAGCCTGACGTTCAGCGGGACGCTCAACCTGACGTTCAGCCTTTCCGCTCATCGCCCACTCCAAACTGCTGGAAGACATTCCTGCTCCTGACGGGGTACACCTCGCGTCCCGTCAGCTCCCGAATAATGACGCTGTTCCGGTGCGCGCCGAGTCCAAGGTCAGGAGCGCCAACGCCATGCGTATGCAGCTCTCCATTCTGGATGAAGATGCGGCTCCCCCCATCGGCGTTCAGCCTCAGCTCATAATGCTCGGACACCGCCAGTCTCCCTTGGCTATCCCGCTGCAATCGGCTGGCAATCGGCGCCAGGCATGCCGGCTCGGCATGCTCATAGCCGGTCGCTAGAATAACAAATTCGCTGTCATGCTGGAACGAGGCGTCTTGCTGCAGCTGCCGGCAGTCCAGGCGGAACCCTCCGCCTTCGCCTTCGCCAGGGAGCAGCCGCTCCACCTCCGTACAAGCCATCAAGCGGACCTGGGGCGCTGCCGCCCCAGCCTCGCCCGCATCGTACAGAGCATCGTAAATATCGGCGATGGTCCCTGCGCTGATGCCTTTGTAGAGCAGGTTCTGCCCGGCCCGAATCTCATCCTTATGGTCCTGCGGCAGTCCGTAGAAGTAACGCGTATAATCCGGCGAGAAATGCTCAAGCCCCAGCTTGGAGTATTCCATGGGGAAGAAGCCTTGCGAACGCGTGAACCAATCCAGGCGGAAGCCGAGCTTCTTCTGCTCCCTGATCAGATCCAGCACAATTTCAGCGGCGCTTTGACCCGAGCCGATGACCGTAATGGAACGACCCTGCAGACAACGCTCCCTGTTCGCCATGTAGGCAGAGGAGTGGAAGGCATTCGGCGCGCCAGGCGCGTTCAAGCGTGCGGGAACGCGCGGGCGGCTGCCAACGCCCAGCACAAGATCGCGAGCGTAGCAGCGCGTCCTCCGGCCCGTCGCGAGCTCCTCGGCCTCCACAGCGAATCGCGATTCTCCGCCATTCTCCTCCAGCGTGACCTCAGCGACCTCCCAGCCGAAGCGACAGGCCTCCAGCCTCTCCGCCGCCCAGCGGCAATAATGGTCGTATTCAGCGCGGGAAATATGAAACCTCTCCAGGAAGTAGAAGTGGTACAGCCGCCCATGCTCCTGCAAATAATTCAGAAAGCTAAGGCGATGCGTCGGGTCGGCCATCGTAACCAGATCGGCAAAAAAAGGAACCTGCAGGGTAGTGCCGTCAATCATCATGCCGGCATGCCATTCGAATCGGGGCTTCCGCTCCAGGAAGACGGCTTGGGTCTCCGGCACACGCTCCAGCAGCGCAGCAAGCCCCAGATTAAACGGCCCGATGCCGATGCCGAGCAGGTCCAGCGTATCCGGCAAGTACGACTCGGCGTTATGCTTCATCGCTATACGCCTCCTTTCCCACTTGGTCCAGCGTCTCGAACGTCTCCCGCTCGCACAGCATCAATGCCGCCCTCTTGTCCGGCAGCTGCACCTCCCGCTGGAAGCGGAAGCCGCATTTTTCGAAAATATGGCGCATCTTGGCATTCCGAATATCCGGCTCCGCAACAATCCGCTTCGTTCCCTCATGAAGGAACTGCACCCGCATCAGCGCCATTAGCAGCGGCTGAGCAAGCCCCTGCCCCAGATAATCCGGCGGCCCAATCAAGAGATGGATGCCCTGATCCGCCTCCTCCGCCTCGTAATAGCGGCCAATGACGTCCTGCGCTGCCCAATAGGATTCAAAGTAGCTCATCGGCACACCATTCAGCTCGCCCATACACAAGGTGTGATGGGAATCGGCCAGGAAGCGGTCCAGATGCGCCCGATAGGCGTCCAGAGGAATATTCAGCTGCCAGAACGGCACGACATGCGGCTCCTGATGCCAGGCATGCAGCAGGAGGACATCTCCCTCCGTAACCGGACGGAAGGAGATAGTTCGGCCACTGGCCTGATCCTCGAAACGAGCCAGATGAGGAGCCTCGAACAGCTGCTTCACATTACGCATCATGACGCCGGGCATACGCCTGCACCTCCACTGCCAGAGGATTTTCCACCATGACGTATACCGACTGCTCCGCCAGCGAGCCAACAAGCTCATCCATGTCGAACAGGCGCGTGAGCAGATTCGCCTTGCATGGAAGCGACTTCTCATGCAGAAGGGTTTCCAGGAAGACGGAAGGCTTGCGGTTCATCGGCAGGAACCCTTCCAGCGCCAAGCGCAGCTCCTTCAGGAGCGCACGTTCATCAGCCAAGCCTGCGGACCCAAAGCCGTTGATCAAGCCAAACATATGGTTGAAAACAACATAATAACGGAACCGCTCGTCGGCAATAGCATCCTCGCAGAATGTCTGGCTCTTCTCCCCGATGCCGGGAAGCTGTGCCGCCAGGTGATCCCTCATGGACTCGCAGAAATAATAGCCCTGATTGTCGCGGTAATAGTAATGATCGGGATAGCCCTCCTTCAGCTGCACGACGCTGTTCTGCTGATGCGCCTCCAGCGCAATGCCGTGGGTCATATACAGCCAAACCATCGGCTTCAGCGATATGTCCATATAGCGTCGGAACCAATCTAGGCTGACCGTCTCCGTTGTCCGGCCCTCGCGCTCCGCAATGGCTCGGATGATGCAGCCCAGTCGCGAATCGGAGCCCGGCAGCGGATCCTGAACAAGCGCGGCCACAAGCGTTGCCTGCTGAGCTTGCTGTCCCTGAAACGGATTGTCGCGAAGGACAACCTCGAAGCCGGACTCCTCCTCGCCCTCCAGCGCAATGGTCACGAACGCGGGATCCTGTACGATGGAGAATGCCGGGAAGCGGGTGGATACCTCCCCTACTGCGGTTTTCAAGAGACGGGACACCTCCACTCCCCGCTCCAGCTCCTTGTACTTGTTCACCCGAAGGGAATTGGTCATGCGGACCGGCACCGAGCCCTTGGCCATCCACGGCGACTGCGCATGATAGACGGTGCGCAGGGATGAGGTGGCCGCGAACGCTCTGCCCATTGGACCCAGGTCCTGAAGCGCGCCGGCTTCCATTAGCTGCTGCACCTGCGGCTTGGCTAGCACCTCGGACGCTTGCAGAGGATGAAGCGGAATAAGCGTATACTCGTCCTCATCGGTGAAGCTGACTGCCAGCGACGAGTCCTGCTTAGCGGCATCCCGCAGCTCCGCCTTGATCCATTCCGTAGCGGATATGCCATCAAGCGAGGACCCCTCCCTCACAATGGAGCGGTGCGCGCGGAAATAATGCAGCTGGAACTCCCCCTTCAGCTCAGGGGCATAGATCGATTGCAGCTGCTCAGGCAAGCCTTGGCGGCTCTTCGGCGTAGGATGCAGCAGATGTCCGAATAGAAGCGCCTGCTCCGCAGAAAGGAAGTCCCCTTCGAAGCCATACAGCTCCTCGCGATCACCCTCGCGCGACGCGACGAACTGCTCGATGCGGGAGCAGCTCTCCTCGATACGAAGCAGCAGCTCCTCCATCCTCTCCGGCGTGGCGCCCCGCACCAATGCTCCCAGCTCCCTCACCAGGCGTGCAGCAGCCGACAGCTCACTCTCTATGACAGCTTGGGTCCCGCTGCCGATCCAGTGAATGGGGTAGCGGAACAGATGCCTCCCTGTCTCCGACCGCCTCTCGACCTCGATCAGCAGCGTTCCGTCCTGGCTGGCGAGCGGAACCTGCAGCTCCCAGCCGGATGCTGCCACGCGCCAGCTTCCAAGCCCCGTCTCCCTTAGGAAGCCGTTAAGCAGGCTCTGGAGAGTCGCCCTCTCCGCAATCGTACGCGAATCCCCTCCTTGTTCTACACCTGAACCTGTAAACTCTGCCACATTGCGAATCATGATGCATCTCCTCTCCCTATTTCCATCAGCTCAGATACCATTTGTTGCTCTAGCTCTTGCCCTATATAAACAATGCTCTGCAGCACAGCTCTAATGTCCTGAAGCGTCGCAACCGGATTAAGCAGCGTAAACTTCAGGCAGGTTCTCCCCCGCGCCTTCGTCCGGGCGACCACAGCCATGCCGCCTTCCAGCAGACAATCCCGAATGCGCCGGTTCAGCTCATCCGCACCGCGATCATCGAGACCGGAAATCGTGGAAGGCATGTAGCTGAATACAACGGTGTTGATAGTGGGCTCCGCCAGCAATTCCAGCTCCGCCGCACGCTTGATCAGCTCCGCTGTCTCCGCCGCCAATTGCAGGGTGTGGTCAATCATCTCGGCAAACCGATCGCGCCCGATATGCTGCAGCGACATATACAGCTTCAGAGCGTCGAACCGTCTCGTCGTCTGAATCGACTTGCCCACCAGGTTAGGCACTCCGACCTCATCATCCTCGACGGGATTGAGATATTCCGCGTGCAGCCGCAAATAGCGGTAGTGCTGTCGATCGCGAAGCAGGAACGCGCCGCAGCTGATCGACTGATAGAACAGCTTGTGGAAATCCACCGTAATGGAGTCCGACAAGGCGATGCCCTCCAGTAAGCCCGCATGCCGGCTGCTCAGGGCCAGCGCTCCCCCGAATGCAGCGTCTGTGTGGAGCCACAAACCCTGTCTGCGCGCGATAGCCGCCAGCTGGGGCAGTGGATCAATACTGCCGAAATCCGTTGTTCCGGCTGTCGCGACAAGAGCGAATGGCAGCAAGCCTTCCTTGTGCAGCCTGGCAAGCGTTGTCTCCAGCAGGTCAACGCGCATTCTCCCAGCCTCATCGGTCGGAATGGTCACCACTGCCTGTTGGCCAAGACCCAGAATGGCAGCAGACTGTCTGACCGTAAAGTGCGCCGCATCGGAGCATAGGATACGCAGTCGATTGGCCAGCGGCGGCAAGCCTTGCTGCTGGACATTCCAGCCCCATTGCTCGCAATAATGATCCCTTGCAAGCAGCAGTCCCATGAAGTTGGACTGAGTTCCGCCGCTCGTGAACACGCCGTCTGCCTGCTCTCTTGCATAGCCGAACAACTCGGCCAGCCACTTGATAACCTCCTGCTCCACCAGTGTGGCCGACATGCTCTGATCCCAGGAGTCCATGGAGGGATTGGAGGCTGACAGCAGCGTCTCCGCAATGACCGATGCCTGAAGCGGGGGACAATGCAGATGCGCCATGCAAGCGGGATGGTGCACAACGGCGGAATGCTTCAGAATGGCTCCGCCCACGAACTGGAGCAGCTCCTCCATCGCGACCCCTTCGCGAGGGCATACGGGACGATTGCGGAAGATGGACGACAGCTCGTCAAGCGCAATGCCGCTATATGGCTTATCCGCGCTTGCGAAATCACGCAGCAGCACATCGACTGCCTCGTTCATATGCTGGAGGAACGCAGCTTGGCTGGGCTCTGTCTCATGCAAAAAGTGTGTAGTGAACCTCGTATTCCCCATCATCCCAGCAGCATCTCCTGTCGGCCTAGGCTGAATCGCTCCGCCGCCATGACCGCTTCATGGAACAGATCAGCGACCTTGTCTATGTCCTCTGCCGTCATAATGAGTGGCGGCAGGAAACGTACAACACTGCCGTGCCGGCCGCCCAGCTCCAGCAGAAGCCCTCGCTCGAAGCATTGGCGTTGAATCTCGCGCGCCAGGCTGCCATTAGCCGGGTAGCTCCCGATTCGGTCCGCCGGTCCCTCGGGATCGACGATCTCCGCACCCACCATCAAGCCGCGTCCTCTGACCTGACCGATACACCGCGCAGCCGTTCGTGTCCCCTCCAGATGCTTCATGAGCCGCTGGCCCATCTCCTCCGCGTGCTCAACGAGCCGCTGCTCCTTTATGTATTTCAGCGTTGCCGTCCCCGCCGCCATGGCCATCTGATTGCCGCGGAAGGTGCCCGCATGCGCGCCCGGCTCCCAGCTATCAAGCTCCTCTCGGTAGACCATGACAGACAATGGCAGGCTGCCTCCTGCCGCCTTGGATATCACAACCACATCAGGCACAATACCGGAATGCTCGAAGGCGAACATCCGACCCGTCCGTCCGATTCCCGTCTGCACCTCGTCGATAATGAGCGGAATATCGCTTGCTGCGGTGATGCGCCTAATCTCTTTTGCCCAAGCATCCGGCGCGGGGATGACTCCGCCTTCTCCCTGCACCAGCTCCATAATCATGCCAGCCGGCGGCAGCACCCCGCTCTCAGGGTCGTTCAGCAAATGCTCTATATAGCGGCTGCTAATCTGATGACCCTCCTCCCCGCCGATTCCGAAGGGACAACGGTAGGCATAGGGATAGGGAAGAAAGTGTGTGCCTGGCACCAGCGTGCCGACTTGACGCTTGGGATGCAGATTACCCGTCAGGCTCAGCGCCCCGGCGCTCATCCCGTGATAGCCACCGTGATAGGACATCATGCCGCTTCGCCCTGTCGCCGTCTTGACCAGCTTGACGGCAGCCTCCACGGCATCAGCGCCCGTCGGGCCGCAGAACTGAATTCTTCCCCTCCGGGCCAGCTCAGTCGGCAGCACGCCGAACAGCTCATCAACGAACCGTTCCTTGACCGATGTCGTCAAATCCAGGGTATGAAGCGGCAGTTCCTGCTCCAGCACACCCTTGATAGCCTCAATGACAACGGGATGATTATGCCCAAGCGCGAGCGTGCCGGCACCTGCCAGACAATCGTAATAGGATCGCCCGTCGGCATCCGTCACTTGCACGCCCCTTGCTGTCGATATAGCGATCGGCAGCTTGCGCGGATAGGTGCGGGCATTGGATTCCCGGCGCTGCTGACTATCCAGATATGACGCGTTAGACTCTAGCATTTCGTTTCCTCCTTCGAGAAATGGGAAAACCTTGTGTCAGCGTTGTTGGAAAATGTTGAGTGTTGTTCTGAGTGCTATTGTAAATGATTATCATTATCATATCAATTGAATTTTTATTTCTGCACAAAAAAAGAACGTTTCCGCCCTCCCTATGGAGGTTGAAACGTTCTTCGTATAAGGCTATCGTATTAGGCTAGCTTCTCGGACTCACGCGATTCATCATCGCCTTTGCGCTTGCGGCGATTGCGAAGCTTCGGCATGCGGCGGTCAACGTTTTTTTTTAGCCCCCACAGCGCGTACAGCAACAGAGGCACAAACAATATTTTGGACAGCTGATGCTCGAACAGAATGCCCAGCACAACGGAGACGACAACGATAATGGGCACAACCCATACCGCGCTGCGCGGGATGCCGACCTTCTTGAAATTGGGATAACGAATCGTGCTGACCATGAGGAAGGAAAGCAAGAGAGAGCCCGCCAGCAGCACGGGTACCGATATGTCGTCCTTGAACAGCGCCATCGTGGCCAGCACGCCGCCGGCAGCCGGAATGGGCAGGCCGATGAAGTAGCCCGGAGCATTGTTTGTCACAACATTGAATCTGGCCAGGCGCAGCGCGCCGCAGATCGGGAAGATCGCCGTCACAATCCATGCCAGAGCAGGACTTAAGTCCTGGAATGCCACAACGTACATGATGAATGCGGGGGCAACCCCGAATGAAATGACATCGGACAAGGAATCGAGCTCTTTGCCGAACTCGCTTTGAGCATTAAGGGCGCGCGCGACACGTCCGTCCACGCCGTCCAGCAGCATGGCGATCAGAACCATCACCGCTGCCATCTCCGGTTTCTCGTTGAATACCATAATTATGGCGATTATGCCCAGAAACAAATTGCCAACCGTGAGAAGGCTCGGTATCGATTTTGTGATCATCTAATCCACCTCTTCTCTACTATGCCCCAAGGTCCTGCCTGCTCAGCCGGTCAATGTTTGGAACACATTCAATCAATTGTATGGGAATTAAATTTGCCTGTCAATGAACATCTGCTCTTGAATGCGCTTCAGCCCGTCTTTGATCGCCCGCGCGCGCACCTCGCCAATGCCGTCCACCTCATCCAGCTCCTCAATTGTCGCCATAAGAACACGTGGAAGATACTGGAATCTCTCCACCAGATTGTTCATAATAATAAGCGGCAGACGCGGAATTTTGTTGAGCAGCCGATAGCCGCGGGGAGATACCGTCTCGTCCGCCATATTGTTCGTCTGCGGATAGCCGATCAGCCTCACAATAGTAGAGGCCTCCAGAAGCTCCTCTGAGCTCAGCTTCTTCAGCGAGCCGCGGATTTCTCTAATTTTCTCATCGGTATGGTCCTTGGCATAGTCCTTAAGCAGGAACCACGCGTCCTCCTCGACTCCTCCGACCAGCTCATCCATCTGCATGCTGATCAGGCGCCCTTCCGTGCCCAGCTCGTTGACATAGCGGCCAATCTCCATCTTCACTCGCAGCACCATCTCGACGCGCTGAATGACATGCGCGACCTCCTGGAGCGTCACGAGCTCCTCGAATTCAAGCGCGGACAGATTGGTCAGCGACTGATTGAGAACAGCCTTATATTTCTCCAGCGTCTGAATGGCCTGGTTAGCCTTCGTCAGGATGACGCCCATATCCTTAAGGCTGTAACGAAGATTGCCCTGGTACAGCGTAATGACATTGCGCCGCTGGGAGATGGACACAACAAGCTTGCCCGTCTGCTTCGCTACGCGCTCCGCCGTACGGTGGCGAATGCCGGTCTCGATTGACGGAATGGAGCTGTTCGGTATGAGCTGCGTATTCGCGTACAGAATCCGCCTCATATCCTCGCTCATAATGATCGCGCCGTCCATCTTGGCCAGCTCGTATAAGTAATTGGATGAGAAATCGCAGTTGATAGAGAAGCCGCCGTCCACAACCTCCATCACTTCCGGGCTGTAGCCTACTACGATCAGCGCGCCTGTCTTGGCCCTCAATACATTCTCCAGCCCTTCGCGAAAAGGGGTGCCTGGCGCTACGATCTGCAACAGCTGATTCATCACTTCCTGGTGAATCGGTTCTTTCATTCCTCTAGTGCCCCCTATCCCAGCGCTGCCTTCAGCGCTTCCGCCACGGTGCTCACACCGATAATTTCAATACCGGAAGGCGCTTTCCAGCCTTTCAGGCTCTTCTCCGGCATAATAACCCGCTTGAAGCCTAGCTTCTCCGCTTCCTTCACGCGCTGCTCCGCTCTTGATACAGCCCTCACTTCACCCGTCAGGCCGACCTCGCCAAAAATAACGTCATACGGCTTCGTCGGCGCGTCCCGGAAGCTGGACGCCAGGCTTACCGCTGCTGCCAGGTCGACAGCCGGCTCATCCAGCTTCACGCCGCCTGCGACGTTCAGGTACGCATCCTGCGTCTGGAGGAACATGCCGTTCCGCTTCTCCAGCACCGCAATAATGAGCGCCATCCGATGATGGTCGATGCCCGTCGACATACGCCGGGGCGAAGGAAAGTTCGTCGTGGCGACAAGCGCCTGAAGCTCTACGAGCACCGGCCTCGTCCCCTCCATGCTGGCTACAACCGTAGAGCCCGATACGCCGAGCGGCCGCTCCGAGAGGAACAGCTCCGACGGGTTCGACACCTCGCGAAGCCCTTCCTCGCCCATCTCGAATATGCCGATTTCATTCGTGGAGCCGAAGCGGTTCTTCACCGCGCGCAGCAGACGATACGTATGATGGCGCTCTCCCTCGAAGTACAGCACGCAGTCCACCATATGCTCCAGCAGACGGGGACCTGCAATCGCCCCTTCCTTGGTCACATGGCCGACCAGAACGGTCGCGATGCCCTTGATCTTAGCCACTCTCATGAAATGCGCTGTACACTCCCGAACCTGGGAGACGCTTCCGGGAGCAGATTCTACCCTGGGATCGAACACTGTCTGGATGGAGTCGATGACCAGAAAATCCGGCTGCACATTTTCCACCGCATCATTAATTTGCTCCATATTCGTCTCGCACAATACATACAGCGTTTCCGTCAGCGCGCCCAGCCGATCCGCGCGCAGCTTCGTCTGCCGAACGGATTCCTCGCCGGATATGTACAGCACCTTCAGCCCTTTGCTCGCAAGCGCATGGGAGGTCTGCAGCAGCAGCGTCGATTTCCCGATGCCGGGATCTCCGCCTACCAGAATAAGCGAGCCCGGCACGACGCCGCCCCCAAGCACCCTGTTCAGCTCGGCCATACGCGTCTCGATACGCGGCTCCTGCCCGCTTTCTATATGTATGATGGATTGCGGCTTTTCTTTCGTATGGATTCCCGATAAGCCGACGCCCTTCGTCTTGACGATGGTCTCCTTCTCCTCGACCATCGTGTTCCATGCGTGGCAGCCCGGGCACTTGCCCAGCCACTTGGCCGATTCGTAGCCGCATTCCGTACAGGCGAATTTGATTTTTATTTTGGCCATCCCATGCTCCTTCTACTTGCTCCTTCTACTTGCTCCTACTTGATCATTCTCTAATAATTCTCATGTTCAAAGTTTACCATTTTATTTGATGCCAAGAAAGGTACTTTCTGGCTTCAATTGAAAAACCCCGCCACCCTCATGAAACAAGGGCAGCGGGGTTCCCGATATGGCTGTTATTTCGTTGCCGATTCCTCTTCCTGCACCGGCGCCTGATCCGTCTTGTTCACGACCAGCTTGCCTTCCTGCTCATCGATGACGAACGTGTCGCCCTTCTGGATGACGCCCATCAGCAGATCCTCGGACAGACGGTCCTCGATATGCTTCTGGATCGCGCGGCGCAGCGGACGCGCTCCGTATTGCGGATCGTAGCCTTCCTTCGCGAGGAACGCCTTGGCCGCCTCGGTCAGCGTGAACTCTACTTGCTGCTCGCGCAGACGCTTGCGAAGCTCGTCGGACATCAACGTCACGATCTGAGCGATATGCTCCTCGCCAAGCGAGTGGAACACAATCGTCTCGTCAATCCGATTGATGAACTCCGGACGGAACGACTTCTTCAGCTCCGCCATCACTTTGTCCTTCATGACGGAGAACTCGCGGCCCGCATCCTGCACAGCCGTGAAGCCCAGCGAGGTATTTTTCTTGATCTGATCGGCGCCGACGTTCGACGTCATTATGATCAGCGTATTGCGGAAGTCGACGACGCGGCCCTTGGAATCCGTCAGGCGGCCGTCCTCCAGCACTTGCAGCAGGATATTGAACACTTCGGGATGCGCCTTCTCGATCTCATCGAGTAGCACAACGGAATACGGCTTGCGGCGAACCTTCTCCGTTAGCTGGCCGCCTTCTTCATAGCCGACATACCCTGGAGGCGCGCCCACCAGTCTGGACGTCGAATGCTTCTCCATGTACTCCGACATGTCGATGCGGATAACCGCGTTTTCGTCGCCGAACATGGCTTCCGCAAGCGCGCGGGCCAGCTCGGTTTTACCTACGCCGGTAGGACCGAGGAAGATGAACGAGCCAATAGGACGCTTGGGATCCTTCAGACCGGCGCGTGCGCGGCGAATCGCGCGGGAAACCGATTTGACAGCCTCCTCCTGGCCGATGACGCGGTCATGCAGAATATCCTCCATCTTGAGCAGTCGCTCGGTTTCCTCTTCCGCAAGCTTCACAACCGGAATGCCGGTCCAGCTCGCCACAACCTGCGCGATATCATCCGGCGTCACTTCGGAATCGGTACGGCCCTGCTTCTCTTTCCATTGATTTTTGGTGATGTCGAGCTCCTCGCGAATCTTCTGCTCGGTGTCGCGAAGCGCTGCCGCCTTCTCGAACTCCTGGCTCTGCACCGCGGCGTCCTTCTCCTTGCGGATGTCTTCCAGGCGGTTCTCCAGCTGCTTCAGGTTCGGCGGAACGGTGTAAGAGTTGAGCCTTACCTTGGAGCTCGCTTCGTCGATCAGGTCGATCGCTTTGTCCGGCAGGAACCGGTCTGTAATGTAGCGATCCGACAGCTTTACCGCTTGCTCAATGGACTCATCTGTAATTTTCACGCGGTGATGCGCCTCATAACGGTCGCGCAGACCGTGAAGAATCTGGATCGCTTCATCCACGGAGGGCTGATCCACCGTGATGGGCTGGAAACGGCGCTCCAGAGCAGCGTCCTTCTCAATATACTTGCGGTATTCATCCAGCGTCGTCGCACCGATGCACTGCAGCTCGCCGCGCGCCAGCGCCGGCTTCAGAATGTTGGAGGCGTCGATCGCGCCCTCCGCGCCGCCTGCTCCAATCAGCGTGTGCAGCTCGTCGATGAACAGGATGATATTGCCCGCTTGGCGAATTTCATCCATGATTTTTTTCAGACGGTCCTCGAACTCGCCGCGATACTTCGTACCGGCCACGACAGAGCCCATATCCAGCGTCATCACGCGCTTGTCGCGCAGCGTCTCCGGAATTTCGTTGTTAATAATCTTTTGGGCCAAGCCTTCCGCAATGGCCGTCTTGCCGACACCTGGCTCGCCGATCAGCACGGGATTGTTTTTGGTGCGGCGGCTGAGCACCTGAATGACACGCTCAATTTCTTTGCTGCGGCCGATAACGGGATCCAGATTGCCTTCCTTGGCGTAAGCCGTCAGGTCTCTGGCCAGACCGTCCAGCGTTGGCGTGCTCACGTTAGCCTGGGAGCCGTGGTTGCTCGACACGGCCTCGCTGCTGCCAAGAAGCTGCAGCACCTGCTGGCGCGCCTTGTTCAGGCTGATGCCCAGATTGTTCAGCACTCGCGCCGCTACGCCCTCGCCCTCGCGGATCAGGCCAAGCAGAATATGCTCCGTGCCGACGTAAGTATGGCCAAGCTTGCGCGCTTCGTCCATCGACAGCTCAATAACCTTCTTCGCCCGCGGCGTATACGCAATATTGTTCGGCTGCTCCTGTCCGCGTCCGATCAGCGCTTCTACCTCGTCCTGGATTTTCTCCAGTCCCAGGCCAAGCCCCGTCAGCGCCTTCGCCGCAATGCCTTCCCCTTCCCGAATCAATCCCAGCAATATATGCTCTGTACCGATATTGTTATGTCCAAGACGAACCGCTTCCTCCTGTGCCAATGCAAGCACCTTCTGCGCTCTCTCCGTGAATCTACCGAACATCATTGTTCAACACCCCCATGATCATTTGTAACGCTTAACCGATTCCGTATAAGCTCCGCCCTGCGGAAATCCCGCTGCTCCGGGCTCATCTTCTCGCTGAATGTCTGCTGCAGAAAGCCTGGCTGCGTCATGACGAGAAGCTCATTCAGCACCTGCGGCGTAATGCCTTTCAGCAGACCGAGATCGGCACCGAGCCGAATATCGGACAGCCGCTGCGCCGCTTCCTTGGAGTCCATAATGGCCGCATGCGACAGAATGCCGTATGATCTTCTTACGCGATCCACGATCCTGATGCGCGACTCCTCCAGCAGCCGCTTGCGCGCCGCCCTCTCATGTTCGATAATTTGCCGCGCGACGCCGTACAGGTTCTCGATAATCTCGTCCTCAGATTGCCCAAGCGTAATCTGATTGGAGATTTGGAACAGGTTGCCCAGCGCCTCGCTGCCTTCCCCATACAATCCTCTAACCGCTAATCCCACCTGTGTAACAGCCGACAGGATGCGATTAATCTGCTGCGTCAATACCAGCGCCGGCAGATGCATCATCACCGACGCCCTGATCCCCGTGCCGACGTTGGTGGGACAAGTGGTCAAGTAGCCCCGCTTCTCATCGAAGGCGTAATCCGCGGCTTCCTCATATATATCGTCAATTCCGCTTGCCAATGCCCACGCTTCTCCGATTTGAAATCCGGGATATAAACATTGGATGCGCAGATGGTCTTCTTCGTTAATCATAATGCTGACGGATTCGTTGCCGCTGAGCACAACGGCGCCTGCGCGCGACTCGTTCGCCAGATTCGGGCTGATCAGATGCTTCTCCACCAGCACCCGCTTGTCAAGCTCGCTTAGCTCGGAGAGCAGGATGGTGTCGAAGGGTCCGTAAGTATCCAGCTTCCCCGACCTGCTCACCTCCGCCAGCCGGTTCAGCACCGCCTCCGCCTGCTGGCTCGTTGCCAGCATCGGGAACGGCTGATGACGCAGGTTGCGGGCAATCCGCACTCTGCTGCTTATGACCACGTCGGAATCGGGACCTGTACCCCGCATCCAATCGCTAAGCGCATCCTCCGAGAATCGATGCTTCGTCAACAGACTCACTCCTTTACTGCCGCCTTAAGCTTAAAGTTAGGTTAGACGCTGAGGCTAGAGCTCGGTAAGCTTTCGTTCCAATTCGCGGATGCGATCCCGCAGCTCAGCCGCGTTCTCGAACTCCTCCCGCTCAATGTAAGCCTGCAGGTCCCTGCGCAGCTGCTCGATCTCCCGCTTGCACTGGATTTCGCTGCCCGAGCGCTTCGGTATCTTGCCGCTGTGGGTCGTGCTGCTGTGCACCCGCTTCAGTAGCGGATCCAGCCGATCGGCGAACGCCGTATAGCAGGAGCTGCAGCCAAACCTGCCAATCTTGCTGAATTGCGCATAGGTCAAGCCGCACGCCTCGCAGCGAACCGGCTGAGGTGGAGCATGGCTGTGCGTCGCGCCACCCGGTGAATTGAAGTCCAGCAGGCCCGACAGTAAGCTGTGGATCGAGAAGCTGTTCGGCGTGCCGGGTATGCCCTCGCCCTTCTCCCTCGCGCAGCTTTCGCAGATATGAAATTCCGTCTTATCGCCATTCACAATTTTCGTAAAATGAAGTGTAGCCGGCCTCTTGCCGCATTCTTGGCAGAACAAAGCCTGGTTCCTCCTTCCTATTTGACCAGCAGGGATATGAGCATCGCCCGCAGCAGTCTCGCGCGCAGCTCGTCCCGCATCGGAAGCATGACGGCAATGGTATCGCGGTGGATAGCCGCCCGCAGCAGTCCCGCTTCCCGCTTCGCGATGAGCCCCGCCTCCTGCAGCTGATAGATCAGCCCTTCCGCTGCCCCCTGGTCCACGCTGTTCCCGATGGTCTGCTCGATATGGTACTGAATCGTCTTCAGAGCCGGCAGGTCGACGCGCTGGATTCGAATATAGCCTCCGCCTCCCCGCTTGCTTTCAACCATGTATCCTTTCTCCAGCGTGAACCGGGTGCTGATCACATAATTGATCTGGGAAGGCACGCAGGAGAACTTGTCGGCCAATTCGTTGCGCTGAATTTCGACGGCGCCTTCTTCGCTGCAGTCCAGCATTTGCTTCAGGTACTGTTCAATGAGATCGGAAATGTTACGCAAATCACCAACCTCCCTGAGTCTTCGCCAAAGGAAGGAAAGCCATTTCTACCCTCAATTGACTTTGACTTTCTTTGACTTTAATTTTATTATACGCAAAATATTCGCAAGGTCAATAAGTTGTTAATTAAATTTTCAGAACATTTAGAAACCTCCGCCAGACGAGACTGCCGAGACAAGGTTCACCCTCCCGCAAGCAAAATAAAACGACGCATGACACCTCTTATTAGGGTGATGCGCCGCCGCTTCATTTATACCTCCGTCGACGTTGTTCCTTCAGCTTCATGCACCGCTTCACTCCTAGCAGCTTACTTGTAAGATATGCTTCCTATTCGCTCAGCTTAGCGTTTTCCCCTTCATTGTTAAGACTTTACAGGAAAAAACGCGGTATTCTCAAGGAATCCGCGTTCTGCAAATCAGATATTGTAGTCTATAACCTATAACACTCACTCCGCCGACTCCAGCACCGTAATTTTCTCGGCCTTGGCCTCCGCCGGATAGGACTCCTCTACCTCGCCATCCAGCACGACCTGCACCTCATCACCTGTCTTCAGACCTTCCAGATCGGAGGGATCAGTCACAGTCAGCCAGATGGCGTCTGGATTCAGAGCTGTCAGCAGCTCGTCGGCCGTCTGTTCTCCATCCGTCCAATCCACGTCTGTCACATCCGCACTTTCAGCCACGAGCACACGGTCATCATTAACCGCGATAACGCGTCCCGTCTCATAATCCCAGCCCTCAGCCGCCTGCTCATCCGCCGAGCAGCCCACAAGCATGCTTACTCCTACAATAGCAATAACCGCGTTCCGATTTCTCATGTCTCATTTCCCCCTCGCAAGTACTGTTATTACCTTCGAGTACCCTCAAGCGTTAGGAATGAAACACGTTTAATCGACTACTCCTTCGGCAGCACCTTCCGATCCAGAACAGGGGAGGAGAGGATGACTGATGTATTCACGTTACCATAGGGCAACAGCCTCTCGACAAGCGTGCTTAACGCATCCATGCCGGTTACAGCCGCCTTCAGCATATAACTGACCGTCCCCGTGACCCGATGGCATTCCAGTATATCATCATCCAATATGATTCGTTTCTCGAATTCGTGTGGCGATACCTTCAGCTCGCTCATTTGAATAATCAGCCCAATATTGCGCCCCACTGCTGCAGGCGATACTCGGGCACCGAAGCCCGTAATCACGCCCTTCTCCTGCAAGCGCAGCAATCGCTCCGACACGCTGGGGCGGCTTAGCGCCAACCGTTTGGAGAGCTCGCTGACGGTCATGCGCCCATCCCCCTGAAGCAGCTCCAGCAGTGTTCGATCCAGTTGGTCCATCCGTTCAAGCCACCTCTTTCAATTTGATGAGTAAACCTATGAATTCCATTCAATGTTATCTATATTAACATGGATTTGATTCAGTTTAACATATATCCATCAATTCGACTCCTGTATTCTAGAATATATCATGAACATCTAGGTGGTGCTTACAAAATGCTGCTTCTCACAGGAACCAAAATGAAGGTTATATTAAGGAAATGGATTCAAACTGTAATAGGCTGCTTCCTCACTGCGGGTGGTCTAATAATCCTTCAGCATTCCGGCATCGTTACCGGCGGCACAGCCGGGCTGTCTCTAGGCCTTGCGCCTCTTCTTGGCCTTCCATTTCCCCTGCTGTTCACCTTATTGAACCTGCCGTTCTTTTTATTTGCGTATATGTATATGGGCAAGACCTTCACCTGCAAAACCATACTGGCCATTCTGCTTCTGACCGCCTTCACCTCCGTGGACGTGTTCTTGCCGAATGTGGCGCTGCCTGCAATCCCCGGAGCCATAGCCGGAGGCCTGCTCATCGGCGCGGGAGTATCAACGCTGTTCCGGAGCGGCGCTTCACTCGGCGGCGCAACACTGCTTGCTCTCTATCTGCACAAAAAGTATGGCATTAACCCTGGCAAGTCCAACTTTATATTCGATGTCGCCGTCATCCTTACCAGCTTGGCAGCCTACAGCATGGTCAGCGGGCTGCTCTCTATCTTGTCAATTGGCGTTACCTCCTTCATCCTATCGCTTCTGAAGCGCAGAGCGAGGCATGCCGCAACCCTGTCCACTCCGTCAACCCAGACAGCTCCCCACCCCTCCTGACAGCACAAAAAGCCTCCAATCCGCATTCCGCGCGATTGGAGGCTGTTTCTAGCTGATGAAATACCGCTGAGCCATCGGCAGCTCGCTCACGGGCTGGCATGTGAGCGTCTCGCCGTTAACGGACACCGTGTACGTGGACGGATGGACCTCGATGTGCGGCGTCTCCCCATTCAGCACCATATCCTTTTTCCCGACCGATCTGCAATTCATGACGGGCAGCAGCCGCTTGGTCAGCCCCAGCTCCTCCAGCGTACCCTTGTCCAGGGACACCTGGGACACGAACGTCGCGCAGCTGGCGGAGCGCGCCTGGCCGTAGCTCCCGAACATTGGCCGGTACATATAGGGCTGTGGAGTGGAGATAGAGGCGTTGGGGTCCCCCATCGCCGCATGGACGATCATGCCGCCCTTCAGCACCAGATCCGGCTTCGTTCCGAAAAATGCCGGCTTCCACAGAACAAGATCCGCCAGCTTCCCGACCTCGATGGACCCGACATACCGGGAGATGCCATGCGTGATCGCCGGGTTAATCGTATACTTGGCAATGTAGCGCTTCACCCGATGGTTGTCGGCTTTGCCGTCTCCGTCCAGAGCGCCGCGCTGCTTCTTCATCTTATCAGCAGTCTGCCAGGTTCGTGTCGCCACCTCGCCCACTCGTCCCATCGCCTGCGAATCCGAGCTCGTCATACTGATGGCGCCGATATCATGCAGAATATCCTCTGCTCCGATGGTCGTCTCGCGAATTCGGGAAGCGGCGAAGGCGACATCCTCTGGAATACGCGGGTCCAGATGATGGCACATCATCAGCATATCCATATGCTCATCAATCGTATTGCGCGTGAACGGCATGGTCGGACTTGTCGAAGAGGGCAGCACGTTCGGCATGGAAGCTACCCGCAGCAGGTCAGGCGCATGTCCACCTCCCGCCCCTTCGGTATGGTAGGTGTGAATCGCTCGGCCATTGAAGGCCCGCAGGCTGTCTTCGACGAAGCCCGCCTCATTCAGCGTATCCGTATGAATATTGACTTGAATATCGAATTTCTCCGCCTCACTCAAGCATTTGTCGATGACATACGGCGTGCTGCCCCAGTCCTCGTGAATTTTCAGGCCGCCGACGCCCGCATGCACCTGCTCGGCCAACGCCTCCGACCGGGAGCTGTTGCCCCGCCCCAGCAGCACAAAATTCATCGGCAGCGAATCGATTGCTTGGAGCATTCGGCGAATATGCCACACACCGGAGGTGCAGTTCGTCGCCAGCGTCCCCGTCGCCGGACCGGAGCCTCCGCCAATCATCGTCGTCACCCCGCTCTGCAGCGATACCTCAATCTGCTGCGGACAGATGAGATGGACATGGCTGTCCACGCCGCCTGCTGTGACGATCAGATTCTCGCCCGAGATGACCTCTGTGCCGACGCCGATGTACATATTGGGGGTAACCCCATCCATGATGAACGGATTGCCCGCCTTCCCAATCCCGCTTATCAAGCCGTCCTTGATGCCAATGTCCGCCTTCACAATACCCCAGGTGTCGATAATAATCGCATTGGTAATAACCGTATCCAGCACGCCTTCATCACGGGTTGCCAGCGGATGCTGGCCCATGCCGTCGCGCACGGTTTTGCCCCCGCCGAATACACATTCGTCGCCATACACGGTGAAGTCCTTCTCGATCTCGATCCGAAGCTCGGTATCCGCCAATCGTACCCGGTCGCCTGTAGTTGGTCCATACATACTGGCATACGTCGCCCTGTCTATCGTCTTCATACCTCGACCCCCTTGTTCATTCGGCCGGCAAAGCCGAAGATTTGCTTAGAGCCGCCTACCTCGACAAGCTCAATGTCTATCGTCTCGCCCGGCTCGATTCGTATAGACAAGCCAGAGGGGATATCCAGCCGGAACCCCTCGGTGCCTGCCCTGTCGAAGGAAAGTGCCGGGTTTGCTTCGTAAAAGTGAAAGTGCGAGCCAACCTGAATGGGCCGGCTTCCGGTATTCGTCACCTGACGCGTCAGCCGCTTCCGTCCGGGCAGCAGCACAATAGGATCGTCGGCGAATTCATATTGGCCGGGATAGGCTTGCACCGTTGCCGCTATAGGGCTATGTACGGTGACCAGCTTCGTGCCGTCGGGGAATGTCGCCTCCACCTGCACCTCGCTTATTAATCCCGCCACCTCGTCCATGACCTGCTCGGGCTTCAAGAGATGGCGAGCCTCCTCCATCAGCTCGCCCACACTCTTGCCGTCTCTAGCTCCCTCCATAACGAAGCCTGCAATGTAGGCAACCGCCTCCGGGTAGTTCAACTTCACGCCGCGCGCCAGGCGCTTCTGTGCCATGTCTGCCGCCAGATACATCAGCAGCTTTTCCTTCTCCTGCATGGTAAGGTTCATAGGTCAGCTCCCTCTCCGTTTCTTATCATCTTGCTCCATGAATATTGCAGATCGTAACATCCCCTTTGAGATACTGTCAATATTTAGTTGTTAATTTATCTAACATAAAATAAGTCTTTATTCGACATACAATGTCATTATTTGTCGATTGAATTATAATGAGTGAGGTTAGTGTTATATATTGACTGTAACGATGAGAAAACTCTGCAAAAATTTGATCAAAACAAATATTAATGTCAGGTACATTGACATTAAACTCAACACGAAACTATAATATAGACGCGAACGAATGGAAGTCCTTTCCTAGGAATCGTTCGGAAAATATAGAAGAACTGGGGAGTGGAGAGATGAAAAAGAAGAAGTGTTTGGGTAAAAGCAGCTTGTTGGTGATCGCTCTTAGCATGATGTTAGCCGGCTGTGGGAACAACAATACGCCTGCTTCTACAAGCGAGTCCGAAGCGCCGAGCGCAAGCGAAAGCGCCGAGGGGGAAATCAAAGTCGGCATACTCCATTCACAGAGCGGCACCATGGCGATTAGCGAGGTGTCCGTCATCGATGCCGAATTGATGGCGATTGAAGAAATTAATGCAAATGGCGGCGTGCTTGGCAAACAAATCGTACCTGTTGTCGAGGACGGAGCCTCCGACTGGCCAACCTTTGCCGAGAAAGCGCGCAAGCTGATCTCCGAGGATAAGGTCGCCACTGTGTTCGGAGGCTGGACCTCCGCCAGCCGCAAAGCGATGAAGCCCGTGTTCGAGGAGCTGAACGGGCTGCTCTGGTATCCGGTGCAATACGAAGGGCTGGAGGCGTCGCCGAACATTTTTTACACAGGAGCCACAACGAACCAGCAGATCGTACCATCCGTCAGCTGGCTGCTGGAGAACCGCGGCAAGAAGATGTACCTCCTTGGGTCTGATTATGTATTCCCCCGCACGGCCAACCTCATCATCAAAGAACAGCTGAAAGCGGAGGGCGGCGAGCTCGTCGGCGAAGAATATACGCCGCTTGGGCATACCGACTTCAGCACGATTATTAGCAAGATCAAGCAAGCTGATCCCGATATCGTCTACAACACGCTGAACGGCGACAGCAACGTCGCATTTTTTAAGCAGCTGAAGGATGCAGGCATTACAGCCAGCGATCTGACCACCTTGTCCGTTTCCGTAGCTGAGGAAGAAATTCGCGGCATCGGAGTCGATGTGCTGGAGGGGCATCTGGCGGCATGGAACTATTATCAGACGACGGACACCCCCGCTAACCAGACATTTGTCGACAATTATAAGAAAAAGTACGGCGACGACCGCGTAACGGCCGACCCTATCGAAGCTGGCTACATAGCCGTCTATCTGTGGGCAGCAGCCGTTGAGAAAGCAGGCTCCACAGATGTGGAGAAGGTGAAGGAAGCGGCCAAGGGGCTGGAGCTGGATGCCCCGGGCGGCAAGGTGATGATTGACGGCGAAACCCAGCATATTTACAAAACGGTGCGGATTGGCGAGGTGCAGGCGGATGGCCAATTCAAGGAGCTCTGGAATTCGGGCGAGGCCGTAAAGCCGGATCCCTATTTGAAGGGCTACGAATGGGCGGCCAGTATTCAGCCAACGGATTAATCTCACAGGAATTACAGTCGGATGGGGAGGAGTATTCGGCAAGACCGGATACTCCTTCCGTTCATGAGGATGGGCGAGGGGAGCGATATGATGGAGGTATTTCTGCTTCAGCTGTTTAACGGACTTAGCGTCAGCTCCATTCTGCTGCTGGTTGCGCTGGGGCTGGCGATTACATTCGGCCTGATGAAGGTCATTAATATGGCGCATGGCGAGCTGATCATGATCGGCGCCTATTCGACGTATTTAACTCAGAACATCTTTATGGATTATTTGCCCGCCTCAATGTTTAATGGGTATTTCTTGCTCGCCATTCCCGTCAGCTTCGGCATTGCGTTTGTGTTCGGCTACATCCTGGAGTTTTCCCTGATTCGCTTCCTATACGGAAGGCCGCTGGACAGTCTGCTGGCTACCTGGGGGGTCGGGCTCGTGCTCCAGCAAGTCGCGCGCTCCATCTTCGGAGCGCCTAACGTTGCTGTGAAGAGTCCTGCCTGGCTGGACGGGGGACTCTCCATTATGGGCGGCACCCTCCTGCCATACAAGCGGCTGTTCATTATCGGACTCGTTGTCGCTTGTCTGGTCGTGATGTATCTCTACATCTATCGAAGCCATGCGGGCCGGCGAATGCGCGCCGTTATGCAGAATCGCGACATGGCCGCCTGCCTGGGCATATCGACTCGCCGCGTGGACTCCATCACGTTCGCAATTGGCTCCGGCATCGCAGGCATCGCAGGCTGCGCCCTTACACTGCTTGGCCCGATCGGTCCATCGCTCGGCACTTATTATATTGTGGATGCGTTTATGGTTGTCGTGCTCGGCGGAGTCGGCAAGCTGATCGGAACCGTACTCGGGGCGTCGGGAATCGGTATGTTCAACACCCTGTTCGAATATTGGACCAACGCTTCGCTCGGGAAGGTGCTGGTGTTCGTCTGTATCGTGGCGTTCCTGCAATGGAAGCCGATGGGGCTTGTCGCCATGCGTACTCGTTCCCTGGACTCATGATAAGCGCTATTTTTAGGAGGAGGAAGGTGAAGGATGTATGCTGTTTACGAAAATAACCCCCCAGCGCCTATGGCTGCTCGCCGGATATGCAGCTGCCGCAGCAGCGTTGTTCCTGGCGCCCATGTTCATCAGCGACTTCCGGCTTAACCTGCTGGCCAAGTTTTTGGCCTTTGCCATTGTGGCGTTAGGCCTCGATCTCATATGGGGCTATACCGGCATTCTGAGCCTGGGCCATGGCATCTTCTTCGGTCTCGGCGCCTATGCGATGGCCATGTACCTGAAGCTGGAGGCGAGCGGCGGGAAGCTTCCCGACTTTATGGGATGGAGCGGCTTGTCGGAGCTGCCGATGTTCTGGGTGCCGTTCCAGCATTTTGGCTTTGCTGTAGCAATGGGATTGCTGATCCCGGCATGCCTCGCGCTTGTTTTGGGGTATTTTACATTCCGCAATCGCATTCGAGGCGTATATTTCACCATTCTGACGCAGGCTCTTGTGATCATTACGACAACGCTGCTGATCGGGCAGCAGGCGTTCACAGGCGGCACCAACGGCGTAACCGGCTTCTCCACCTTGCTTGGCTCCTCGCTGGGCTCGCCGGATACGAAGCGGATGCTGTATTGGATAACCGCAGCTGTGCTCATTGCCGTCTTCGTGTTGTGCCGGATGATCGTGGCAAGCCGCTTCGGCAAAGTGCTGCGGGCGATTCGGGATGGCGAAAACCGCGTCCGGTTCATCGGTTATAATCCCGCGGTGTACCAGACGGTGATCTTCTCGGTATCCGCCGCGATCGCTGGCCTAGCGGGCATGCTGTTCGTTCTGCATGTCGGCATCATCTCCCCTTCCATGCTGGGCATTGTGCCCTCCATTGAGATGATTCTGTGGGTCGCCATCGGCGGTCGGGGCACGCTGATCGGGGCGGCCATTGGCGCTATTCTGATGAATTGGGCCAAAAGCGAGTTCAGCACCGCATACCCGGAAGGCTGGACGATGTTCATGGGGCTGCTGTTCGTCATCGTCGTTGTGTTTATGCCTCGAGGTGTGACCGGTCTTGTCAGCCAGCTTAAATTCCGCAGAAGAAGGAGGGAGCCTCAGCATGATGCCATCCGCCATACTGCAGTGTGACAATGTGACGGTCGAATTCGACGGCTTCAAAGCGGTGCAGGGTATGAGCCTGCAGCTGCTCAAGGGGGAGCTGCGCTTCCTCATCGGTCCCAACGGGGCCGGCAAAACAACCATGCTCGACGTCATCTGCGGCAAGGTCCGTCCATCCTCGGGGCAGGTGACGTTCGACGGGAGCATCGACATTACCCGCAAGAAGGAGCATCAGATCGCCCAGCTTGGCATAGGCCGCAAGTTCCAAGCGCCCTCTATCTTCCCGTCCATGACCGTATTTGAAAATCTGGAGATCGCCATGCGCCAGAGACGCGGCGTATTCTCGACGCTGTTCGCCAAGCTGAACACCGAGGAATCGGACCGCCTGTACGCTCAGCTGGGGATGATCGGTCTTCGTGACAAGGCCAGCTTCCGTGCGGGCGGACTCTCCCATGGCGAGAAGCAATGGCTCGAAATCGGCATGATGCTGATGCAGGAGCCGGAGGTGCTGCTGCTGGATGAGCCCGTTGCGGGCATGACTGACAAGGAGACGGATAAGACCGGCGAGCTGCTGAACGAGATCGCGCTGGAGCGCTCCGTCGTTGTGGTGGAGCACGATATGGAGTTTGTCCGCAATTTTGCCAGTAAGGTAACGGTTATGCATGAGGGTAGGCTGCTGAAGGAAGGCTCCATGGATGAGGTGCAGGGCGATGAGCGAGTAGCGGAAGTGTATTTGGGGAAAAGGCGGGATGCCGATGCTGGCCGTTCAACAGCTTGAAGCCGGATATGGGGAAAGCGTCATTCTTCGGAACGTGACGCTGAAGGTGAAGCCGGGCCAGGTCGTCTGCCTGCTCGGACGCAATGGCGTCGGCAAAACGACGCTCATGAAAAGCATCATGGGGCTATTAAAGGCACGGGGAGGCACCGTTACCTACAACGGCTCCGACTTGACGAGGAAAGCGCCCGGCTTCCGGGCCAGAAGCGGAATCGGCTACGTGCCTCAGGGGAGGGAAATATTCGCGCAGCTGACCGTCTATGAGAACCTGCTGCTGGGTCTGGAGGCCTCCCGAGATAAAGCGACTGCCGTGCCCGAGGCGGCGATCGCCAAATTCCCTGTTCTGCCGACCATGTTCACTAGGCGAGGCGGCGACTTAAGCGGCGGCCAGCAGCAGCAGCTGGCCTTCGCTCGGGCCTTGGCTTCGAGGCCCGAGGTGCTGCTGCTGGATGAGCCCTGCGAGGGCATACAGCCCTCAATCGTCGAGGATATCCGGGACGTTATTCGATCCATCAAATCGGACGCCAAGACGTCGATTCTCCTGATCGAGCAAAGCCTCGAATTCGCCAAGAGCGTCGGCGATTATTTCTACGTGCTGGAGAAAGGCACCGTCGCTTGGGAAGGCGAGCTGCACGCGTTAACCGACGAGGTGATCCGGAAATATCTGACGGTTTGAACCGCAAGCTTGGGTGGAGTAGCCCTCCATTTAAGGATTGGGAGCTGCTCCACTTCCGGCTACCATTATCCTCCCATACCTTCCGGTGGATCATTCGATCCGCCATTTGGCTTCGCAGCGTACACCATGTTCTCCTGATATATGGGCGCCGTGACGCCTCCCGCAATGATTACTGCGGCTATTAGAATAGCTATGATTCGCTTCATCTGTGTCACCTCTTTCATTGAAACGTTCTTTCATTGAAACGTTTAATTGAAACGAGATATATAACTCGCATCGTATTAGATACCAACATTGTATAACTGTCGCCCTGTTGGCGTAAGGATGAACTTTTTTCACCCCGTTGGCTTCGGCAACTATTACTCCGCACCGGCACTGAGTATGCATCGAAGCTAACTCGTGCCGGTCGTCGACTGAACCTGTCTCTAAATGCCGGGTCATGCTCCGTAGCGTCTGAATTCACCTCAAACACCGAGTCACGTTCCGTAGCGTCTGAATTTACCTCAAATGCCGGGTCACGCTCCGTAGCGTTACTATAAATACAGAAAACTAACTCCAGAGGCCCCTAGTCACACTCCCTGCGGTGCAGCCTGCGAATAATGCTGCAATAGTGCATCATTTTCTTACATTTGTTTGCTCAAACGAGGAATTGCTGCGATTATACATCATTTCAAGCACACTTCTACCTTACACGACCACACATCGCCTATAATCCTGCACATTCGCATCAATTTGACCCTACACTAACTTTCCGAGCATTAATTACTGCAGGATTTGCAGGATTTACTCGTCATTCGCCTTCTACTGTATATAGAGCGCAACATTCATCATCGTAAAGGCCGGATCATGCTCCGTCACTTATGAATTCAGCCTCAAACACCGAGTCACGTTCCGTAGCGCTACTTTAAATATAGAAAGCTAACTCCTGAGGACCGCTGGTTACACTCCCTGCGGTGCAGTGTTCGAATAATGCTGCAAATGTACATCATTTTCTTATATTAGCTTACTCAAACGAGGAATTGCTCGATTATACATCATTTCAAGCACCGTCCCACCTTACACGTCCACACATCGGCTATAATCCTGCACATTCGCATCAATTTGACCCTACACTAACTTTTCGAGCATTAATTACTGCAGATTTGCAGGATTTACTCCTCCTGTACCTTCTATTGTGCATAGCGGTAGGTATCCTTCATCATCGTAAAGGCCGGATCATGCTCCGTCGCGTCTGAATTTACCTCAAATGCCGGGTCACGCTCCGTAGCGTTACTATAAATACAGAAAACTAACTCCAGAGGCCCCTAGTCACACTCCCTGCGGTGCAGCCTGCGAATAATGCTGCAATAGTGCATCATTTTCTTACATTTGTTTGCTCAAACGAGGAATTGCTGCGATTATACATCATTTCAAGCACACTTCTACCTTACACGACCACACATCGCCTATAATCCTGCACATTCGCATCAATTTGACCCTACACTAACTTTCCGAGCATTAATTACTGCAGATTTGCAGGATTTACTCGTCATCCGCCTTCTACTATATATAGCGCGCAACATTCATCATCAGGTTACTTAGGTTCGACCACAGCAATAAAACTGCCACAGTAATCTGTGAAAGGTCATTCGTGCTTGGCAAAGTACATTCCGCACTGGGCTTGGGCTACTCGTGCTTGGCAAAGTCCATTCCGCACTGGGTTTGAGTTTACTCCGGAGCGATTCCTTCCCCAGTCGGCGTCTGAACCTACCTCTAAATGCCGGGTCATGCCTCGTCGAGTTACTTCGATCAAAGGTTCAGACACTCTCCCAGTAGGGAGAGGAACGTCTCCACGCACAAAAAGACCTACCGTAAATGAATACGGTAGGTCTTCTGTGCTTGGCGACGTCCTACTCTCCCAGGACCCTGCGGTCCAAGTACCATCGGCGCTGAAGGGCTTAACGGTCGTGTTCGGTATGGGAACGCGTGGTTCCCCTTCGCCGTCATCACCAAACGTCAATGTTTGCACATTGAAAACTGGATACGAAAGTTTGCTGAACTTTAGCTGTCATAAGCATATGCTTACGATGTGTGTTTCCTCTCGGAAACACTTTAGGATAAGCCCTCGACCGATTAGTATTCGTCAGCTGCACACGTTGCCGTGCTTCCACCCCGAACCTATCAACCTCGTCGTCTTCAAGGGGTCTTACTAAATTGGGAAATCTCATCTTGAGGGGGGCTTCACGCTTAGATGCTTTCAGCGCTTATCCCGTCCGTACTTGGCTACCCAGCGGTGCTCCTGGCGGAACAACTGGTACACCAGCGGTACGTCCATCCCGGTCCTCTCGTACTAAGGACAGCTCCTCTCAAATTTCCTGCGCCCGCGACAGATAGGGACCGAACTGTCTCACGACGTTCTGAACCCAGCTCGCGTACCGCTTTAATGGGCGAACAGCCCAACCCTTGGGACCTACTTCAGCCCCAGGATGCGATGAGCCGACATCGAGGTGCCAAACCTCCCCGTCGATGTGGACTCTTGGGGGAGATAAGCCTGTTATCCCCAGGGTAGCTTTTATCCGTTGAGCGATGGCCCTTCCATGCGGTACCACCGGATCACTAAGCCCGACTTTCGTCCCTGCTCGACTTGTAGGTCTCGCAGTCAAGCTCCCTTATGCCTTTGCACTCTTCGAATGATTTCCAACCATTCTGAGGGAACCTTTGGGCGCCTCCGTTACATTTTAGGAGGCGACCGCCCCAGTCAAACTGCCCGCCTGACACGGTCCCTGTACCGGATTCACGGTACCAGGTTAGAACTCCGATACGATCAGGGTGGTATCCCAAGGACGCCTCCACCGAAGCTGGCGCTCCGGCTTCATAGGCTCCCACCTATCCTGTACAGATCGTACCAAAGTCCAATATCAAGCTGCAGTAAAGCTCCATGGGGTCTTTCCGTCTTGTCGCGGGTAACCTGCATCTTCACAGGTATTAAAATTTCACCGGATCTCTCGTTGAGACAGCGCCCAAGTCGTTACGCCATTCGTGCGGGTCAGAATTTACCTGACAAGGAATTTCGCTACCTTAGGACCGTTATAGTTACGGCCGCCGTTTACTGGGGCTTCGGTTCACAGCTTCGGGTTACCCCTAACCGCTCCCCTTAACCTTCCAGCACCGGGCAGGCGTCAGCCCGTATACTTCGCCTTACGGCTTCGCACAGACCTGTGTTTTTGCTAAACAGTCGCTTGGGCCTTTTCACTGCGGCCCCCTCGGGCTATTCACCCTACCGAGGCACCCCTTCTCCCGAAGTTACGGGGTCATTTTGCCGAGTTCCTTAACGAGAGTTCTTCCGCGCGCCTTAGCATGCTCTGCTCGCCTACCTGTGTCGGTTTGCGGTACGGGCACCTTGATCTCACTAGAGGCTTTTCTTGACAGCCGGAGTACATGACCTTCGCTACTGCAATTTTCGCTCCCCATCACAGCCCAGCCTTACAGTTGGCGGATTTGCCTACCAACTAGCCTCACTGCTTGGACGGACTATTCCATCAGTCCGCGTCACTGCCCTTCTGTGTCACCCCATCGCTCAAACGATTTTCGGTGGTACAGGAATATCAACCTGTTGTCCTTCCACTACGCCTTTCGGCCTCGCGTTAGGTCCCGACTTACCCTGAGTGGACGAGCCTTCCTCAGGAACCCTTAGGCTTTCGGCGGACAAGATTCTCACTTGTCTTTTCGTTACTCATACCGGCATTCTCACTTGAATGCTGTCCACCAGTCCTTACGGTCTGACTTCAACCTACATTCAACGCTCCCCTACCCAAGTACCCTAAGGTACATGCCATAGCTTCGGTGGTGTGTTTAGCCCCGTTACATTTTCGGCGCAGAGTCACTCGACCAGTGAGCTATTACGCACTCTTTAAATGGTGGCTGCTTCTAA